>NZ_CP147913.1:4060333-4372666 GCF_037414475.1 Myxococcus stipitatus | reverse complement strand
TGGGCACCCTCGAGCCGCCCCTGCACCTGTCCGTCGGACAGCGTGCCGAAGCACAGCGCGCCGTCGGCGCACGCGGCGGCGAAGCGCTCGCCCGCGAGGGCCAGGGCGTTCACCGCGGAGGGGAACTCAGTGCTCCACAGCACCTTGTTGGTGCCGGGCTCGAACGCGGTGACGCGGCTGGCGCTGGAGGCGCGAGCGCCGCCGAGCAGCAGCACCCGCGCGTTGGCCGCGAGTGCACGGAGCTTCTCGATGTTGCCGATGGAGAGGACGGACATGAATGTTCCTTCGGGGCCGCTCTTCTTAACATCGCGAAGGGGCGCAATGGGGGGCAACAGGCCCGGGACTCAGAAGCTCCCGAGCCGCGCGTCCGGGTGCGCCGTGCGCAGCTGGACCAGGGAGGCCAGGCAGCTCTGCCACTCACCCTTGGCCATCGAGCCGGTGAACTCCTCCAGCACGGGCGCGACGACGCGGGCGAAGTTCTCTTCCTCCAGCCCCAGGTCTCGCACCAGCTCGATGACCCGGCGCTTGGCCTCGCTGGCCGACAGGCGCTTCTGCACCTCGCCCTCGCGCGCTTCCTTCGCGCGGCCCGGGGGCAGGCCGAAGAGCATCTTGCGCAGGAAGTCGCGCAGCGAGGCGACGTCCGCGAAGCGCTCACCGCCACCCGCGGCGGGAGCCTCCTTCGCGCCCGAGGGCTTCCACCCCTCCGGCAGGTGCGTGGGGCGGTGCTTCTCCCAGAGCAGCCGCACGGCGAACAGGCCCACCTCGCGGTCCGCGCTCTGCATCAGCCACGCGAGCCGCTCGGCGCCGCCCAGCCGCGTGTAGTGCCGGCGGATGAGCTCCACCGCCACCTCGCGCGTGCTGCGCTTGGTGCTCTCCGTGAGGGAGAAGACCTTCACCGGGTCCAGCTCCTCGGGGTGCAGCACGTGGCGAGCATCCGCGCCTTCCTCGCCCGCGCGCAGCAGCGCGTCGTAGGCCAGGTTGCGAACCTCCTTCGCGTCGGCGTCCGCCAGCTCGTACACACGCGTGTGCCAGCCCCAGGCGCGCAGCTCCGCGCGGGTGATGGTCAACGCGAAGCGGCGCACGTCGTCGCGCGCGTCGAACAGCGCGGGCCACAGCTTCTCCGGCGTGTACGACTTGCGAGGCGCGCGCGGCTTGATGTCGTAGGACTTCGACTCCGGCTGCTCCGGACCGATGACCGGGTGGTGGCAGCGCAGGTACGCCTGGGCGAACGTGCGCACGGGCACCGGCTGCTTGGCTCCCAGCGCCAGCTCGAACAGCCGCTCCAGTCCCGCGGCGGCGTCGCCCGTGTCGCTGAAGTCCGCGGGGGCCACGTTCTCCAGCAGGTAGCGGTGCGCGAAGTCATGCAGCGTCGGGTCCGCGCGGCGGGCCAGCGCGAGCAGCCAGGGCACGGTGAGCTGACGCGCGGTGAACAGCTTGCGGTTGCCCAATAGCGCCAGGGCCATGTGGCGGTGCTTGCCGCTGAAGACCAGGCCCTTCACCTTCTCCACGTCCAGCCCCGGCAGGCTGTCCGCGCGCTGGAGCCACCGGGCCAGCGTGGTGCCGACGCGTGAGTGCGCCGTCTTGTCCAGCAACCACTCCGGGCCGATGACCGCGGGCGTGTAGGCCGACAGCGCCTTCACCACGAGGTCCTCCACCGGGTCCGGGTCCTCCTCCAGGCGGGGGTCCTCCAGGAGCTCCTTCCAGAAGGCCACCGGCATCTCCGTGCCGGGGTACTTGGACGCGACGAAGCCCTTCACCCAGGAGAGCTGCTCGTGCGTGCCCAGGTACATGTCCCGCAGGAACGACGCGGACAGCTCCGCGCGGTCGAAGGACTGCTCCAGGGACTTGGCCGCGAAGCGCGCGGTGGTCTTGTACGACAGCAGCTGGCCCAACAGCGCGATGCCCATCTCGCGCGGGTTGCGCTTCTCCAGCACGGCCGCGGCGAACGCCTTCACGTCGTTCTCGCCGGTGGCGACCAGCGTCACCAGCCGCTCGGTGGCCAGGTCCTGCGCGTGGGCGCGCGCGTACTCGATGGCGTACGTGCGCGCCTTGCCACTGGGTGACAGGAGCAACGCGAGGACCGCTTCATGCAGCCCCAGCTCGCGCAGCTTGCCCTGATGGAACTCGGGCGAACCCTGGAGCGTCTCCACCAGGAAGTCATGCGCGCTGGCGAGCGGACGGCGCGCGAGCCGGTCCAGCCACGCGGGCGTCACCTTGCGCAGCGCCTCTGGGAAGTCCTTGCGCAGGCCCTGGATGGCGAAGCGCGCGGCGGGGTCCGACAGGCACGTGTCGAGCAGCCGCATCAGCGCGTCCGGCGAGCGCTTCCACGCGTCGGTGAACGCGCGGTGCTTCACCATGTCCGTGGGCGGTTGGATGGGGAAGGACCGCGTCGTGTACTTCTTGGAGTCGTGCGCCCAGATGTGATGGGCCACCCAGATGGAGTGCCAGGAGGTGTCCTCGTCGTAGTGACGCAGCACCTCCACGGCGAACTGCGGGTAGAGCTCCGGGACGGCGGCGGCCAGGTGCCGCAGGTACCGCCACGCGCGCAGGCGCATGTAGTGCAGCGTGCCGATGGTGACTTCGTGGCGGTGGGAGCGGGCGCGCTCCACGTCGAGGCGCCACGCGAGCACGCCGAACATCTCCGCGTCGTGGTTGGCCTCGGCCATCTTGTAGATGCGCTTGAGGCCGCCCCACAGGCCGAACTTCAGGTCGGCGCGGCGCGCGATGTCGATGAGGATGGCGCGCGAGGCCTCGGTCTTCCTCGCGTAGAGCTTGACGAGCAGGTCCGCCAGCGCGAAGCGCGCCGGCATGGGCAGGTCCTTCTGCGCGAGGAAGCGCTGCCACGCCGCATGCGAGTACGCGCGCCGCTGCTTGACGCCACCCTGGAACCACGACTGGGACAGCGTGGAGCGCAGCTTCGTGAAGGTGAAGGCGCCCTTGGGCGGCGTCTGGCCTGACTCGGGCGTGGGCTCCGGCTGCTCGAGGAAGGCGAGCACGGCATCGGCCAGGTCCGGCGACTCCGCCTGGGCCAACCGCTCGAGGTCTGCTGCGTTCAGCGCATCGCTCGTCGACATGGGCCCGAGGACTTATCACAAGCCGACACTGTGGACAGTGTGGGCACGCCCGGGTCTGGGAAGTCTTGCTTTCAGAGAGGCCGTATGGCTGGAGCCGCCCTCGCGGGGTGTCACGGAGCGGGGACGGGAACCCACCGGGGCACGAGGTCGAGGGTGGTGACGCCCGGAGACGAGACCCCGACCTCCTCGCGGTGGACCACGACCTGGCGCGTCCGGACGTCCGTTCCCATCATGACGAAGGTGTAGTGGCCCAGGGGCAGCTGCGGGAACGTCAGCTCCTCCTCCATGGACGTGGGGTCCTCGAGCCGAGGCACGGCCAGCGTCTGCGCGAGCCGCTCCCACTGCCTGCGGGACGTGATGAGGGGCAGCGGCCCGGGGAACAGCCGGACCTTGATGAAGGCGATGCCGTCGACGAGGGGCGCCAAGTCCCGCTCCGGTGTCGCCCGGCGCAACTTGAGCGTGGCCTGGCCCACGCGCTCCTGGAGGGAGAGGGTCTTGCTCTCGGAAGGGCCCAGGCTCACGAGGCGAGGCATGAACCCGACCCCGTGCTCCGGTGAGGACTCTTGCGCCGTCGCGCTGACGACATAGTCCCCGGGCAGCAACCCCCTGATGGCGAAGGCTCCCTGGCTGCTGCGGGTGTACTTGTACCGGGCGGAGATGGTGTGGTCGGACACCGGGGTGAGCTCCACGTGGCTCAGGATGGGGCGTCCGTGGCGGTCCACCACGGTGCCCTCCAGGCGCGCGCCGGAGGAGAGCCGCAGCTCCACGGTGGTGTCCGCCGGGCCGACGAGTGTCTCCTGGTCCAGGTACTCGGGATGATGGAACTTCAGCAGGAGCGGCCCATGCTCCAGGGGCGGCAGTTCGAACTCGCCCCCCGGGATTGTGCGGGTGATCGCGAGCGGCGCGACATACTCCTCGGGCCCCTGTCGTGGAGGAGACGCGGGCAGGGGCGTGGCCTCGATTTCGACGCCGAACACGGGCTGGGAGGTGCTCGCGTCCAACACCCGTCCCCGTACCCGCCGGCCCGCCTTGAGGACCACGTCTCCCAGGTCCAGGTCCTGGCCGGGGGCCACGTGAACCTCGCGCACCATGCGCGTGAGCCCCGGCGCCTCCAGCGTCAAGGTCAGGTCGCCCGGTTGAGAGACCTCGAAGCGGAAGACGCCGAGCGGATCTCTCAAGGGCGCCTCGTTGATGTTGAAGCGGGTGATGGGCGAGTAGTCCTCGCGCACCAGCCGTCCCCGGACGCTCCCCTGGTACAGCAGCACCAGCCGGACGTCCTTCGCCCCCGCGGGCACGACGACCTGGGGTTCGTGCGAGAGTGGGTCATCGCTCGAGGCGGGCTCTTCGCGCAGGACGTAGCCCTGTTTGTTGATCATCAACCGGCACGGGCCCGGTGGCACGTGGTGGAGGGTGAAGCGCCCCTGGGCATCCGTGGTGGCGATGGAGGGCGTCACGGAGTCGCTGAGTGTTTCATCCGCCTCGCTCGAGATGGGGTCCGTGACGGAGCCATGGACCCCGACATCTGCGATGGGCACCCCCGCTTCATCCACGACCACGCCCGACACGGACAATCCCGTGTCCATGCGCACCGTCACCTTCGTCGTGTCCGTGCCGCGAAGCTCCACGGGGAGCGAGACGTGATGCAGGCCGCCCACGTTGAACTCCGCCCGGAGGGAGTAGGAGCCCGCGGGCAGACCTCCGATGTTGAACCGGCCCTGCTCGTCGCTGGGCCCCAGGGAGACGCGGAGCTCCTTTCCTCCGCCATCCCAGAGCGTGAGGGTGACCTCCGGGATGGGTTCGCCCCGCTCGTCCACCACGAGGCCTTGCAGCCGCGCGCCCTCGCGCATCACCAGCTTCACGTCCTGGGCGGGCGCCACCACTTCGAGGGAGGTTCCCAGGAAGCCTTCGGCCTCGGCGCTGACGAGGTGGGCTTCCGGCTGGGTGAGGTTGAGCACGAAGTGGCCCTGCTCGTCGGTATAGGCCTCCACGGACTCGCCACGGTCATAGGGAGATTCCGGGGGCCTGTCGTGCCGGGGCCGCGCCTCACCGGTCTGCTTCACGCCGGAGACCAGGACCTCCGCGAGCGGCTTCCCCGATGCGTCCGTGACCAGGCCTTCCACGACGAAGGCGCGCTTCATGACGAAGTCCAGGGGCGCCATGTCGGCCGTCACGACATGGTGCTCCGTCTCCGTTTGCTGAAAGCCCTGGGCCCAGGCGCTGAAGGCCATGCGACCCTGGGCCGCCCGGTCGAGCACGAAGCGCCCCTCCGCATCCGTGGTGGTGTGGGTGGTGCGGATCAACTCCTGGGTGGCGTTCATCTCCACCATCGCATCCGCGATGGGCTTGCCCGCCTCGTCGCGCACCGTGCCCACCACGCGGAAGAGGGTCCCCAGCCGCACCGTCACCTCCGCCTTGTCCTGCTCCTCCTCGAGCTCCGTCGTCACCTCGCCCTGCTGGTCGCCGTGCCGCGCCCACAGCAGGTAGCGCTGGGGAGAGAGGTTCTCCAACGTGAAGCGCCCCTGCGCGTCCGTCACCTGGTGGTACAGGCCGTCGTGTGTTTCGACCTCGGCGCCCGCGACGGGGCGCTCATCCATCAGCACCTGGCCGACGATGCTCCGGGGCCGGTGCAGCACCAGGTCCTCCACGTCGATGAGCTCGATGAAGAGGTCCGGCACATGGAGCGGCAAGAGCCCCGGGCTGAAGACGACGAGCGCGTAGTCGCCTTGCGGCAACGGGCCCAGGACGAAGCGGCCTTCCGCGTCGGTGAAGGTCTCGAAGAAGCGCGAGTGCTCGGTGTGGAAGAGCGTCACGCTGGCGTTCACCACGGGGCGCGCGGCCTCGTCGATGACACGTCCCTTGCCGCGCAGCTCCTTGGCGAGGACGAGCGTCACGTCCTGGGTGCCCGCCGCCACGTCGAGGTCCACCGCCGTGCCCCGGGGCGAGAGGGCCCACAGCGCGACCGGGCCCTCGGGCAGTCCGTCCAGCGTGAAGGAGCCATCCTCCGCCGTGAGGGCGCGGTTCAATACCGGCGCCGCGCCCGAGCCCTCGTCGAGCAGCGCGAGGACGGTCCTCGCGTCCTTGCACTGGAAGGAGGACAGCGGCGTCCCGGTGTCCGCGCCACAGGGGCGTGAGGACAGGGACTCGCCGGGGATGGACCGCGTGACGGTGACCTCCACGCCCCGGGCGGGGCTCTGGTCCTCGAGGAGCACGCGGCCTCGAACGGACAACACGCCTCGCGGAGGGGGCGTGGGCTCGCGCGGCGCCGCGGGCTTGGCGGCCGCGGGCCTGGGCTCGGCGGGGAGGGGCGCTTCGTCGGAGGGCGCGCGGAAGGCGATGACCGCGACGACGGAGCCCAGTGCCAGCACACCAAGCGTGAGTGCCACCGCGGATGGCCTTCGCATCATCCCCTCCAGGTGGAGGCACGCTAGCAGGGCTCTTCGGGCGAAGTCGCCACGGGCTCACGCTCGGACGGGGAGGGCCTCCAGGCGGGCCTTCTCGGCGACGATGAGGTCCCGGATGTGCTCGCGCAGGTTGGCCACATCCTCGAAGCCCGCCGAGTCGACGGGCGGCAGGACCTGGACATGGCAGTGCGCGGAGGTCTCCAGCACCAGGCCGTGCTTGGGCAGGGTGCGGGCGGTGCCGGTGAGCACGATGGGGATGACGGGGCAGCGCATCTTCAAGGCGAGGGCGAAGGCGCCGTCCTTGAAGGGCTTGAGCTGTCCGTCCGCCGAGCGTGTCCCTTCTGGGAACATGAGCACGGGGACGCCGCGCTCGAGCCAGTGCTCACACCGCGCCATCATCTTGACGATGCTCTCCTTGTCCCCGCGAACCAGCGGCACGTAGCGGTTGAGCCGCATGTTCCAGCCGATGAGGGGCAGGTTGAAGTTGGCGGCCTTGGAGACCCACTTGAAGGGGCGGTAGAGCCCGAAGAGCACCAGGATGTCGCCCAGCGACTCGTGGTTGGACACGAGCACCGCGGGGCCGCGCCAGGGCAGGTGCTCACGGCCATCCACGCGCAGGTGCCAGAGGGGATTCACATAGAAGTAGAGCTGCGCCCAGAAGCACGAATACAGGTGCAGCAGCCGCCCGTTCCGGTCGAACGGCGTCGTGACGGCCCACACCACGACCGCGCCGAGGAAGAGCACCAGGCTGGAGATTCCGAGGAACGTCCAGAAGACGATGGAGAACAGGAGTCGAATGGCGCGCAGTGTGCCACAGGCCCGCGAGCGCTGGGCAAGGGACTTGGGCGTGTGTCCGAGTCAGGGCAGTACGACGACGCGTGTGTCCTCGCGGGCCACCAGCGGCAGGTGGCGCTCCACCTCGAGGAACAGGGCGCCTCGGGCCATGAGCCGGGGCGTGACATGTGACAGCTCCACCGCGCCAGACACCATGAACAGGTGCGAGCCTGGCTCCAACACCAGCTCCTGGCCCGCGGACAGCTCGCGCTCCACTCCGCGCGACAGCCAGGCCCGCCGCTCCTTGCGGCCCAGGTGCGCGTAGCGGTGCTGGGCGCGGAGCACGTCATCGAAGTGCCGCTCCGTGAGCGTGCCCCACACGTTCTTGCGCAGGCCCGCATCGGACTCCAGCAAGGGGCGTAGCGCGGCGCCGGGAATCCTCACCACCGTGGAGGCGGACGCCGTGCGCACCGACGTGCAGTGCCGCCCGCCCGCGAACGTGGAGATTTCTCCGAACACCGTGCCGCTGCCGAGCTGGTTCACCACCTCCTCCCCCGGCCCCGCTCCCGCGAGCACGTAGGCCGCGCCGCGCGCGAGCAGGAACAGCTCATCGCTCACGTCGCTCTGTCGGAAGACGTAGTGGCCCGGGGGAAGTGCCCGCACCTGGGCGCGCGCGGCGAGCGCCTTCAGGACCGAGGGCGCGAAGTGGGCGAACAGCGGAGAGGACTTGAGCTGTCTTGCCACCGTGGCGCGGAGCAAGCGCGCGCCGCCGGGCAGGCGGTAGGCCATGGCCATGGCCGCGTCCACGGGCCCACGCAGGAGGCGGCCACACATGACGCGCAGGATGCTCCCGATGTTGGCCAGCGTCGCGGGTATCAGGGTCAACAGTCCATGGCCTTGCGTGTAGCCGGGATTGGTCTCCAGGAAGAAACGCGCGGAGGGTCTGTCACACTGGCGCCAGTAGTCCCGCTCGGCCTCGGACTCGCGGGTGCGCCAGCCCACCTGACGCAACAAGGGGTTCTCCGGGTCGACTCGCGCCAGTCCAAACGCGGAGCCCAGCTCGTCGATGAAGCCGCGCAGCTCGGCGGGAATGGGGTGCTCGCGCCGGGGCCAGACCTCACCGCAATACTTCGTGAGCAAGGTGTAGCTGGACGGGTGGACCAGCGCGCCCAGGTAGTAGGCCGGACGTCCGGGGTGTCTCAGCAGGTATTTCACGACCAGGGACAACGCCAGCCGGGGGCTGAGGTTGCTTCCGCGATACGCGCGCAGTGAGCCGGCCTCCGCGCGAAACACGGCGGTGATGACACCGTTGAGTTTTTTCTCAAAGACATGCAGGGCGAAGTAGCCCACCAGCAAGCCGGCTTCGTTGCGGTGGAGCTGAATCCAGGTGTGCTCGGCGGTGGAGTCCACCACGTAGCGGGCGAAGCAGTCGCGCTCCACGCCGTCGAAGATCTCCTGGTGCACGGCGTAGAGCGCGTCCGTCAGACGCCGCCGGGCCTCGGCGGAGAGGGACTGGGGGACGACGACCTCGGTACTCGTGATACGGGACATGATGGGGCGATGCTCCGTTTTGCGCGCGGTGGAGCCGCGCGAGCCGGTCGCCGATATGTCCAGGCCCCTCGGGAGATGTGAGTCCCTTGTTCGAAGGATGCCGAATCGTCAACGCCCACCGCGTCTCCGGGGAATGGGCACACGTTTGCGATTGACGTGAAACCTTGTACGAAGATGCGAGCACTTGTACCAAGGTCTATCGGGCATCACCGTGCTTCAGCCGGCGCGAAGCGCGGAGGGTGTATCGCGAGCCTCCAGGTGTTGCAGGCGCGCGCCCTCGGCTTCGAACAGCTCGCGCAGCCAGGGATGACAAGTGAAGGCAATCACCTGCTGGTGCTCGGAGAGTTGGGCGAGCAGGTGGATGGCGGCGCGGGCGCGCAAGGGGTCGAAGTTCACCAGCACGTCACCCACGATGAGCGGCAGCGCTCCCCGGGTCTCCGCGAAGTCGCGCACCACCGCCAGGCGGAAGGCCAGGTAGAGCTGCTCCCGGGTGCCGCGTGAGAGCTGCGCCGCGCTCCAGTCCCGCTGCCCGTCACTCACGCGCAATTCACGCTCGTCACCGGCGGGGATGAACACCCGGCGATAACGGCTGCCGGTCAACAGCGTGAAGTGTTCGGAGGCGAGCTGCACCACCCGGGGCTGCTGCTCCTCCTCGAAGCGGCGCCGGGCCTGTCCCAGCAGCGCGAGCGCGAGCTTCTCCTCCGCGTACCGCGTGGCCAGCTCCGCCACCTTCGCGCGCAGCGTCTCTTCTTGAATGCGCAGGCGGGCGAGCAGGTCGTCGTTCTCCCATTGCTCGAGCTGGTTGCGCGTCGCGCCCTGCTCGGTGAGGAGCGCCTTGGCTTGCTGCTGGGCCTGGGTGTGTCGCGCGCGAAGCTGTTCGAGCGACACCCGCAGACCTGCTTCGCCGCCCAGGGCGCGCAGGGACTCGCGGGCTTGGGTGTCGGAGAGGCCCGTGCGGGCCTCGATGCGGTGCGCGAGCTCCCGGGCATGATGGGTGAGCTCGGTGTATCGGCGGGCCTGCCGAGCGTGCCGGCGGAAGCTCTCCTCGTCGCCTCCTCCCCCTTCGGCGAGCAGGGAGACGAGGGCTGCTTCCTCCGCGCGAGACAGCTCGTCGAGCCGGGCCTTCTCCTCGCGCAGCTCACGATGACGTTCCAGGACGGTGCGCCGCTCCGCCTCTTGCTCACGGGCCGCGTCCAGGGCGGAACTCACGCGCAGGGCGAGCGACTCCACCGGAGGCGAGGTGAGTGCCGCTCGAGGGGAGGGCGTGTCGAGTGGAGGCTCCGTCCCCGCGAACAGTTTCGCGGTGAGCCCTCGCAGCCGCGTGATGACGCTCTCGCATGCGTCCTCGTCGACCGTGAGCGCGGCCTCCTCCGCGCCCACGTCCTGCCAGCGCTGCCTCAGCGCCGAGGCATCCCGCCACAACGCCAGGGCCGCCTGGGGCGGGAGCCCCGTGGGGAAACCGCGTGATGACAGACAGGTCATGACCTCGGACGAGAGCGACGCGTGCCGTGTCTCATGTCCGCGCAGGGCCTCCTCCGCGTGCCGCTCCTCACGCAGGGCCACGTCATGCGAGGCCCGCAGCGCATCCCGCTCACGCAGGAGCGACTCACGCCGCGCGGCCTTCTCCAATGCCTCCGCGAGCACGCCCTCGCGCACCGTCATGTCCGCGAGGGTCGCCGCCGGCGTGAGTCCCGCCTCGATGGCGGAGGCCAGCAGCTCCCGATGCAACAACTCCTCACGCGCCGCCAGGCCCGAGAGGGTCGCTCGCTGCCGCTCCTCCTCCTGCCGCCGCTCCTGCTGGCGCGCCTCGCGTGTGCTCCGCTCCGCGTCTCGAATCGCCTCCACCCGGCGCCGGGCCAGCCCCAACAACCCCGTCAGCACCAGGCCGCCGCAGAGCGCCAGCCCGCTCACCACCAGCCCGCTCAACCACCACCCCAACCCCGCGAGCACCACCGTCACGAAGGCGGCCACGGGCGCCCACCACCCGGGAATCACGGGGGCGTGTGTCACGGGCTCCGGCTCCTGCCCACGCCATCCTTCCAGCCGCCGCCGAGCCTCCTCCTTCTGCTCGCCCAGCCGCTCCAGCTCCGCGCGCACGCCGCGCATCCGGCCCAGGCCCGCCTGCTGATGCCGCACCTGCGCGGGCCGTGCCTCCGGGAGCCCCGAGAGCTCGGACTCCATGCGCATGAGCGCATCGTCCATCCGCTCCCGCTCCAGGCGCGTGCGCCCCAAGGTGCTCGCCGCTTCCCTCCGCCCTTGCTCCTCCACCTCCAGCTGCGACGCCAGGGACTCCAGGCCCGCGCGAGCCCCCGCGCTCAAGTCCAAGGCCAGCAGCCCCGGCCCATCCACGTCGAGCCCCAGCTCCTCCAGCGAGGACTCCACCTGCCTCCGCTTCATCCCCAGCGCGGCCTTGCGCGCGGGCAACGCACGCAGCAACTCCGACCGCTCCGAGAACGCGGCCACCACCGCCCGAGCCTCCTCCTCCCGCCCTCGGACGGGTGAGGACAGGGACAACCGCTCCAGCTCGGACTCCGTGGAGGTGAGCCGCTCCGCGAGCCGGGCCACCTCCGCGCGATAGCTCCTGCTGCGATGGAGCACATCCTCCAGCCGCGCTTCACCGCCTTCGGGAAACGTCTCGAGGACGGGCAGCGTCTCCAGCTCCGCGCGCGCCGCCGCCAGCGCCGTCACTTCTCCCAGCGCGGACTCCAGCCGCTCCAACCGCTCCAGCTCCCGGCGCTCCTCGTGAAGGCGAGACTCCAGCGCACGCGACTCGGCGCCCAGCGCCTCCAGCTTGTCCCGCATCGCGAAGTAGAGCGCGGGCCGGTTGCCTTCCTGGCGAAGCTGCTCCTGCACCTCCTCCAGCTCACGCAGCTTCACGTTCAGCTCGGGGTTCACACCCGCCGGCTTGTAGAGCAGCTCCGCGTTCTTCCTCAGCCGCGCCATCGCCTCCGGCAGACGCCGGGCCCCTCGCATGCTCGCGGCCACCAGCGCCTCCGAGGCGCCCCGCTGCTCGGTGAGCTGCTCGAAGCCCGCCAGTTCCTCCAGCCGGAAGGCGAAGACATCGAAGAACAGCTCGCGCGTGACATGCCCCCGCGCCTCCTTCAGCCGCTCCTCGGACACGGGCTCACCCTGCGGCCCCAGCACCGTCAGGCTCTCGGAGCGCTTCCCCCGAGCCGTCGCCGTGCGCCGCACCGTCAGCGCCCCCGAGGCCGTGAGCAGGCGAAGCTCTCCCCCCGACGGTGTGTCCTCGTCGGTGGGCGCATACCGCTCCGGATGCCCGCGCTTCTCGAAGCCGAACAACATGGCGCGCAGGAACGCCAGCAACGTGCTCTTGCCCGCTTCGTTGGGGCCGTACATCAGATGCAGTCCGGGCCCCAGCTCCAGCGAGAAGTCCGAGAAGTGTCCGAACCGCCGAACCCGCAGCGTGTCGATGCGCAGCCCTGGCTTCATGCGCCCTCCTCGTCGTGAAGTGCCTCCACGCTCAACAGGCTCGCGCGGGATACCCACTCCTTCCTCGGCGCCTCCAACACCTCCACGCCCAGCCGCTTGAGCCGCTGGCCCAGACTCCCCAGCGCTTCTTCTTCCCACAGACGAGCAAGCGCAGTCGGGTCCTCTTCCAGTCCCCGCGCCTCCTCCAGCAGCGTGCGCGCGAAGCCGCCTTCGGCCTGGAGCGCCTCCCAGTCCAGCTCGGGACGGCTCAGGTCTCGCAGCGACTCCAGCAGCACCGGAGGATGCGCCGACGCCAGCCGCGCGCGCAGGTCCGCCTCCAACTGCACCAGCGCTCCATGCCGCGCGAGCTCGCGATGCAGCGGTCCGCGCCCCGTCAGCACCAGCCGCACCGCATGCCCATCCAGCTCGCGGGCACACGCGGCCTCCACCACCTCGTCGATGAGGCCTAGCAGCCCGTCCAACGTGCCCACGCCCGTGAGCGGCACTTCCAGCCGATGCCAGCGCACCGTGTCCACCGGCACGAAGCGCCGCCGCATGCCGCCGTCCTCCACCTCCACCAGCACGCAGCCGCGCTCCCCCGTCTCCAGCACGTGCCGGCCCTGCGGGTTGCCCGGATACACCGCGAGGCCACCGCCGGGCAGCACCACCTCGCCGCGCGTGTGCACGTGGCCCAGCGCCCAGTAGTCGAGGCCCCGCGAATCCAACCCCGCCGGTGTGCAGGGCGCGTAGTTGGCGTGTCCCTCCGCGCCGCCCAGGTTGGCGTGCAGGAGCCCCACGCTGAAGTCATTGCTCGTGCGGCGGAAGCGCGCGGACAAGTCATCGCGCACCTCCACGTCGGGATACGAGATGCCCTGCACCCGGCACAGCCGGTGGCCCTCGCGCCGCACCTCCGCCTCTTCCCAATCCGGACCAAACACCTTCACCGAGGAGGGCAACCCCAGCGTCCCCGTGTCGCCGCTCAGCGGATCATGATTGCCGTGGACGATGAAGCTGCCGATGCCCGCGTCGTGCAGCCGGCCCAGCTCGCGCCGCAGCACCAGCCTCGCGCGCACCGAGCGGTCCTTCACCTCGAACAGGTCCCCGGCCAACAGCAGGAAGGCGGCGCGCTCTCTCAGACACAGGTCGACGATGCGCGAGAGCGCACGGAAGGTGGACTCCTGGAAGCGCGCCAGCAGGGGGCCTTGTGCGGCCACGCCTCGGAAGGGAGTGTCCAGGTGTAGATCAGCGGCGTGGACGAACTTGAAGTGCATGACGGGGCTCGCACCGTACCTGAAGCACGAGTCCGCGCCTGTATGCCAGCCCGCAACGACCGCGTGCTGTCCGACAGATGCATGCCCCGCTGGTGGGTCCACGTCGAGCCGTCACCACACTCGCTGTCACGTGCGTGACAGGGGACGACCCGGCAGGCTCTCTCGCACCTCGTGTGGACCGAAGACCTGGAGGGTGGCGGCATGCGACGCCGCGGCGATTCGAGTCGCACGGCACGTCATCGGCGCCTCGGGGGGCAGCCACCCTACGGGGTCTGCTTCAGCTTGGACTCATGCATCAGCATCAACCGACCTGACCGGTCCGTCCTCAGTCGGTAGCCGGCCCGTCCGAGGCGAACCACCCAAGCCGCATCCGTCCCGGCGACGTCGCGCTCGAGGAACCAGACGCCGTCCTCCTTCCGGGAGAGCGTCAGGGCTGGTCCGACAGGTGTCGCGAGGAGACCTTCGAGCAACGGCAGTTGACCCATGAGGTGTCCAGGCCCGTCCCGCTGTTGGTCCCGAAGACGTTCAAGCAGGGCCCACCGGGAATTGAGCTTCGCCACGCCCCCCGCCAACACGGTGGACTCCCACTGCTGGAGGTCGCGCTCCGTGGCGATGATTTTCGCTCGGAGGGCATTGCTGGTTCCACGCCAGAGAACCCCACGGGCCGGCAGGGGATACCGGGTGACCTCGGCCGCGACTTGTCCCAGCGTCGGACACGCCGGTCCTTTCGCGAGCTCCATCGACCACTGCTCGTGATGGAGGGAGAGCTTCTCGAGGGAAAGAAACGGCGCGCCTTCCCCGAGTGTCCGCAGCACCTCGACGATGTCGCCTGCCGCTCCTGTTCCCTGGAGCTGAAGCCGTCCTGGGCTGCCCTCGATGCGTATCTTGAGGTCCTCGCGGCCCACGGTTTGAGTCAGTCGCGAGAGCAACGCGTGCTCGTCGCTCGGCGGACAGTGGATGAGGAGCCGTTGCTCCACGATGCGCAACTCTCGCTCGCGCTCTTCCCGGTGCGCGATGAGCTCCATCATCTCCGCGCGGTGAACCATCGTGGTGCGGTGAATCCGTGTCAGCTCGCGAATCTCCTCCGTCTCGCAGGCGCAGAGTCCCAACACCACCGCGAAGAGGCCGGCTGTTCCCCACGGGAGACGGCCCGCGGTGTTCCCCCTGCATCTGTCTCCGCGCTGCTTCACCGCGAGGCCTGCCCCACGGGTTGGAAGACCACGGACATGTCCCCTCCGTCCTCGGGTATCTCCAACTTCACGGGCGCGAACTCCGTGCGCTCATGTCCCTGGAGGACGGGCTGAAGCGTGAGCTCGTGACTGCCGGTGTCGATGCCTTTGAGGATCGCCGTGCCGTTCGTCATGGGGTACGTGCCCTCCTTGTTGACGTTCACGTGGATGATGTGGCCGTCGACGGGGCGGCCCTTGAGGTCCTTCGCGGTCGCCGTCACCGTGAGTCGGGGCGCAAGCCGCACCGTCACCTCCCGCTGGGTGCCATCCACCCTCACGTTCTGTCTGCGGAAGCGAGGCTCCCGGTCGAAAAACCTCAGGGTGAAGGGGTGCGACTCCAGCGGCCCCAAGGTGAAGCGGCCTTCATTGTTCGAAGCGGTGTACGCCAGGGGCGCTCTCTCCTCTTCGTCGGGGAAGGGCACGTCGGGGTTGACCAGGACCAGGATTCTCCCCACCGGCATCCCTGACTTCGCGTCCAGCACCTGCCCGGAGATGTAGCGGCCCTGCTCCATCTGGATGTCGCCCAGGTCGACGTCGGGCCCATCCTGGCCCCCCTTCACCTGCCGGATCGCCGTGGGCAGCTTCTTCGCCTCGAAGGAGTACGGGACCTCGGCGGCCGTGTCGTGGTTGGGGATGGCGAAGGTGCCGTCCTCGAGTGTCTTGACCGGGTTCTCGTTGATGAAGATTTCTCGCAGGGGCACGCCGTCGGGGCCGATGAGCCGGCCTCGGATGTGCGAGTTGCGCTTCACCACCAACCGCACCCGCTGCGTCTCCGCGGCCACCTTGAGGTCATGCTCACCCGGCACGCCCCCCGAGGAGCGCGCGGGCTGGAATGCATAGCCGTCGCGGGTGGCGGTGAGCGCGTGCTGGACCCGGGTCAGCCCTCGGAGGACGAAGCGGCCTTGTGCGTCCGTGAGGACCCCCACGAAGCCCTCGCCGGAGCAGGCGATATCCCTGGGGCCGGTGTCCTCGAGCGAGGAGGCGCGGACGCCCACCCGTTCGATGGGATGCCCGTCGAGGTCGACCACGACGCCCTCCAGGGTGTGCTCCTCGGGGCGGCGCAACTCCACCTTCACCAACGCATCCTTCTTCACCTCCACGTCGGCCCACACCGCCTGGTCCACGCTGTCCGTCTCGCGCACCGCCAGCACGCGATAGCGTCCCGGCGTGAGGCCCTTGCAGTGGAAGCGGCCCTGCGCGTCCGTCGTGGTGCCCTCCCGTGGAGGTGCTTCTTCATGGCCGTGGCCCGCCTCGGCCCGAGGAATCACGCTCACATGGAACCCAGGCAGAGGCAGCCCGCGTGTGTCCGTCAGCGTGCCTTCCACGGATGCGCCCTCGCTCAACGTGATGACCACGTCTGCCACGGGCGCCTTCACCGCGATGGAGGTGTGGAGGAAGTCGTCCTCGCGGATGTGGACCCGGAACTCCCCCGGGGCGGAGGCATCCAGGACGAAGCGGCCGTCCCGGTCCGAGTAGGTCCCCTCCTGCGGTTCGTACTCCACGGGCTCCTCGGGGGTGTTCTTCTCCAGCGCCAGGTGGACGCCCGGCACGGGCCGACCCGCGCGGTCCACGACGCGGCCGACGATGGACGCCGCGCGCTTCAGCGTGAAGTCCTGGGGCTTCATGTCCGCGGCCAGCGCGCGCTCCTCCATCAGCGCATCGAGATGGCCCTCGGCCTCGACCGCGAAGGTCCAAGTCCCGGGGTCGACGGGGCCCGCGCGGTAGCGGCCGTTCGCGTCGGTGACCGCCGACAGCTCCTTCCCGGAACGTCCCGGTCGCTCCAGGGACACCTTCGCGCCCGCCACCGCGCCACGTGCGTCGTTGAGCACCATGCCCTCGACGTGGAGCGCCTCGCCCAGCTTCAGCACCACTTCGGCGGTGGAGGACAGGGGCAGCTCCACCCGGGTGAGTGCGTACTGTCCACCCCGCTCGGCGGTGAGCCTGTACTTGCCCGTGCCCACCTCGAGCGAGAAGCGCCCCTGCCCATCGCTCTTGGCGAAGACCTGCGGGGTCAACCCGTTGGAGCCTTCCCTGATGACCTCGACCTCCACGGCGGGGACTGGCACCCCGTTCGCCACGACCCGCCCGGAGAGCGCCTGACGCCGTTGCAGCCGCACCTCCGCGTCCTCCACATCGAGCGGGACCTCCTCGAGCGCGGGACGCCAGCCCTCCTTCGAGACGAGGACCCGATAGCCGCCGCGTGGCAGGGGACCCACGTGGAAGCGACCGTCTTCGTCGGTGCTCGCATCGAAGAACCGCGTGTGGTCGACGCCCACCACCATCACCGAGGCCCCGGCCAGGGGCTCACCGTCACCGATGGCACGGCCTTTCATGTAACGCGGTTGCTCAAGCACCAGGGATACGTCATCAGTTCCCGCCGGGATTCCCAGCTGCATCGCCGTGCCGTGCTCGGAGAGCGCGAGGAGAACTTGAGGCCCCTGGGGCAACCCCTGGAGGACGAAGGCGCCATCCTCACCCGAGACGGCCTCCGCGAAGATGTCCGCCTCGCCCTCGCGGGCGAGCAGCATCGACAGGACCATGTCCTCGGTCCCCGGCAGGCATCGCAGGAGCTTGCGCCGGGTGGGCGTCTCTCCCTGCACGGCCTCCCATGGATTCACGGCCTCGTCAGGGCAGGGGATTTCAGACAGCGTCCGTCCGGCCTCGGGCCACGACGCGGAGACGCGCGCGCCCGCGACACCCTTGCCCCAGGCGTCCACCACGGTGCCTCGGATGGACAGGCCGTGGGCGTGAGCTGGTGCGGGGGGCGAGGTGCGCGGCAGTGGACTGTTCGACACGAGACCGGGCGAGGAGGGCCGCTCGCTCACGGGCGTGGAAGGGGACGCTCCCGTCACCCGCCACAGCAGGAGCACGAGCGCCCCCGCGATGACCGCCCCCACAATCCACGCACGCATGATGAGCTCCGGCTGTCCGACGTCGAAGCGTCAGGATAACAGCCGGAGCCCATCCGGGAGCCAGCCGCCTCAGCGCTGCTGGGTGCCCGCGTCCGTGTCATGCATCTGAGAGCCACTGCCGCCGGTGCCCGGCTGCATGGTGTTGCTCTCGCGGCCAGAGCCGCCCGTGGCGCCGGTGTGCTCCCGGCTTCGCTCCTTGCAGCCCGCAGTCACCGTCAGGGCCGCCGCCACCGCCGCCACCGTCAACCATCGCGTGAAAGTCCTCATCGCGCGTGCCTCCTTTCAGGCTGGCCCAACGCTGGGGCCGCACCGCGCTCCGGGCACGGTGGACACGAGCGCCTGGCCCTTCGTCCGCCCGCGACTGGGAGGAGGGATGGGCACGTTCAGCCTTCGCGGCGCAGCACGAGCAGCGCGTACTCCAGTCCTCCATCCAACAACGCCTGCTGGAGCCGCAGGTGCTCTCGGCGCGACTCGCCGCGGGCCAGGATTCTCGCGGGGGCCTGGCCCGTGGGCGCGAAGCGCTCATGCGCGAGCAGCTCCAGCGTGAGCGACCAGAAGCCCACCGCGCGCCCGGACACGTCGTCACACGCCTCCAGCTCCAACCCCGCGGCGTGCGCGGCGGACAGGTACTCCTCCCGCGTGCCGATGCGCGTGCGCCAGTAGCGGTCGAACGGCCCCGCGAGCTCCGGCCTCCCCAGGAAACAGTCCGCGATGGCCACCACGCCTCCGGGGCGCAGCAGCCCCCGCACCCGGCGGAACCACTCCGCGCGAGGCAGGTAGCTGCACGTCTCCACCGCCACCACCGCGTCGAAGCACGCCCGCCCCGGCACCGCCAGCGCGTCGCAGTGCAAGGGATGCACGCGCGCGCCCACGCCTTCGATTTCCGCGAACGTGCGCACCAGCTCCACGTGCAGGCCCACGTGGGTCACCGCCGTCACCCGCGCCTGGTGCTTGGAGGCCCAGTACAGAGAGCCACCCCCCAGGCCGCAGCCCACGTCGAGCACCTCGCTCTCCTCGGGGAGCGGCCCCATCGCGTGGGCCAGTTCCGCCAGCAGGACCTCCTGCGAGGCGTGGACACGCTCGCGCACGCGTGCCTCGGGCCCTCCCGGCGGAGGCACGTCGTCCACCAGCCCCACGTGGAAGTGGACGCGAGGGCCCGGCCCGTAGCGGCGCAGGATGCGCTCCGTCTTCTCCTCGTAGTAGGCGGCCACCGTGTCGTGGCGGGACTCGCTCCAATGGGACTCCGCCCTCATGGCTCGACCTCCGGAAGAAGGGGTTCGATGCGGCGCAGGGCCGCGTCCAGGCACCGCAGGTCCTGGCCTCGAAGTGACTCGGTGGCGCGCCGTCCCCACGCCACCACCGCGACCCGGTCCTCCGGGGACATGGACGTGAAGCGCGCATCCTTCGAGCGGATGTCCTCCGAGATGTGCGCCGCGATTCCCAACGCCAGGCCCACGGGGACGGCGCGCTCCTCCAGCCACGTCCCCGCCCACAACACCCGCAGGTAGCCGGCCCACTGCTTCCCGGCGATGCCCTCCGCCACGCGGCGGAACATCGGCGAGGTCCACTCGCGCGTGCGCACCTCCAGCGCCTGCGGACCGGCGGCCTGCGCGAGCAGCCGCGCGCCCTCCTCCAGCGCGAGCGGCGGCACCTTCGCGCGCGGCTCCGCGAGCGTGGACCAGGCGAGGTTCTGCAGGAGGAACTGCACGGAGGGCCCCACGCGCACCGGCTCGTCGTAGCAGGCGCAGTCTCCGTCGATGAGGTCGTCGGCGAGGTTGCCCGCGCAGAAGCTGAGGAAGAGTCCGACGCCGCGCGCGGTCAGCACGGCGCGGTCCAGTCCCGCCTCCGCGCCGGACTCGTAGAAGAGGGACAGCGGCCCGGGCTGCGCGGCCTCGAGCGCGGCGAGCACGTCGCGCTCCGACTCCTCGGGCAACTCCAGCCGCCGCAGCACGCGCAGGGACTCCTGATACAGCGCTCCACCACTCATGGGTATTCCCTCGGCAGGTACAGGCGGAGCAGGGCTCCACCGTCCGGGGCATTGCGCCGGTGCAGGATTCCGCCGCTGGCGCGAAGCAGACACTCGCTGGTGTAGAGGCCCAGGCCGGTGCCCTCCGGCTTGGACGTGTGAATCTCCTCCGCGGGGACGTTGAGGAACGCGGTGGGGAAGCCCGGCCCGTTGTCGGCGATGACCACCTCCAGCCGGCCGCTGAGCGGCTCCACCCGGGCCTGGATGGCGACGCGCGTGGCTCCGCGCTCTCCGTCCCCCTCACACGCGTTGAGCACCAGGTTCTCCACCACGCGGCGCAGCGTGGTGACTCCCCCGCGCATCAGCGCGCGAGGAGGGCTGGCCGGCTCCACCTCCACCTGGATGTCCACGTCCGGAAAACGCACCGCCATGCCTGCGCGCACGTCCTCCAGCAGCGGAGGCAGCTCCACCGGCTCCGGCTCCGAGCCCATGCTCCGCCGCCCCTTGGCGCGAATCTCCGCCACCATCCCGCGCACCTGGTGGAGGCTGCGTGTGAGCGTCTTCACCCGTTCATCGAATTCCGCGCGCCCGGGGCCGAAGCGTTGCAAGCCCAGGAGCGACAGCACGTCCGCGGCGCTGTCCGCGGTCATCAGCGCGCTGTCGAGCTCCTGGTGGTGCCCGAGGATTTCTCCCAGCGCCCGCGACAGCCGGTCCACGTCCTTCTCCTGCCGCTCCAGGAGCTGGGCCTGCATCGCGGCACGCAAGCGCTCCGCCTGTGCGCGGGCGCGGTCGTGTTTCACCGCGAAGGTGCCCAGGTACAGCTCCGCGGTGAGGCTCGCGGGGCCGATGACGCCGAAGAGCACCAGGTGCTCGGCGCTCTCCCGGAAGGGCAGCGCCGCCAGCAGCGCCAGCACCGTGCCCACCGCGACGAAGGGCTGGCGGAGCGTCACGCGATGCAGCCGTCCATGGAACGCGGTGGTGAACAGGAACAGCGAGGCGATGACGCTGGCGCCCTGGAGCTTGGACATGGCCATCATCGCGGCGAGGAAGAAGTGCAGCGTCGACACGCCCACGAGCAGCCACAGCCAGCCCCACGTCCCGATGTGGCGGCGCTGGCGGTAGGCCGAGGAGAACAGCAGTCCGTTGATGAGCATGGGGCTCGCGCACAGCAACCCCCTGCTCGGTGAGATGCCGAACAGGGCGCTGGCGCCCGGGGCCCAGGCGACGATGGCCACCAGCACCAGGGCGAAGAAGGTGAGGGCCCACCAGGCCCCCACGCTCGCGGCGGCCAGGACCTCGGTGGAGTCCTGGGCGCGCGTCCAGCGCCGGAAGGACGCCGGGATGGCGGCGCCGGCGATGCGCGTGCTCATGCCGTGCTCACACGGTGGTGAACAGGGAACAGCCGGCCTGTTGTTGGAGGTGGTTGACCTCGCGCGTGGCGTCCTCGACGCGCTGGTGCAGCTCCTGGAGGCGTTGGAGATAGTCGCTCACCGCGCCGGCCAGAGAGACGCTGACGAGCCGGGGACCCCAGGTGTCGCTGTTCTCGTGCATGTCGTTCTTCTCCGGGCGAGGCGAGGCGTCCAGGTCGCGTGGGATGAGGACTTCGGGCGCCTTGCGCGAGGCGTCTGGTGAGACACGGCGTCCATGGCTCGCGGGCGCGCGCGGAGCGCCGTCGTGAAAGCGAGGCGGCCGCACACGTGGAACAGCGCTGCCGCGAAGTGGCCTTCGCGCGGCGTGGAGCCTGAGGTCGAATCGTAAACGGTGCGACAGGTGTCGAGGCCCCATGCTGGTTGCCCCCCGCGAACCAGTCAGGCGCGACAGCTGCTTCATCGCGCGGAGGGCAGCAAAGCGAGCCGCCAAGGAATGAGTCAAACGGCGGCCCGCCGCGATTGTTCTTTAGTGTTTGACGGTACCGGCCCCAGGGTCGGCGAGGTGACGAGAGGTCGACAAGGCGTGTGCTTCAGGACGCAACCTTGTCTCGCGGACATGCGGGCGAGCAGGTGCGCGGAGGCGGTGTATCCCTTGGCCTTGTCGACACGTCAGTCCCACTGTTGGCGGGGGTGCCGGCATGGCCAGGGTGAAACAGGTCAGCGAACACCGCGCCGAAGGCGACGTGGAGCGCGTGTACCACGAGCTGCGGCAGACGATGCGTGTGTCGGGAGTGGATGTCTCACTGCGCACGTGGGCGGCGTATCCACGCTTCTTCGTCGCGATGTGGGAAGCGATGGGGCCCAACGTGGAGACACGCGCCTTCGAGGAGCTGGCCGCGGGGCTGTGGCAGGAGGTGCTGGACACGACGGTGGGCTGGGAGGTGCTGGGCGCGTGGTCCGCGGTGCAACTGGGGCCCAGTCAGCGCTTCCACGCGAGAGGTGCCCTCGAGTTGTACGAGGCGATGCTGCCGCGGGTGCTGCTGATGGTGTCGGCGGTGCGGCTGGCGCTGGACGGGCACGTGGTGGGGCACCGGGGTGTGCCCGGTGAGCTGGAGCGGCTGGAGCACGGCGTCCCCGCGCGCATGGCGGCGATGGAGTGGGTGGCGGAGAGGCCTCGCGATGCGCTGACCCGGTCGCTGTTCACGGACATCGAGAAGACGGTGGGGCCGCCGGGGGTGCCGGGGGAGTACCGCGCGCTGGCCTGCTGGCCAGAGTACCTGGAGGCCGCGTGGCGCCGGTTGAAGCCGCGCATGAAGGACGAGGACTTCCAGGCCGCGGCGGAGTCCGTGCGTGAGTCCGCGCGCAAGCGGGCCTTGTCGCTGCCGTACGCGGTGGCGCTGAGCCGCGAGCGGGTGGCGGCGCTGGGGGAGAACGTGAACGCGGTCGCGCGGGTGACCGAGGCGCTGGAGGCCCGCTTGCCCTCGCTGCTGTTGAACCTGTCCCGGCTGGTGCAGGACGTGCCGGACATGCTGCGCCAGCCCATGCCGGGGGCCTCGCGCCTGGTGCCGGATTGGGTCGCCGCGGAGGAGCTGCGATGAACTGGCGCGAGTGGCAGAGACATCAAGACGTGCTGGAGCTGGGCCAGCGCTTCGTGAGCTACGTGGACTGGGGCCGCGGGTCTCCGGTGGTGTTGCTGCACGGCATGCCGACGTGGAGCTACGTGTGGAGCGGCCTGGCGGGGGGATTGGCCACGTCGCATCGGGTGCTGGTGCCGGACCTGTTGGGGCATGGGTTCTCCGACCGGAGGGACCGGTTCGACCGCTCGTTGTCGAGGCAGGCCGAGGCGCTGGAGGCGTGGCTGGACCGCCTGGGCGTGGTGGACGCGGCGGTGGTGGGGCACGACGTGGGGGGCGGCGTCGCGCAACAGCTCGCGGTGCGCTTTCCGCGCCGGGTGAGCCGGCTGTGCCTGCTCGACAGCGTCAGCTACGACGCATGGCCCCTGCCGCTGATGGCGCAGCTGGGCACGCCGTGGATGGCGCGGCGGTTGTCGCCGGAGCGGATGGTGGGTGTGTTGTCCTGGGCCCTCAAGTCCCGGGGCTTCGCGAAGAAGCCCTCCGCGCAGGTGGTGGAGGGGCTGTTGGCGCCGTACATGACGGAGGTGGGCATGGTGTCGCTGGCGCGGGACGCCGTGGCGCTCAACACGAACCAGACGCAGGTGGTGACGCCCAGGCTGGGCCACCTGGCGGTGCCGGTGCTGGTGATGTGGGGCGCGAAGGACAAGGTGCTCCCGGCGAAGTTCGGTGAGCGCCTGGTCTGGGACATCCCGGGGGCGCGGTGGGTGAAGGTTCCGGACGCGGGGCACTTCCTCATGTGGGACGCCCCGCATGCGGTGGCCATGGAGTTGTTCCGCTTCCTGGAGGGAGAAGCGCCGGTGACACATGCCCCGGAGCGCCCGGTGGCGGAGGTGCTGTGGGGCGAGGGAGCGCCCGGGTGAATCTTGGGGCTCGCGCCCGGGCCGCCGTCGCGCTAGACGGCGCGGCATGCGTGACCGAATCCAGGCGGTGCTCCGCCGGTTGGCCCAGGCTCCCGAGCTCGAGGCTCGCTGGCTGCACACCCTGTCCCTCATGGAGTTCATCGGGGCGCGGAAGATTTCGCGCACGGTGGCGGACCGTCACCCCTCGCTGGAGGTGCTGGAGCACCTGACGGACGAGACGCGCCACGCCTTCGCCTTCAAGCGGCTGTCGGCCGAGGTGGCCGGTGGGGAAATCACCACGTTCCTGTGCCCGGAGGCGGCGGGCCGCTACTTCCAGGCGCTGGACCATGAGCTGGCCGCGTGGGCCACGTCGCACACCGGCGCCGCCGATGTGTACCTGCACTACCTGCTGACGACGACGGCCATCGAGCGCCGCGCGATGGTGCTCTACCCGCTCTACAAGGCGGCCTCGCGCAACCCGAGCGTCCGCGAGGAGCTGGGGCGCGTGGTGACCGAGGAGCAGAACCACCGCCGCTCCATCGAGGACGCGTGTGTGGCGCGGCTGAACAAGGTGGGGGCCTCGCTCGACGAGGCGCTGGCGCTCGAGGAGCGGCTCTTCGGCGCGTTCATCTCGGAGCTGGAGCCCGCGGTGGAGCGCGAGCTGGCGATGCTGCCCGCGGCCTCCGTGCTCGCGTCCTCCGAGTCCGGAGCACCCGCTGCTTCGGCTTCGGCGAAGTGAAGTGAAGTGAAGTGACGAAGTGAAGTGAAGCCGTGGGGCCCAGGCGTCCTCTCGAAGCGAGGGGCGCCCGAGGTGTCCCGGCTACTCTTCCGAGGGCGGCGCGGCGTGGTCGTTCACGAGGACGAGCTTGCCGTCCCGCCACTGCGCGAAGAGGTTGCGTGCCTTGCGCGCGCGCTTGCGGCTCAGCTCCACTCCCACGGCATCGAGCCCCATCGCGTTGGCGACGGCGAGCGCGGTGCCGTGGCCACAGAAGGGGTCCACCACGGTGCGCGTGGACGTCTGCTCCAGGATGAAGCGGCACGCGAGCTGACACGCCTCCACGCCCATGCCGCGTGTCCACGTGACTTCGCCGGCGTCTGGCAGCACATCCGCGGTGGACTTCGCGAGGTCCGGGCGCACGCCTCGCGAGAAGCACAGCATGTGGGAGTACGCGGGGCGGCCGAACGTCACGGTGCCCGGAGCGCGGCGGCAGACGACCTTGTGCCAGAGCATCCCGAGCCCCGCCTCCTCCGCGGCGCGTGACACGAGGTAGCCCTTGTCGACCCAGAGCCCTTCGTCCTTCACGTCCGTCTGGTAGAAGATGGCCACGCCGTCGTCGGGGACCCGCGACATGACGAGCGCCGCCGCGCGGATGAACCACGCCTTCCACTCGGCGAGGGACAGCGTGGGGAACTCGGACGCATCCGGCAGCGACGCCACCGCCGAGCATCCCGTCAGCACCGGCTGCGCCCCAAGCCACGTCAGCGCGTCCTCGCAGTGCACCGTGCGCTTCGCCGCCTCGAGAGCCCTTCCGCCCGTCCCGTCCCGTTCATCCGCCATGAGGCGGCGCACTCTGCCAGAGGCCGCTGCCCCCGTGTGAAGCCAGGCGCGGCTCACCCGCGCTCGCTGGCTCGGCGAGGACGCATGACGTTGGACGAGCTGCTCAGCGAGCGGAACCAGATTCAGTCCCGCATCGCCCAGGCGGCGGAGGAGCGCGGCATGTCGTGGGCCTCCCAATCGCTGGACGGCCTTGGGCACCTCGCCTTCGAACACCGGGGTCTTCGCCGTCCCCATCGATGTGACGTCCCCTCCGAACCCTGAGCGCCCCTCGCTCGCCGCCAACCCGGCTCATACCCGCGGCGAATGCCTACATGTGTTCCGGTGTTCTCCGAGTGTCACGGCTTGCTTTCGCTCCCGTAGAACTCTTCAATACAGCTTTATCCAATTCGTCGGAGGAGACGACATGCCCACGCTTTCCGCAGCTGACGGGACTTCAATCCACTATCGCGTCGTGGGTGAGGGCCCTCGCACGGTGGTGTTGGTGCACGGGTGGATGATGTCCGGGGCGGTGTGGGACGCGACGGTAGAGCGGCTGGATGTGACGGGGCTGCGGCTGGTGATTCCAGACGCGCGCGGCACGGGGCAGTCGGGCAAGGCGGCGGGCGGCTACACGCTGGAGCAGCTGGCGCAGGACGTGTTGGCGGTGGTGGACGCGGTGGGCGCGAAGCGCTTCACGGTGGTGGGCCACAGCATGGGCGGCCAGATTGCACAGTGGTTGGGCGCGCAGGTGCCGGACCGGGTGGAGGGGCTGGTGCTGCTCAACACGGTGCCCGCGTCGGGGCTGCCGCTTCCCGCGGACGCAGTGGGGTTGTTCCGCACGTCGGCGGGGGACCGCGAGAAGCAGAAGATCATCCTGGGCCTGGCTTGCAAGACGCTGGCGCCGGAGTCGCTGGAGGCGATGTTGAAGGACTCGGCGGGCGTGAGCGAGGCGGCCATCCAGGGCATGTTCGACGCGTGGACGGCGGGCGGCTTCGCGGACCGGTTGTCGCGCATCACCGCGCCGACGTTGGTGGTGTCGACGGATGACCCGTTCCTGCCGCCGGCCTTCTTGCGCGAGTCGGTGGTGAAGCCCATCCGCCGGGCGCGCATGGCTCACATTCCGGGCCCCGGACACTATCCGAACACGGAGCACCCCCAGGAGACCGCGGCGGTGTTGTCCGCCTTCCTGGCTGGCTCCGCGCCCGCCTGACACCAGAGTTTCGAGGGAGGCAGTGCGATGGCCTGGAGCATGTCCTTCGATTACGACGCGCCCAACGACGTGGTGACGGCGCACTTCTTCGACTGCGTGTTGTCGACGGAGGAAGACGTCCTGCGGTGGCGGCGGGAGGTGGAAGGGCACCTGGCTCGTTACGCGGGAACGGGGAAGGTGGACCTGCTCATCAACCTGGATGGGTTGGTGGTGAAGTTCACCGCGGGGCGCGTCTTCGGCCGGGAGCGGCGTGAGGTGCTGGAGCGCTTCACGCACCGCTCGTACCGGTTCGGCGGCGACGAGATGACCCGCATGTTCGTGCTCACCAGCGGGGCCATCAACGGCGCGGCGGTGAATCACTACGTCACGCGAGACGACGCGCTCGCCGCGCTGAAGGCCGAGCGCGAGGCGCTGCGCCAGCGAGGCGCCTCTCCATTCGGAGGGGGCTTCGCGGGCAGCAAGGCCTGAGGTCAGAGCCCGGCGTACCACTCGTAGCCGCGCTCCTCCCAATAGCCGCTGGTGGGCTGGGGGAGGAAGTTCACCTCGGTGAGGTACTTCACCATCTTGTAGCCCAGCTTCACCGCCGAGTAGAGGCGCAGCGGTGCGCCGTGTTCGGGCGGTAGGGGCTGTCCATTCATCCCGTAGGCCAGCATCGTCTGGGGATGAAAGGCGCTGGGGCGGTCCCAGGAGGACCAGTAGCCCGAGTCGAACGAGCGCAGCTCCACGTAGGGCGCCGCCGGGTCCGCGCCCACGTACTCGGCGAGGTCTCGCAGGCGCACGCCGTGCCAGGACGCCACCGCGCTCCAACCTTCCACGCAGTGGTGGCGGATGCGGTACTGCGTGCTCGGCAGCCGCTGGAGCTCCTCCAACGTCAATCGCGCGGGCCTCGCGACCATGCCTCCCACCCGCAGCGTCCAACCCGGAGGCGCGAGCGGCACCGCGTCCGAGATGAAGTACTGAGGGAACGCGCCCGGAGGCGTGGCCTCCTCGGGAGGCAGCTCGGGGGCGAGTTGGTTCTCGTCGAAGAGCGCGGCCTGGAGCCGTGCGTTGACGCGCTCCATGGCGCCCAGGAAGCCGGCGCGAGGACGGGCGCTGTCGCATGCGGCGGCGGTGAGTGTCGCCGCGCCGAGCAGCGCCGTGCGCCGGGTGAGCAGCCGTGGACGCGGCGCGAGGATGAGGTGCCTAGGGGCCATCGGGTTTCCTCCCCCCGGTCACCATCTCCACCAGCGAGCGTGGATGCAGGAGCACCAGGATGACGTGGCCCACGGTGAAGAGGGCGAGCAGCGCGAGCGCGAGCAGGTGGAGGGCGCGCGCGGAGTCGTAACCTCCGAGCACGGTGGTGAGCGCGCCGAGCTGCACGGGCTTGTAGAGCGTGAGGCCGGAGAAGACAGCGAGGATGCCCAGGAGCAGCGCGCTGGTGTACGCCAGCCGTTGCAGGCCGTTGTAGAGCCCCTGGGGTGGTGGCTGCTTTCGCAGGCGCAGGTAGTAGGCGAGGGTGTCCACCGCGTTGCGCGTGTCGCGGCGAGGGAAGAAGAGGCGGCGGCGCCACTCACCGCTGAAGGCGAGATAGAGCAGGTACAGAAGTCCATTGAGCGCGAGGAAGCCGCCGAAGGCGAAGTGCCATTGCCGCGCGCCCGCGAGCCAGTCTCCCAGCCGTGCCCATTCGGGAGGCGGCGTCCCTTGAAAGGGATACCAGCCATAGGGGCGGCCCCGCGGACCGAGCATGGGATAGGCGACGAGAATCTGCAGCCCGCTGCCCGCCATGATGATGAGCAAGGGCACGTTGACCCAGTGGGCCACGCGAATGGGCCAGGGCTGTGGGCGACGTGTTGGAGCGGCACTCATGGCAAGGCAGGAGAGCATTGCTCGTGTGCTCGCGGGTGATTCGCTCCAAGGCCTGCTCGATAGGTAACCGCTCCGCGTGGCGGGTGTCGTTCGCTCGACGTGGCGCCGCCATTCCGTGTTCGCCCGTACATTCGCGGGGTTGGGTGTATGTGATTGTGCCCTGCGCGACTCAGGAGGTGTGCGAGCGGCGTCCCGGAGATACGAGGTCGCGTCCGTGGGGGACGCAATCACTCCGGGTTCGAGGTGCCTCTCAGACGAAGGGCGTCTGTATTTGTGTTGGACCTGTCATTGCATGGCACTTCGGCCCATGTCGGAGGGATGGCCGCATGCACGGACTCAACAAGAAGTTCAAGGCAGACCCGCTCGCCTTCATGAATCGGCTCATCATGGTGACATTGCCGGCCCAGCCCTGCCCGACGTGCCATTGCGTGATGGACCTGGGGCAAGGGCGCTGGGTGGGGAACAACATCTATGCCCGCCCGGAGCCGATGGTGCTCAAGTTCGACCTCATCGCGGGCGCCTTCGCCGGGAACATTCCGGCGGGACAGTCATTTGACCAGGCGCTGGGCGCCGCGGCACCGGCGGGACTGGCCTTTGACAACCCGACCGCCAATTACGCGGCGCTGCAGGTGTTGAAGGTCGGGCTCGCCCGCGTCGCGAATCCCGTGGGGCGACTGACGAACGAGTACAGCGCCTACTGGTTGCCCTGGGCGACCGCGGGAGCGAACGAGCTCCATCTGAATGACCCGAACGTCCGGTTCTTCTTCACGGCCATGTTCAGCGGCTGCACGTTCAGTGTCGCGACGCCCGCGGGCGCCGCGGGGCCGGCCAACGTCTGGGTGACACACATTGCCTGGGACCCTGGGGTCAACGCACCCGCGGCTTGGGGCGGGGCCGCGCTCGCGGGGGGCACCATCGACGCGAGGAGGCTCAGCGCGGAGCGTGCCTTCTATACGGCGCGCATGGGCGCGGGCACGTTCGTGCGGTCGGTGGCCCTTCGCCCTGATGCGCTGCCCGCCTTCGGCGGTGTCGTGGCGGCGGTTCCCGCTGCCCCCGTCACGGCGGTCGGCGGCCCCGTCCCCGTGGGGCATGGCCGGTACTGCTACGGTGACAACGCCATGCTTGTCCCCAACCCGGGCATCGCCTTCATCGCGGGATGGCGGGACAACCATCACCACTGGCACTTCGCGGTTCAAAAGCACCCCGGGGGCTACAATGCCCTCGGCGCACCCTTGCAGCGCGGCCCGAACACCATCGTTCCGCAGGGCGTGCAACAGTTCCTGTGAGGAGTGGCTCGGGGGAGCCGTGGCATGTCGCAGAGACTCGCACGGCGTCGCGAGAGTGCCTTGTGTGTGTGCGCGCTCGAGGTCCTGCTCGATAGGCAACCGCTCCACATTGGCGCGTGTCGTCCGTTCGACGTGGAATCGCCTCGTGGGGAGACGCACATGGGGACGGGCGGACATGCCTCGCGGGAGGACGGGCGCGTTGTTTGGGTGACGGGCCGGTTACCGCTATCGTTCCGGTCCCCCGACATCGCCGAGAGGACGTCACCATGAATCGAGCGAACGCGAGGTGCCTGGCCCTGTTCGCCAGCACGCTCATGCTGGCCATGGGGTGCTCGTTGCCAGATTCGCCGGAGGTCAACACGGAGCCCTCGGGCTCGGTGCTCGTGGTGGCGGTGCTGCCACGCTCGTTGCCCGCGGGCAGCGTGGGCCGCGTGGAAGCCTCCGTCGCACCCGCCCAGGGCGCGGCTGGCTCCACGTCCTTGGCCGTGTCGGAGGATGGCGCCGTGTGGCGAGGACAGGTGCGCGACCTCTTCTCGGGTGCGGGCGCCAGCGTGGACTTGCGCATCCTCGACCCCAAGAACGTGATGCTGGGAGAGGTGAAGGTCCCGGACGTGGAACTGGTGAAGCATCAGCCCGCGCTCCTCGTGCTCGCGCCCCAGCTCTCCAGCCCCTCGAGGGCCAACACCGTGCCCGTGATTGAGGCCGTGGTGGGCTCTCACGCGACCGTGTCACCGGGCAGAAAGTTGAAGCTTGGCGCCCAGGTCCGCCCCACGGATGCGGCGGAGACACTCACGTATGCGTGGCGCGCGGGCGCGGGCTCCTTCTCCAACGCGGCGTCGAAGGACACGGAGTGGACGGCCCCGAACCTTCGGGGCCCGGTGATGCTGATGCTGGAGGTGAAGGGGAGTCGTGGGGTGGCCACGCTCGAGTTCAACGTGGACGTGGCGCTCGGGGGAGGCTGGGGGGTGGAACGCAAGGCCCTGTTCAATCGCTCACCCGTGTTGACGGAGGTCGGGGTCGCCCCTGGCTCCGATGCCCGAGTGGGTGTTCCTCTCCGGCTCCAGGCGGCCGCCGTGGATGACGACGGCGACACGTTCACCTATGCGTGGTCCGCGACCTGTGAGGGGACGTTCCAGGATGCGAGCGCGGCGTCCACCCTATTCACGGCGACCTACCTGCCACCGGGCGCCTGCGACAACTGCCGGCTGACCTTGATGGTGAGTGATGCCAGGGGGCCTTCGGCTGAGCACACGATGGGGGTGTGCGTGCGCAATCCCTTGCCGCCCTCCATTGTCTCGCTGACGGCGTCGGCGGCGGATGCGACCGCCGGAGTGCCGGTGGAGTTGTCCGCCACGGCGGTGGATCCACAAGGGGAAAAGCTCACCTTCACCTGGTCGGCGAACGCGGGGCTGTTGGGCAACCCCACGAGCGCGGGTGGGGCGGGAGCGGCGGACTGGATGGCGCTGTCGTGCCTCCCGGTGGATGCGCAGCCCACCGTGTCGTTGACCGTGACGAACGCCTCGGGGCTGTCCGCGACGCGGACGCTCGCGGTGGCGTGGACGGGCCCTCGATGTGGAGACTTCGCGCCCTGCGAGGCGACGCTGGATGCAGCGGCCGTGAAGCTGTCGGCGGACTGCACCACGGAGCAGACGGTGTGGATTCCGGAGGGGTACACGTTGGATGGCGCCGGGCATGTGCTCACGGCGGTGGACCCTCGTGATGGGCGCTTCCTGGGCGCGGTGGTGCGCAACCGCGGCGCCACGGCTCACGTGCGCGACCTGACGGTGTCGGCGCGAGGCTTGTCGGAAGCGGTGTGTGACGGCGTGCTGGCGCGGCTGCGCGGCGTCCTGTTCGAAGGCGCGAGCGGCTCCATCGTCGACAACCGGGTGATGGACCTGAACCAGAAGGATGGGGCGGGGGCGTGCCAGGAGGGCGTGGGCATCGAGGTTCGCAATGCACCGGATGCGGCGACCGAGATGCGCGTGGAGGTGCTGCGCAACCACGTGGCGCGCTACCAGAAGGCGGGCATCGTCGGCACGGGGCGGGTGAAGCTGAACGTGGAGGACAACCGCGTGGAGGGCGGGGGACCGGTGTCCTTCATCGCGCGCAATGGCATCCAGTTCAGCAACGGCGCCACGGGGCGGGCCACGGGGAACTACGTGACGGGCAATGCCTATTCGGGCACGAGCACCACGGCCGCGGGCATCCTGGTGGCGGGCGGGGACTACTACGGCATGGCGCTGTGTGAGGACATCGACATATTCGAGAACACCCTGGAGAAGAACGACATCGGCATCAACGTGTCACAGGGCGATGGCGATGGCGGCCCGCTGCCTGCTCCGACGGGGCTGCGCATCCAGCGGAACACGGTGAGCCACGAGGGGTGGTCGGAGCCGCACGCAGGCGCATGGTTCGTGGGCATCTGGGACCTGGGGGGCGCGAATCTCATCAGCCAGAACCACGTGAGTGGGGCCTGGTATGAGCGCGAGACGCGGCCGAACATCACGTTCGACGTCATCGTGGAGGCGGATGTGGCGTCGCGGATTGCCTTCCTCACGACCCCGCGCACCGTGAGCGCGGGACAATGCTCCGAGGCGCTGGTGGTGCAGAGCCAGGATGCGAAGGGGAACCTGACCGCGTTGGGGACGCCGTCGCTGGTGCTGGAGCTGATGGGGGCCTCGGCGCCAGGCGCGGTGCTCTACTCGGATGCGGCCTGCACGCAGGAGCTGCCTCGGGCGGCAACGGGGTGGGAGCTGGTGTTGGAGAAGCCGCAGCAGGAGGCTTCGTTCTACTTCCGGGCCACGCAGGCGGGAGATCTCATCTTCAAGGCGACCGGGGACGGCCTGGAGGGAGTGCAGGCGCACACGGTCCAGTGATGCGTGGTCAGCGCCGGGTGGCGGTCACCTGGCGCATGCTCCACTGGAAGGGGAGCGTGCCGTTCGCGAACCTGAGCGGCTCCACGGCGCGGAGGAAGTCCACCTTGAGCGCGTCCCGCGCCGGCGCCGAGAGCCGGTCGCCATCGTAGGTCCGCGTGAGGGAACTCCACACGTGCTCCGGGGGCCCATCGCACTGCACGTCGAGGTTCTGGATGTGGAGCGCCGAGAAGTCGCCGAACAGCTCCGTCAGCCCCTCCTCGGTCCGGACGCGAGGGTCTCCCAGTGGCCGGGGTGGGTTCGGGAGCGACGCGAGCAGCGGGCGCAGCAGGCGCAGGTACTGGTCGAACGCCGCGCTCCGGATGGAGCCTCCGCCGATGACCATGGACACCCGGCCCGCGGGCTTCAGGACGCGGTGAAGCTCGGAGAGCACGGTCTCCACGTCGTCCATCAGCATGAACGCGAGGTGGCTCAGCACGAGGTCGACGCTGGCGTCCGGGAATGGGAGCGCCTGGGCGCGACCGAGCGTCAGCGTGGCCGCGCCCTTCAACCGCTCTTGAGCCGCCGCGAGCTCGTGCTCACTCATGTCGATGCCCATCAGCGTGAGGCCGGGCTGTCCGCGCCGCGCGAGCATCTCCAGGAGATGGCCGTCACCGCAGGCCAGGTCGAGCACCACCTGGGGCGCCTCGCCCCGAGGCACTTCCGCCTCCAGGAGCGCGTAGCTGGAGGGATGCACTTCTCCGTCCCGCCACACGGGGGTGCTTCCGAAGTCGCGTGCTGTCACCCCAGGGAGACGGCGGTGGTAGTCGCGCAGATAGGCTTCGGCGGGAGAGGACATGCGGGAGCCGGGTCGTGCTGTCTGGAGTTGATTCGAGTGTTGAATCGCGCCGGTTCTTTGTCAAGTCAGTAATTGGATTCTGAGTTGTTATTGAAATCAAATGGCGATAGCCGAGGGCGCGGCTATGTTGTCGCGATGATTGACGGCCTGGAGATGCATCTGGAGCGCGCGGAGGATGCGCTGGCCCGGAATGAAGGGGAGGCGGCGCTCGGTCATCTGCTGGAGGCGTGGAAGGAGTGTCGCGCGGAGCCCATCATCGAGCTCATCCATCGGCTCTCGGACCATCTGCTGGTCGGGTTCACGCCGCTGGAGACCTCGGCGCCGCGGCATCCGGAGGACGGGGCTCGCCACGCCATGGACCTTCCGCGTGTGATGGCCAGACTGATGCAGGCGCCGCGTGATGGCTTCGCTGTTCCCGGCGTCGACCTCGACCTGCTGCGCCGGCGGTTCCCGGCGGACCCTCGAATGCTCCCCGTGGTGCTCGCTTCGGCCCGTCAGCGTGGGGCCGAGGCTCTGGACAATCTCAAGATGCACAACGCCGTGCTCATCTACGTCGGGGCTCCGTATGACGTGGAGCCGCTGCGCGAGTTGAGGGCGCGCCTGCCTCGGGACATGGGGCGGGAGGCTGAACGGCTTGACGCGGTCATCCAGCGGGGAGAGCGCTGGGTTCCCCCCGTGTTGGGCGCGAGCGCGCAGGCGCGGTGCGACGCGCTGACGGAGGCTGTCGAGGCACGTATCGCCGGGAGGGCTCGTTCCGCGATGAGCCGCGATGCGTTGCTCGCGCGAATCCATGAGGCCCCGCGGGATGACGACGCGCGGAAGGTGCTGGCGGACGTCTTGCTCGAGCAGGGAGACCCGTTGGGCGAGTTCATCGCGCTCCAGTTCATGGCGGAGCCTGACGAGGCGCGGCTGGAGAGTCTCCTCAAGCAGCACCGTGAGCGGTGGGAAGCGCCCCTCGGGCCGGGTATCCGTCCGGGAAGCACCCGCTTCGAGCGAGGCTTTCCCGTGGCTGTCTTGATGAAGGTCGACGAAATCCACAATCCACCGGCGGCATGGGGCACGGTGGAGCGGATCTCCTGGGAGCCTTACTACGTCAGTTCCTTTCCTCGCGGGGAGCCGGGCCGGATGCTCAATGCGCCCGCGCTGCGCCATGTGAAGTCGCTGATGGGGGTGCCCGGCGCCTTGGTGCGCGCGTTGAAGTCACCGGGAGAATCACACCTCCAACGACTGTCATTGAGAGGGACGGGTGTGGAGGGCCTGGTGGAGACCTTGGTGGCTCTGCCCGAATTGAGACGGCTGGATGTGGAGGTCGAGGGTGGGCCGGAGTTCGTCGTCCAGTGTCTGGAGTCCTCGTTGGCTTCGCGGTTGGAGTACTTCGAGGTGAACCGGCAGGTGATGCGCTGCAATCCAGTGACCCGGAAGTGGTTCAATGGAGGGTGGGGCTTGACGCTCAAGAGGAATGAGGAGGCCCCTGTCACGGCCGTCATTCAGTTCACCGAAGACGCGCAAGAGATGGTCCCCCTTCTTCGTGCCGCCGCACGGTTCAGCGCCCAGGCCCTCCGGATGAGGCTCTGTTTCAATGGGCGGTATGAGTCTCGCCGTGATGGCGGGCAGGAACTCGCCGCCCAGGTGGCTCGGTGCAAGGCCATCCTGGAGGGGCCTGCCTCCGCCTACACACGGGTCAGTTGGGAGCAGACGTAGGTCTTCCTGTCGCTGGAGCGCGGGGCAGTGCACTGTCCACCAGGGCCCCTCAACCTGCACGGCGCCGAGGGCCCTGTCGTGCAGGTTGCAATCCCCGGCCTCTGTTCCTGCACGCAACCCCCTGGAATGCCTAGGGTTGGCGAGAGAAGGGCCTGGTACGAGCGGTGCTCAAGCGGGGGCCACTCCCATGTGGCCTATCGACACATCTCCGCTGCTGCTCTCCCTGCTGCTCCAGCAGGCCGATGTCTCCCCATCGCACCTTCAGCACGACCCGTACGTCCGGGTCACCACCGAGGAGGAGACGCCGAGTCTCCTCTCGCGCTTGAAGCCCGAGGGAGGCGTCGACGTGTACTACGCCCACAACTTCAACCGGCCCGCCAACGCGGCCAACTTCATCCCCGGCACGGGCACCACCGCGAAGCGCGCGGGTGAAATCACCATCAACCTCGCCTCGCTCGGCTTGAGCCTGGCCCCCGAGCCCGTGGGCTTCAAGGTGCTCCTCGGCTTCGGCACCGGCGCGGAGGTCGTCCACGCCGCCGAGCCCGAGGGTGTCGCCACCGGCCCCGAGGTGTGGCGCTACGTTCAGCAGGCATCTCTGTCCTTCGCCCACGGCCCCGTGGTGCTCGAGGCCGGCATCTATCCCAGCCACATCGGCCTGGAGTCGTTCCAATCCCAGCTCAACTGGACGTACACGCGCTCATGGATGGGCGAGCTGTCGCCCTACTACCAGACGGGCCTCAAGGGCACGTGGACCGTGAACCCGAAGTGGAGCGTGCAGCTCCACCTGCTCAATGGCTGGCAGACCATCGGCGACAACAACCACGGGCTCGCGGTGGGAACGCAGGTCGCCTACTCCGGTGACCGCCTGTCCGCGTCCTTCAACACCTTCATCGGTGAGGAGGGCACGGAGGGCAATGAGGGCCTGCGCCTCTTCGCGGACGTCGTGGCCACCTATCGCGTGACGGACGCGCTCCGCCTCGCGGCGACGGCGGACGTGGGCACGCAGCACATCACCGGTGGCGAGCGCGCGTACTGGTACGCGGCGGGCTTCAACGCCCGTTATCAGTTCATCGACCCCGTGGCGCTGGTGGGCCGCGCGGAGGTCTACCGAGACGCGGACGGGCTCATGACGGGCGCCGAGCAGACGCTGGCGGCGGGAACCCTCACCCTCGAGGTGAAGCCCGCGACGCCGCTCGTCCTCAAGCTGGAGGCCCGTTACGACCACTCGACGGCGGACGTCTTCGCCGGCAGGGCCACCACCGATGAAGGCGCGCCCGTGTTGAAGGACGCCGAGACGCTCGTCGTGCTCGGCGCCACCGCCTACTTCTGAACCTGGAACCTGGAGCCCCTCCATGGATGCCGTCCTCTTCCTCGTCACCGTCGGTTTCTTCGCGCTCGCGTGGGGCTACGCCCACGGCTGTGAGCACCTGTGAGGTCTTCCCGATGAACTTCGAATACGCCGCGGGCGCGGTGCTCGCCGTGCTCCTGACCGCCTACCTCGTCTACGCCCTGCTCCGTCCGGAGCGCTTCTAGGGGCCCCTCCATGACACTCATTGGTTGGTTGCAGATTCTGTTGTTCTTCACCCTGCTGCTCGCGCTGACGAAGCCGCTGGGTGTGTATCTCTTCCGCGTCTTCGAGTCGGACTCACGACCGCTGCCGCGAATCCTGGGCCCCGTGGAGCGCGTGCTGCTCAAGCTCACGGGCGCCTCCGAGCGTCGCGAGCAGACGTGGGTGGAGTACTGCGGCGCGCTGCTCGCCTTCAGCGTGGTGGGCATGCTCATGCTCTACCTGCTCCAGCGCATGCAGCACGTGCTGCCGCTCAACCCGCAGGGCTTGAGCGCGGTGGGGCCGGAGCTCGCGTTCAACACGGCCGCCAGCTTCGTGGCGAACACCAACTGGCAGTCGTACGCCGGTGAGTCCACCATGAGCTACCTCACGCAGATGGCGGGGCTGGCGTGGCAGAACTTCGTCTCGGCCGCCGCGGGCCTGGGCGTGGCGCTGGCGCTGGCGCGAGGCTTCACGCGCCGCCCGGGGCCGGAAGGCGCCAAGACGCTGGGCAACTTCTGGGTCGACGTGGTGCGAGGCACGCTCTACGTGCTGCTGCCCATCAGCTTCGTGGTGGCCCTGTTCTTCGTCTCGCAGGGCATGCTCCAGAACTTCTCGCCGTACCAGGAGCTGACCACGCTGGAGGGCGCGAAGCAGACGCTCGCCATGGGGCCGGTGGCTTCGCAGGAAGTCATCAAGATGCTGGGCACCAACGGCGGTGGCTTCTTCAACGCCAACAGCGCGCATCCCTTCGAGAACCCGACGCCGCTCACCAACCTGGTGCAAATCCTGCTCATCTTCGCCATCCCCTCTGCGCTCACGTACACGTACGGGCGGATGGCGGGTGACTCGAAGCAGGGCTGGGCCCTGTTCGCGGCCATGTCCATCCTCTTCTTCGCGGGCGTCACCGCCGCGTACGCCGCCGAGTCCCAGCCCAACGCCGCGGTGGCGTCCTCGGGCGTGGCGCAGGTGGGCAACATGGAGGGCAAGGAGGTGCGCAACGGCATCACCGCCTCGGCGCTCTTCGCCACCGTCACCACCGACGCGTCGTGTGGCGCGGTCAACTCCATGCACGACAGCTACAACCCGCTGGGCGGCCTGGTGCCGCTGGTGAACATGCAACTGGGCGAGGTCATCTTCGGCGGAGTGGGCGCGGGGCTCTACGGCATCCTCATCATGGTGGTGCTCTCCGTGTTCATCGCGGGGCTGATGGTGGGCCGCACGCCGGAGTACCTGGGCAAGAAAATCGAAGCGAAGGAGATGAAGCTCGCGATGCTCTACGTGCTCATCTTCCCGCTGTTCATCCTGGGCCTGTCCGCGGTGGCGGCGGTGATTCCGCAGGGGGTGTCCTCGCTCAACAACGCGGGGCCGCATGGCCTGACGGAAATCCTCTACGCCTTCACCAGCGGCACGGCGAACAACGGCAGCGCGTTCGCGGGCCTCAACGCGAACACGCCCTTCTGGAACATCTCCCTGGGGATGGCGATGTTGGGCGGGCGCTTCCTGATGATTGTGCCCGCGCTGGCCATCGCCGGCTCCATGGTGGGCAAGAAGGTGGTGCCGTCCGGTCCTGGCACCTTCCCGACGAACGGCGCCCTGTTCACCGGCCTGTTGGTGAGCGTGGTCATCATCGTCGGCGCGCTCACCTTCTTCCCCGCGCTCTCCCTGAGCCCCATCGTCGAGCACTTCCTCGCCGGGGCCGGAAAGGTCTACTGAGCCATGAGCTCCCTCTCATCCAAACCGGCGTCGCTCTTCGACGCGTCCCTGCTCAAGCCCGCGCTGGTGGACAGCCTCAAGAAGCTCCACCCGCGCGACGTGGCTCGCAATCCCGTGATGTTCGTGGTGTGGGCGGGCAGCCTGCTCACCACCGTGCTGGTGGTGAAGGACCTGGTCTCCCCACCGACGAGCGGCGCGCCCCTGTGGTTCACGGTGTCCGTGACGTTGTGGCTGTGGTTCACCGTGCTGTTCGCCAACTTCGCGGAGGCGGTGGCGGAGGGGCGCGGCAAGGCCCAGGCCGGCGCGCTGCGCAAGATGCGCAAGGACACCACCGCGCGCCGCCTGGTCGACGGGCGCGAGGAGCGGGTGCCCGCGCCCAACCTGCGCAAGGACGACCGGGTCGTCTGCGAGGCGGGTGACCTCATCCCTGGAGATGGCGAGGTGGTGGAGGGCATCGCCAGCGTGGACGAGTCCGCGATTACCGGCGAGTCCGCGCCCGTCATCCGCGAGTCCGGCGGAGACCGTTCCGCGGTGACGGGCGGTACCAAGGTGCTGTCGGACCGCATCGTGGTGCGCATCGCCGTCAACCCGGGCGAGTCCTTCCTGGACCGGATGATTGGTCTGGTGGAGGGCGCGGCGCGACAGAAGACGCCCAACGAGGTGGCGCTGCACATCCTGTTGGTGGGCCTGACGGTGGTCTTCCTGCTGGCGTGTGTGTCGTTGGTGCCCATGGCGCTCTATTCGGGCGTCGGGCTGTCGGGCACCGCCGTGGTGGCGCTGCTGGTGTGCCTCATCCCCACGACCATTGGCGGCTTGTTGAGCGCCATCGGCATCGCGGGCATGGACCGGCTCTTGCGCAAGAACGTGCTGGCCATGAGTGGCCGCGCGGTGGAGGCGGCGGGGGACGTGGACACGCTGCTGCTCGACAAGACGGGCACGATTACGCTCGGCAACCGCATGGCCACGGAGCTGTTGCCCATGCCAGGCATCCGCATGGAGGACCTGGCGGAGGCGGCGCAGCTGGCGAGCATGGCGGACGAGACGCCCGAGGGCCGCTCCATCGTCACGCTGGTGAAGGACGCCTACAAGATGCGTCCTCGCGAGCTCCAGGCGCATCACGCGACGTTCGTCCCGTTCACCGCGCAGACGCGCATGAGCGGGTGCGACCTGGTGGACCCTCACCCGCGCAGCATCCGCAAGGGCGCGGTGGACGCCATCATCAAGCACGTGCAGGCGCAGGGAGGCTCGGTGCCGTCGGACCTGGCGGCGGCCGCGGGCCGGATTGGTGATGCGGGCGGCACGCCGCTGGCGGTCGCGGATGGGGCGCGGCTCTTGGGCATCATCCACCTGAAGGACGTGGTGAAGGGCGGCATCAAGGAGCGCTTCGACCGCTTCCGCGCGATGGGCATCCGCACGGTGATGATTACGGGCGACAACCCGCGCACCGCGGCGGCGATTGCCCGCGAGGCGGGCGTGGATGACTTCCTGGCGGAGGCCACACCGGAGGCCAAGCTGGCGCTCATCCGCACCGAGCAGGGCAAGGGCAAGCTGGTGGCCATGACGGGCGATGGCACCAACGACGCACCCGCGCTGGCCCAGGCCGACGTGGGCGTGGCGATGAACACCGGCACCCAGGCGGCGAAGGAGGCGGGGAACATGGTGGACCTCGACTCCAACCCCACCAAGCTGCTGGAGGTGGTGGAGGTGGGCAAGCAGTTGCTGATGACGCGCGGCACGCTCACCACGTTCTCCATCGCCAACGACGTGGCGAAGTACTTCGCCATCCTCCCGGCGCTCTTCATGGGTGTGTTCCCGCAGATTGCTCCGCTCAACGTGATGGGGCTGACGTCGCCCTTCAGCGCGATTCTGGCGGCGGTCATCTTCAACGCGCTCATCATCGTCGCGCTCATCCCGCTGGCGCTGCGCGGCGTGCGCTACCGCCCGCTGGGCGCGGCGGCGCTCCTGCGGCGCAGCCTGCTCATCTACGGGCTGGGCGGCGTCATCGTTCCCTTCGTCGGCATCAAGGCGCTCGACGTGTTGCTCACCGCGGTGGGCCTGTCCTGAGGACAGCGAAAGGACTTCGCATCATGGTCTCCACTCTTGTCACCGCCCTGCGCGCCTGTGTCGTCACCCTGGTGCTCACCGGCGTGCTGTACCCGCTCGCCGTCACCGGCGTGGCCCAGCTCCTCTTCCCCGCCGAGGCCCAGGGCTCGCTGGTGAAGGACGAGAAGGGCCAGGTGGTGGGCAGCGCCCTGTTGGCCCAGGGCTTCACTCGAAGCGGCTACTTCCAGCCCCGTCCGTCCGCGGCGGGTGCTGGCTATGACGCGGCGGCGTCCTCGGGCAGCAACCTGGGGCCCACGTCGCAGAAGCTGAAGGACCGCGCGGTGGCGGAGGCCGAGCGCCTGCGCCGGGACAACCCGGACGCGCCGGGGGAGGTCCCCGCGGAGCTGGTCACCACGTCGGGTTCGGGGCTGGACCCGCACCTGTCGCCGGAGGCGGCGCGCTGGCAGGCGCCGCGCGTGGCGAAGGCGCGCGGTGTGGCGCCCGAGCGGGTGCTGGCGGTGGTGACGTCTCACGTGGAGGGGCGGACGCTGGGGGTGCTGGGTGAGCCGCGCGTCAACGTGTTGATGCTGAACCTGGCGTTGGACCGGCAGTTCGGCCGGCTCGCCGCGCAGCCCGCGCCTCCCATGGGGGTGGTGACTCCGTCGGTGACGCCCACGGGAGTCGCGGGGCCTCCGTGACGCGGGTGATTCTCTTCATGCATTCACTCGGGGGCGCGGGCATTCTGGCTCGCGCCTCCGCCGTGGAGGTCCGAGGGTGACGATGACGACGCGACGCTCGCGCGCGGAGGACTTCCTGGAGCTGGTGGAGCGGGGACGGCGCGGCCGGCTCAAGCTCTACATCGGCTTCGCGGCCGGCGTGGGGAAGACGTACCGCATGCTCGAGGAGGCCCACGCCCTCAAGCGCCGGGGCGTGGACGTGGTGCTGGGCTTCGTCGAGACCCACGGGCGCAAGGAGACCGACGCGCTCGTCGAGGGCCTGGAGATGGTGCCTCGCAAGAAGCACACGTACCGCGACGTCACGGTGGAGGAGATGGACCTGGACGCGGTGCTCGCGCGCAAGCCGCAGGTCGCCGTGGTGGATGAGCTGGCCCACACCAACCTGCCGGTGTGCCGGCACCGCAAGCGCTACCAGGACGTGCAGGAGCTGTTGGACGCGGGCATCAACGTCATTGGCGCCTTCAACGTGCAGCACCTGGAGAGCCTCAATGACCTGGTGGAGCGGACCACGGGAGTGGTGGTGCGTGAGACGTTGCCGGACAGCTTCCTGAAGGGCGCGGACCAGGTGGTGAACCTGGACCTGGCGGTGGAGGACCTGCACGAGCGGCTGCGGGCGGGGAAGATCTACGCGGAGGACAAGGTGCCTCGGGCGCTGGAGAGCTTCTTCAAGGGCGAGAACCTGTCCACGCTGCGCGAGCTGGCGCTGCGCGAGGTGGCGGAGAGCCTGGACCGGGCCACGGCCGGGCAGTCCTCGCGCCAGGGGGATGAAGGACAGCAGAAGGGCGCGGAGTGGGGGCGGGTGCTGGTGGCGCTGTCCAGCTATCCGCCTCGCGCGGCGACGCTGCTGCGGCGGGGCTCGCGCCTGGCGGGCCGGCTCAACACGGACTGGTTCGTGGTGTACGTGGAGACGCCGCGCGAGGCGCCGCACCTCATCGACTCGGAGGCGCAGCGGCACCTGCTGGCCAACATCGAGAAGGCGAAGGAGCTGGGCGCGGAGGTGGTGCGGCTGCGCTCGAGGGACCCGGTGGAGGCGATTCTCGACTTCGCGCGCTCGCATGGGGTGGGGCACATCATCGTGGGCCGGTCGCATCAGCCGTGGTGGAAGCGGGCGCTGGGGCGCGCGGCGGATGTGCGGCTGTTGCGGGAGGGCGAGGGCTTCGACATCCACGTCGTGGCCTTCCACCCGCCCGACGAGGAGAAGCGTCCATGACGCTGCGGCAGAGGTTGCTCCTGGCCCAGGCTCCGCTGGCGCTCGCGCTGGCGCTGTTGGGCGTGGTGGCCGTCGTGACGCTGGCGCGGCTGGGACGCTCCGGACAGCGCATCCTCCAGGACAACTACCGCAGCGTGCTGGCGACGCAGCGGATGAGCGAGCAGTTGGAGCGGATGGACAGCGCGGCGCTGTTCATCGTCGCGGGTGAGCGCGAGCGAGGTCTGGCGCAGCAGGCTGGACAGCGCCAGGGCTTCGAGTCCGAGCTGCACTTGCAGGAAGGCAACGTCACCGAGCCAGGGGAGGAGGAGTCCACTCGCGCGCTGCGCGTGGGGTGGGAGCGGTATCTGGCGGCGTATGACGTGTTCCTCGCGATGCCCACGCAGGAGGAGCGCAAGGCGGCGTACTTCCACCGGGTGGAGCCGCTCTTCCTGGAGGTGAAGGACGCGGCGTCGGCGATTCTGGCGCTCAACCAGGACGCGATGGTGCACAAGAGCGAGGAGCTGCGCCGGCAGAGCGACCGGGTGAACACGTTGATGGTGATGGCGGTGCTGGCGGCCTTCGGCGTGGGCCTGTTCGCGTCCACGTCGCTGACGCATCGGGCGCTGCGGCCCGTGTTGGTGTTGTCGCAGGCGGTCCAGCGGCTGGGGCGGGGGGATTACGCGGTGCGCGCGGTGGTGGAAGGGCAGGACGAAATCGCGCAGCTGGGCCAGGACTTCAACTCGATGGCGGAGGCGCTCCAACAGTACCGGCAGAGCAGCCTGGGCGAGCTGCTGCAAGCGCAGTCCGCGTCGCAGGCGGCCATCGACAGCCTTCCGGACCCGGTGGTGGTGTTCGGTTCGGACGGGGCGCTGCTCAACGTCAACCGCTCGGCGGAGGACGTGTTGAAGCTGTCGTTGGAGTCAGGCGGGGATGTGTTGGGGCGCATGGCGCCGGAGGCTCGCGAGGTGTTGGAGCGGGTGCGTGGGCACGTGTTGGGGGGGAAGGGGGCGTATCAGCCGCGAGGGTACGAGGAGGCGGTGCGGGTGGCGTTGGCGGATGGAGACCGGTGGCTCCTGCCGCGTGGGAGTCCCGTGTATGGCGAGACGGGCGAGGTGGTGGGGGCCACGGTGATTCTGCAGGACGTGACGCGGCTGCGGCGCTTCGATGAGCTCAAGAACGATTTGGTGGCCACGGTGGCGCATGAGTTCCGCACGCCGCTGACGTCGCTGCGGATGGCGGTGCACCTGGTGGCGGAGGGTGTGGTGGGGCCGGTGACGGAGAAGCAGGCGGACCTGCTGTTCGCGGCGCGCGAGGACTGTGAGCGATTGCAGGGCATCGTGGATGACCTGTTGGATTTGTCTCGCATCCAGGCGGGACAGTTGCAGCTCGAGGTGCGGCGGGTGTCCACGGAGGAGTTGGTGGAGTCGGTGTTGGACTCGCAGCGCGCGGCGGCGGAGGAGCGGGGGGTGCGGTTGTCGCGGCGGGTGGAGTTGGATGCGGAGTCGGTGGACGTGGACGCGGACCGGCTGGGGTTGGTGTTGGGCAATCTGGTGGGCAACGGGGTGAAGCACACGCCCGCGGGAGGAGAGGTAGAGGTGCGGGTGGCTCGCGAGGGGACGCGGGTGCGCTTCGAGGTCCACGACACGGGGGAGGGCATCGCGCTGGAGCAGCAGGCGCGCATCTTCGAGAAGTTCTATCGCGCGCCGGGGGCGCCGATGGGGGGCGCGGGGTTGGGGTTGTCGATTGCGAAGGAGATTGTCCAGGCCCACGGTGGGGAGCTGGGCGTGGTGAGCGCGCCGGGGCGGGGGAGCACGTTCTGGTTCACCCTGCCGCAGCAGGCGGCGCTGGTGGAGTCGACGTAGGCCGGGCCGCCCGTGCTCGGGGGAGGTGAGCACGGGCGGTGGCGTTGGGGGTTACGGGGCGAGTTCGCCGAAGTCCTTCATCTCCGCGTGGCGAATCTTGGAGGCCTCGCGGACCAGGTCCTTGCAGGACATGCCCAGCTGCTTCTCGGTGACGTTCCGGGCGACCTGCGGGAGGATGTTCTTCTCTTCGTCGGCGATGTGTCGCTTCGCGACTTTCTCCAGGGCAGCGACCTTGGCCTTCACGGCGTTCATGTCGTCGCGCATGCGGACGATGTCGCCCAGGAGCCTGGACATCTCCTGGTGGTCTTCCTCGGCGTGTTGAATCTTCTCATCGCCGACCACGCGGGTGGCGGCGGGGTAGACCCAGCGCTCCTCGATGGTGGTGTGGAGGATGAGCGCTTCGGCGAGTTGGATGCAGAGCTCCTTGCGGCTCGTGTCGTCCTGGGCGTTGCGGAACGCCAGGAACAGGGCGTCGACTTCGCGGTGCTGTTGAATCAACAGGTCGATGACGTCCACGGCTGCGCTCCTTGTGTCGGTGATGTCGCCCCGAAACGGTTCGCATGCGGGCCGAGGGCGGCAAGCACGGGCATGGGAGCGGAAGGTCTCTCGCCCTGTCCCGCCCGAGGGAGTGAGGGAGCGCCCTGGTTGTTCCTTGTCCGAAGTCCGCTGGGGCCAGGTGACGTTCTGGGTGGACCGCACGAAATCGCTGGCCTCAAAGAATTCTGTCCGGATGACGTGTTGAGGACGTTTCAAGGACAGACGCCCTGTCCAACGTAGAGCGTCCTTCATCTGTTGATAACGTCCTGGGTAATCTCTGCTCACGTCGGCTCGAGAGCCTGTCGTTCCTTGCCTCCCATCGACTGAAGTCCGGTGGCCCGCCCTTTGTGTCGGGCCGGCCCGGTCATCCATTGCCCTCGCGTGAATGCGTGAGGGCATTCACTGGGGACGTGTATGCGCATGAAGCGAAGCGGACTGGCCGCGTTGCTGCTGCTGTCTCTACCGGAGATGGGCTGGGCGGAGGAGCCTCCGTGGGAGGCATCCGACGCAGGGGCTTCGCGGTGGCACGTCCTGACGCGCGTGGAGACCACGACGTGGATGCTGCTGTCTCGAGAGGGTGGAGCTGCCGAAGAAGGCTTCATCCAGGTGGAGCCCACATTCCTCCTCGATGGTGGCCCAGAGTTCGGCATCGACATGGGGGCGCCCGTGCGGTTCTGGATGTGGGGCGGTGGCGAGGGACTGGTGCGTCGCGAAGATTGGGACTCGCTCTCTGACTGGGGGCAGCTTGTCCGTGGCCTCCGGTGGGGCTCTGTCGATGCGCCCATGAGCATCTGGCTCGGTGCCATCGAGGAGCATTCGCTTCTCTCCGGGCACCTGGTCCGCCGTTACTCCAACCGCGCCAATCCCGACTACCACCCGGCGGGAGTCGCCTTCGCCGGCACGCTCGGTCCGCTCTACACACAGGTCTTCGCCTCGGATGTCCTCGGGGCGCGGTTGATGGGCGCGGAGCTGTCCCTCGACGTGGAGCACATCCTCTTCGGTCAGCCGGAGGACCAAGGCCGGTACACGCTGGCATTGTCCGCCGTGCATGACTGGGGGCAAGCGGAGACCCGTGCGCCATCGGTGACGCTGGCTCACCTGGACGCGACGGCGGGAGTGCTGCTGCGGCCTGACTATGAGATTCACGTGGTTGCGGGATGGGGTGGCCGTCCCGGAGAGCGGGGCGCGTGGGGAGTCGTGGCCGGGGTGGGAGCGGATGTCCTCACGGAGAAGCTCATCCTGCGGCTTCGGCTGGAGGCGCGGCTCCAACGTGGGGGCTTCCGCCAGGGCTTCTTCGGCGCTGACTACGAGCTGGCGCGTTTCCAGGCGGCGGGAGCCGAGGGCGTACCGGTCGTGGACGCTCGTTTCCCAGAGGGTTCGTCCGCATTTGGAGAGGTGGAGGTCGGCTGGGATGCGGTCAGCTATGGCGGGCTCTACCAGCACCTGACCCTGTCGCTTGGGCTGGAGGCTTTCACGTGGGGGCGCTTCGACGCCGATGGGCGTGTGGCTTTCCAGCTCTTCGCTCGCAGTCTGGAAGTGGCGTTGAAAGGGCTCGCGGTTGGAGCGGGAGAGCCAGGGGCTCGATATCTCGGGGCGGCTGAAGTCCGTTGGAGGTTCCTGGGTGGGAAGCTCTATGTGATGGGGACGGGCGGCACCTTGTTGTTTCCCACGGAGGAAGGGGGGCTGCTGCGACCGCGTGTCTTCGCCTCCGTGGGCCTGGGGGTGGACAATGCGCGCTGAGATCCTGGTTGCGGCCGTGTTGCTGCTGACTACGGGATGCGCGTCGGTGCCACGTACCGTCGAGCGTGGTGCAACGCTGGGCTATGTGCCTCGCGTGGCGACGTTCTCCGAGAGGGAAGAGTCGCCGCGCGACGAGCGTGCGCATGCCATCGCGGGGCCCGAGGTTCGACAGCGGTTCTGGCGTCATTTAGGGGGCGGTCGGAATGCAGCGCATGGGGGGCCTGGGACTTCGTCTGCCGCGGTCGGCGGGGGTGTGCCGAGTCCTGTGCCGGCGCGGCAGGCGGTCGTCGATGCCATCGGTGGGGTGACGGTGTCGATGGATGGCGTTGAAGGGGTGTTCACTGCGTTGGCGGAACGTGCTCCAGCTCTTGGAGGATGGGGGCTCGGTGGGGTGTTCACTCGCTACGTCGAACAGGGTTCCACTCAATTGACGTGGCTCCATGGGGCGCTCGGGAGCGCCACCGTGCTGACGGATGTGGCTTCCGAGGTAGGTGATGGGGACATGGAGTCGGCCCTCCTCCAGATGACCGGGCCCAAGCTTCAAGCCGCGATGTTCGGGACGTTGTTGTTGGCGACCTGGGTGGACTTCCTCCAACTCGCGGACGCGGTGCTTCGGCACTGCCCCATGTGCAGTGTGGAGAAGTTGTTCGTGGACCTGCATCGGGTCCAGGGCTTGATGGAGCCCACGTTGAAGGACCTCGCTTCACTGGACCCGGAACGGGTCGAGGCGGCGGCAGTCTCCATGCCCGAGTTGATGGGCCGGTTGAGTCGGGAGTTCGCCACACTTCATGCGGAGACCCGCTCCACCATGAAGTTCGGTGAGAAGGTCATCGCGGCGGCGCAGGTGTTGGAGATGCTCACGATGATTTCCACGCTGAAGATGTCGCTTCCGCGACTGCCTCCAGCGGGCCCCGCGACGCTGGGTGTGGGCCTCGTGATGAGCTCAGGCGGGGTGATGGTGGGCTCGCGAATCGTCGTCTCCGCGGAATGGGTGGAGATGATGCGGAGGCTCGTGCAGGCGGGCGTCATCTCACTTCCGGCCGTCAGCGCCGCCGTCCGGATTCACGGTGGGCAAGTACTGATGGCGCAGGCGCATCAGGATTTGCCGGAGGGCGTGCGTGAAGCGTTGGGGGACAGCCCCGAGGTGCGCGGCATGCGGGTGACGGGAAGAGCGGGGGCGGGCATGTCCGACGCTCCGAAGCACCATGTCTTGCCCAAGGAGCATCGCGAGTGGTTCGAGCAGCGCGGCTTCAAGGGAGACATGGACATCGACCAGTTCTGCGTGAGGCTGGAGCAGTCCCAACACGAGGCGATTCACGGTGGGGGAAACTGGAAGCTGGGACGGATGTGGCCTGGTGAGTGGAACCGGATGATCATGAAGGTCTTACGCGATGCAGAAGCCGAAACGGGCAGGGTGCTGACGCGGAGCGAGATCATGAAGCTCGTCGCGGGCTACCTGAAGGAGTACGACATCCCAATGAGGTTCACGATGGGGCGGAGTCGATGACCGACGGACGTTCATGGGAGGGGAACTGGAAGGCCCGCCTGTATGAGCGGGTCCGTGAGTTGGGTTACGACTCCCTCACCGCCTTCGCGGAATCTCGTCCGACGGCTTCGTTGGTTGAGCTGGCCGAAGTGCTGGGCAAGGACGATGTCGCTGGGGTCCAGGTCTTCAGTGGTCTGGTGGCAGAGGCGGAGCGGAGCAAACGGCTGACCCGTTTGGTGCGAGGGCAATTCGTGCGCGAACTGCACGCGCAGTTCCCCAACGGATGGCCGTCCATCGTGGATGACACCAACCGATTCGATATTGCCCAGGTGCTCGCCCGTTGGAGTGGCTACACCCCAGTGACGCATGAGGAGCGCGTGAGACAGGCCAGGGCGGCGCTTCGTGCCTATCCGCCACCCGCGGGCTGGCGCCCCCTCGGCCCGGACGATGAGCTTCTCCGGACCCTCCTTCCCGACGACGAGTCCTGACCTACCTCCGCCTCTGTGCGGGCCTATCCCTCCGTCTTTTCGCCAACAATCTTGGGACGGCGTCGAAGTCGTTCCCTCTCCAGGGCCAGGTCAGGTGTCCGCGAGGAGAGGGGGGCGGTCTGGTCTACTGGGTCCGGGGTTGGTCAAGAGCTTGCGGGCATCGGCCACCCGTCGCGCCATCCCCGAACGAGACCTCCGTCATGGCGCCGCCTCACGCTTGCGCCAGGCCTCGACCTCCTGGAGCTCCTCCCGCCCCCGGATGCCCACGGAGGCCAACTGGCCCCGCGCCTCATCGGCCATCGCCAACGCCTTCGCCCGGTCCGGCGAGGTGCTCGTCTCCAGATACGCCCGGGCCAACAGGAAGGCGGTCCTGCCCGCGTCCTTGGGGTCCTTGGGCTCACCCCATTTCAACTGGAGACTCCGCGCGCGCTCGAGCAGCGGGAGCGCCTCCGACGCCGCCCCCATCGCGAGGTGCACCTCGCCCAGGCAGGAGAGGGCGTCCGCCGCTTCCGGAGACTCCTTGCCCTGGGTCTTCTCCGCGATGCCTCGTGCCCGCTCGCAATACGTCCGCGCCTCCTCATGCGACCGAGCCTCCAGCGCCAACCGGGCCAGCGGCAGCAGCACGAACCCCATCCGTTTCCCCTCGGGGCCGTGTCCCTTCTCCTCGAGCGCCAGGGCATCCCTCAGTTCGCGACCGGCCTCTGGGTAGCGATGCGCCTTCAGGTGAACGAGGCCCTGGACGACCCGCGGTGGGACCGCGTCCGGGGTGTCCTTGCCCTGTCCCCTCTCGATGCGCTTCACGGCCTCGGAGGCCAGTTCGAGGGCCTGGTCCGCCTGGCCCTGCTCATGGGCGAGGAGGGCCTTCTCCGTGAGGATGTAGACCACGCCGATGTTGTCGGGCCCCCGGATGCGCTCGAGGATGCTCTGGGCCCGCTCATATTGGCGCCGAGCGTCCTCGGTCCGGCCCTCGACCCGCGAGAGGAGGCCCAGGTTCAGCAACGTCGTCGCCAGGGTGCTGGTCTCCGGGGCGGAGGAGGACTCCTGGAGGGCCAGGGCCTTGCTCAACGCCTGGCGCGCCACGGCCCGCTGGCCCGTCCCCATCGTCACACCTGCAATCCGGTTGTAGGAGGTCGCGAGCGCCGGGTTGTCGGAGCCCAGCAGCCGCTCGCGCAGCTCCAGCGATTGTTGGTGGTACTTCAGGGCTTCTTCGTAGCGGCCCTGGGCGGAGTAGATCTGCCCCAGGTCGTTCATCAGATTGGGGGTCCGGAGACTGTCCGGGCCGTTGTACCTGCGCGAGAACTCCAGCCCCTGGAGGGCCTCCCGCTCGGCCTCGGCGAACTGGCTTTGAACCCGACGCAGCACCGCCAGGCGGGTGTGCAGGTCCGTCGTGATGTCCGGGAAGCGCTCACGTCCCAGCCGTCCGACCGCCGCACGTGCGTGCTGGACGAGCTTCTCCACCTCGTCGGGACGGGAGAGCATCTTGTCTCCCTCCACATCGATGAGCTCCACCCAGGCCCGCGCCGCCGTCTCATCGTCGCGTGAGGACTCCGCGGCCCACAGGGCCTGGTAGAGGAACGTCACTGCCTCCTTCTCCTGGCCCAGGAAGGTGAGCAGGCGCGCGTGCGCGAAGCGGACCTCCGCTTCGAGCGGTTTGTAGCCAATGGACTGCTGCTCCTCGACGAGCGTCGACGACAGCGCGAGGCCCTCCTTGAGCCGATGCGCCAGATGATGGACCCGGACCTGCGCCAGCTTGTTTCGCACCGCATCGACCCGCGGGCGAAGGCCATCCGGCGGCTGCGGGCGGCCAGAGACCCCAGGGGTATAGCGGCAGGCACTGAGCCCCTCGAGCGTGGAGGTATACTGGCGGACGCTCTGCACGGTCTGGGCGTCCGCCTTCCGTAGCATCTCCGTGGTGGCGGCGAGCTGCCAGAGCCGCGCGTCCAGGCACGCGGAGGTCTGCCGCGCCATCGGCTCTTGCTCCCCCGTCGCGGCCACGCAGGCCTCCGTGCGCAGCGCTCGCCATTGCGCGGTATAGGCATCCAGGCTCATGGCGAACTCCGTCCAGGCGCGGGACGCGGAGCTCGCGCCCGTGGCCATGAAGGCCTCACGCACCTGCTCCCGCCGCTCGGGTCCCCACGCGACCAGGGACTTCTCCGCCTCGCGTGCGCAGGTCTCCTTGCGCCGATGCTCGGTCATCCCATAGGTCGCGAGCGCGCCCACCACTCCAGCCACGGACAGCATGGCGAGCAGCCGCGCATGCTTGCGGCGCGGGCGCGGTGCGAGGGCCGCGAGCAATGCCCGCATGGTCGGGAAGCGGTCCTCGGGTCTGGCGCTGAGCCCTCGGCGGAGGGCGCTCAGGACGTGCGGCGGAACCTCTCCCCGCTCCTTCGGCGCGGTCATCCTTCCTTGCCGGGCGGCCTCGGCCAGCTCCAGCATCGAGCTCCCCTGGAAGGGGCGCTCGCCGAAGAGCGCCTCATGGAGGGCGACGCAGTAGCTGAACTCGTCGGAGCGGGAGTCCCCGCGTTGGCCCTGGACCAGCTCCGGCGCCAGATATGCGGGCGTGCCGAGAATCTGTCCCGTGTGCGTGAGCGGGTCCGTGGGCCGAAGCCCCTCGACGACGGGGCTCTCATGCGCGAAGTCGTCCTCCTGATGGAGCGTCCGGGCAATGCCGAAGTCCGTCACGAAGACGCGTCCGTCGTTCCCCATCAAGACGTTGGCGGGCTTGAAGTCCCGGTGCACCAGGCCCGCGGAGTGCGCGGCCTCCAACCCCTTGCCCGCATCGAGGAAGACCCGGAGGACCTCCTCCCAGGGATGCCGTTGCCGAATCCACTCCGCCAGGGTGATGCCCTCGATGAGCTCCATCGCCAGGAAGATGGCGTCGCCGTGGGTGCCCACGTCATAGAGGGTGACGACGTTGGGATGGGAGAGCCGGGCGAGCGCCTGCGCCTCTCGCAACAACCGCTGCTGCAACCGGACCCGGTGGCCTCCCTCCGGACGCAGCATCTTGAGCGCGACCCGGCGTCCCAACTCCGGGTCATCCGCCGCGTACACCACCCCCATGGCGCCAGACCCCAGCTTCTCTCGCACGACGTAGCGGGAGATGCGGGCGCCGGGCGCCAGGGATTGGAAGGGGGACTCCCTCAGGCCAGGCCCGGAGCCCGTGACTTGCGTCGCGCTCTCCACGCCCGCGGCCAGGACCCATCGACAGTCAGCGCAAGTCTCGACATGTGACAGGACTTGGGCTCGCTGCTCTCCAACCAATAGGCCGGAGAGAAATTCCGTCAGGGTCGATTCCTGTGGGCACGGCGGCATAGGCGGACACCCCCAACCACGAAGAACGTTCCTGTCCTCCAGACATACCAAACGCGAGGAACCGTTCCAGATTGCCGAGGGGCGTCCAGCGTGTGTGATTCTGGAGCCGAAGCGTGCGTGTCTCCCGCGACGCTCAGCTCCCGGATTCGTATTTCTTTCGCTTGCGCCACAAGGTGGACGCGTCGATGCCCAGCACCTTCGCGGCTTCATCCAGGGTGGGCGCGGAGGCCATGACGCGCAGGGTATGCTCGCGCTCCACCTCCTCCAGCGTGTGGGGCCCGCCCAGCGTCACCACCGAGCCCGCCGCCGCCGCGATTCGCTCCGGAAACGCTTGCGGTTCCAACACTCCGGCGGGCCACACGATGAGCGCCCGCTCCACGGCGTTGCGCATCTCACGCACGTTGCCTGGCCAGGGATATGCCAGCAGCATCCGCTCCGTCGCGGGCGACAACTCCGGCGTCGCCGGCCGCTGGGCCGTCTTCGCGAAGAACGTCACGAAGCGCCTCGCCAGCGGCAGCAAATCCTCCGGCCGCTCGCGCAAGGCGGGCAGCTTCACCTCGATGACATTGAGCCGGTAGAACAGGTCCTCGCGGAAGCGCCCCTCGGCGACGTCCTTCTCCAGGTCGCGATTGGTCGCCGCCACCACGCGCACGTCCGCCTTGCGCGTGCGACCCTCGCCCAGCCGCTCGAACTGCTTCTCCTGGAGGAAGCGCAGCAGCTGCGCCTGGAGCGACGGACTCATCTCCGCGATTTCATCCAGGAACAGCGTGCCGCCCTCCGCCTGCTCCACGCGCCCGGGCTGGTCCTTCACCGCCCCCGTGAAGGCCCCGCGCACATGGCCGAACAGCTCACTGGCCAGCAGCTGCTCGGACAGCGTGGGGCAGTTCACCGTGACGAAGGGCCGCCGCCTCCGCGCGCTCATCGAGTGCAGCGCCCGCGCGAGCACGCCCTTGCCCGTGCCGCTCTCTCCGCGCAGCAGCACCGCCGCGTCGGACGTCGCCGCGCGCGACACCAATCCGATGGCCGCGTGCATCACGGGGGACGCCGTCTCCAGCGTGGCCTCCGGTACCGCCTGCGCGAGCTGCCCCTCCAGGCTCTCCAGCTGCGACGACAGCGCCCGGTGCTCCCGCGAGCGGTCCAGCACATGGCGAATCTGCGCGGGCGTGAAGGGCTTGGGCAGATAGTCCCGGGCGCCCCGCCGCACCGCCTCCACCGCCGTGTCGAACGTCGCGTACGCGGTGATGAGCACCACATCCAGGTTGGGTGATTCGGCGAGCAGCCGGGGCAGCAGGTCCAACCCGCTCGCGGTGCCGAGCCTCAGGTCGACGAAGGCCAGGTCGGCGGGCCCCTGGGCGAGTGCCGCCAGGGCCGCCTCGGGCGTGGCCGCCTCGCGCACCTCGCAGCCGAACCCCTCCAGACACACGCGCAACGTGTGCCGGATGTTGCGCTCATCGTCCACCACCAGCACCCGCATGGGGCGCTCCCCCGAGACAGGGCCCGTTTCCGTCCGTGCTTCCATGGCCTGATTCTAAGTGCAGCCCTCGCGCCGGGCCGTGCGACTTGCATGACGCGAGTCTTCCCGGGGGCTTCCCCGTCCTCCCTCCCGCGCCCTCCGTGCGGTCCGCAACCCGCGCCCGGCCCTGTCGTGCAGCTTGCAACCCACCCAGGGGTGACGCCTCCTTCACACCGGAGACAAGGAATGCTGGCGTTGTTTCGCGGATTGCGGTGGAACAGGGCCCTATGGGTTTGAACGGGAACGAGGAGGGGGAAGAACAGAACATCTTCACCCGCGACCGGCCGCCGACTCGCAACCAGAAGCGCGTCCGGCAGGTGGTGGTCCTGGCCGCGGTGGTGGTGGTGCTCGCCCTGGTGTGGGGCTATCTCCAGGGCGGAGAGAATCGCGCCCTCAACGCGCTGTCCCCCGCCCAGCGCGAGGCCCTCTTCCAGGAGACGCGCGACAGCTTCCGCCTCCTGTGCCTGGCCGACGCGGGCCCGCGCCTTCCCCAGCGCTGTCAGAAGCAGGCGGAGTTCCTGCTGCGCTTCTCCGAGTGTGACGAGGCCTGCCGTCAGGAGCTCGCCCCCGCGCTGCGCAGCGCCGTGCGTTGACGCCCTGGGTCAACTGTCGGCGACTCAACGGCGAAGGTCTTGCGCGATGCACGGCTCCACGCGGGGCCCTGCTTGCTGAATGCAAGGCGCCCTGGGGCGCACGGTGACTTGCTCCCTGGAGAGGTGCGTCCCCGTGTCCGGCACGGGGATTGCCCTTGAAGTCGCGCATGCGTCCCAAGCCGTTCCTGTCCCCCGTTGCGCCCCCGCCTCTTGATGACACGACGCCCCCGGCGCCGGCCTCCCTGGCGAGCCCCTGGTGGAAGGACCTGGTGCGCGTCTTCCTCCTGGGAGGCGCGATGGCGGCGGTGGTGGGGTGGCTGGCCTCGGAGCGCCGCGCGGTCCACGCGCTGGAGCCCGAGGAGCGCGCCGCCGCGTTCCAGCAGGAGTGGGAGGGCTTCCAGCGCTTGTGCGGCACACCCACGCACCAGGGGCTGGTCCCTCGCTGCCGTGAGCAGGCCCGCTTCCTCCTGCACTTCCCGGAGTGTCAGGGGGCCTGCCAGGAGCTGGCCCGCCTCCACGGCCGCGCGCTGCGCTGAGCGGTGTTCCGCCCAGGCCGCGCGGGCCGCGTCTGCTTCGTCAGTGGAAGCTCACCGTGGTGCGCGCCAACGCCATCCACGACGTCCTCCGGTCCGGCTCCTCCAGCGGCGCGGAGTCGTAGCGCTGCACGTACCCCGCCAGGCCCACGCCCAAGAACGACGTGGCCCACCAGCGCACCGCGAGCGCTCCACTCAGCGAGCCTCCCGAGGTGACGTCGGCGGCGCCTCGGCCCAGCCACAGCCGCTCGACGCGGCCGGCGACCTCCAGCGCGCCGTGCGGGAGCTGTCCTTCGCGCAGGGCTTGAAGCGCCTCGACGGAGCCCTCGCTCGCCTGGGGCCAGGTGGGCGCGTCCGTGCGCGGCCTTCCCCAGACGACCCAGGACACCTCCAGCGTGGCGCCCTGGCTCTGCAGCTCCGGCAGGGCTTCGCGGGGTGTGTCGGGGTTGCCGTCCGTGTCGCGCGAGCGGCGCTCCCACGCGGCGGCGGCCTCGGCGACCACGCGCACGGGGCCCACGTCCACGCGGGCATGGGCCTCCGTCACCGTGCGCGGTCCGCTCACGGGGGGAGGCCGGTAGTAGACGAAGCCCTGGGGTCCGATGCCGCCGATGCCCGCGCGGTCATAGGCGCTCTCCACATGGGCGCCAGCGCCGACACGCAGGCCCCAGAAGGACTCGGCCGTGCCCATCGCGCGGCCCCATCGGCCATCCACGCGGACATCCAGCGCGGGGAGCTGGTTGTCATTGCCCAGGGGACTGCGGGAGCCATTGCCCACGCGCACCCAGGTCTCCAGCGGCAGCGTGGACGGCGTCCAGCGCGCCTCCAGTCCCAAGTCTCTTCGTGGCCAGAAGGCCTGGGTGAGCCCGGTCAGCTCGGGGATGGCGCGGGCCTCCAGGTGCTCGTCGTACGCGCTGGCGAACAGCGGCGTCTTCATGAAGCCCAGCGACAGGCGCAGGTCCTTCACCAGCCGCACCGCGACGAAGGCGTCAATCAGGGCGGGCTTCTCCTGGGCCCACTCCGCCACGCCCCGGGCCACCAGCCACGGCAGGGGGCGGGCCTCCGCGCCCAGGCGCAGCCGCGCGAGGGTGAAGCCGCTGAAGCCCTCCACGTCCGAGGCGTGCTGCCGGTAGTCCACTTCGCCCACCAGCGTGGGCCGCACCCATGCCTCCTCCGCGAGCGCCGGCGTGCAGGCCAGCGCCCCGAGCAGCATCCACAGGGGCTGTCGCATCAGTCGACCGGGATGATTTGGAGGAAGTGCGTGGTGCCGTTGGTCTCGTCGCGGTCATGGTCCGCCGCGAAGAGCCGGCGGTTGGCCGCGTCGTAGGCGATGCCGCGCACCTGCTGGAAGCCCGTGGCCAGCGCGGACGTCGCGCCGTCGGTGGTGGAGATGCGCAGCACGGAGCCCGCCCGCGTCCCGGTGAGCAGCGCGCCGCCCGGCCCCAGGGCCAGGAGGTCCGGCTCGGTGATGGTGGCCAGCGTGGTGAGCGCGGAGGGGTTGGACAGCGGCGAGCGGTACACCTTCCCGGCAAGCTGGTCCGCGATGTAGAGCGTGTCGTCCACGGCCAGCACGCCCACCGGCTTCTGCAGCGCGCCCACCAGCTCCGTCTCCGAGCCATCCGCCAGCGAGACCTGCGCCACCGAGCCGACGTTCACGTTGTTGTTGCGCACGAAGTAGCTGTCGAGGATGCGCCCGTCCTGGGTCACCGTGAGGCCGATGCGGCGGCGGTTGGTGGGCAGTCCCGGCACCTTGCCAGGGGTTCCATCCGGACGGACGAACAGCACCGCGCCCGCGGTGCCGAAGCCGAAGCGCACGGTGACGAGCGTGCCGTCCTGGAGGCGGACGACCTCGCCCAGGTTGGTGCTGTCCGGGGGCGCGTCCGGCAGCGTGGCCGCGACGGAGACACCTTCCCCATCGCGGTACTTGAGGATGCGGTGGTTCTGGTCGTCCGCGATGTAGAGCGTCTCGGTGGCGGCGTCCCAGAACAGGCCGTTGGGGTCTCCTTCGAGGGGAATCGCGCGGGGGCCGCGCTCCACGTCCGGCTTCGGGGGCCCGGAGTTGGAGTCGCCGCACGCGCAGAGCAGCAGGGAGAAGAGGAGGGTCGAGGTGAGACGTTTCATGAGGGGCGCGCATGATAGTGGCCCCGAGGGTCGGCGTGCAGGCGTACGAACGGGGCCTCGGGCTCTCGGGCCTGGGGTGGAGCTCGCAACGTGCTGTGCCCCCAAGGGGCGCGGGTTGCGGACTGCAAGGTGGCCCTGGGGCCTTGCGCGAAAAGGTGCCCGGATTCCGAGCATCTGGCGGGGGCTCTGCTGGCATGGCGGATGCGATGGGAGGGATGCGTCCGGGCGCTGTCGGGGCCCGGCGCGGAGGACCCCATGTGGCTGTCCCAATTCATGAAGTCGCTGCCCCTGTTCCACTCGCTGGCCCACGGGCAGGCCGCCCCGCCGCCCTGTGAGGCGCCGCTCAAGGCGGTGCGGATGTTGGGCGTGGAGCGACTGGCCGACGCGCGAACGCGTGCGGAACATGCGTTGGATGGCGCTCGGCGGTGCACCTGCTGCCGAGGCCTGCTGGAGCATCTGTATGACCGGCTGGGCTCCACGCTGTTCCTGGATGACGACCCGGAGCAGCTCGCACGCGCGTTCGACGACAGCGAGCGAGACCGCTTCGCCCCGCGCGTCCTGGCCGCGTGCATCGTCCTGGCGGGACGCGAGCGCGTGGCCCCCGCCGTCTGACGTGCTCGAGGCGCTCCACACGCGACGCACCGAGCGGGCGGCGGCGAGCCGCCCTGGGAGGAAGGCATGTTGAGGTGGACCGATTTCCTGGACGTGGACGCCATCCGCCCCTCGCTGGAGGCCAGAGACCCCGAGGAGGTGCTGAACGAGCTGGCGGGGTTGATGGCGCGTCGGGCCGGTGTGTCCCCGCGTGAGCTGGCGCTGAACCTGATGGCGCGCGAGCGCCTGGGCTCCACGGCGATGGAGGGAGGCGTGGCGGTGCCTCACTGCCGGCTTGCTCGCGTGGAGCGCATCGTCACCTGTCTGGGCATCCACCGGGGCGGCCTGGCGTTCGGCGCGGCCGAGGATGGGCTGGTGCGCATCTTCGTCGGCCTGGTGTCACCCATGGACACCTCGGGCCTCCACCTCAACGTGCTCTCGCGCATCGCCACGCTGCTGCGCGACCCCAGGCTTCGCGAGGAGCTGTTGGTCGCGCCGTCCCCGGCGGCGATTCGCGCGCGGCTCGTTCTCGCCGAGGACGAGCACCTGTTGCCTCGCCACGAGATGGTGCTGGGGCACTGACCCGGGTGGCTTGGAGAATGAGAAGCCAAGAGCCACCGGGGCGGTTCTGACCGAACGGAAGAGGGCCCTGGGAAAGTGTGTGGTGGTCCTCGGGAAAATCACGGGGAGGGGGTGCTCAATCGCGGCGGGGGGACACATCTCTGCGCCGACTCGGGAGGCGGCGGGTGTCCCGGGGAGGTGACCGGTATGTTGCGATGGACTGACTACCTGGATGCCGACGGCGTCCGCCTGTCGATGGCGTCCAAGGACCGGGTGGGGGTGGTGCATGAGCTGGCCGGGTTGATGGCGGCCCGGGCCCAGGTCTCTCCCAGGGAATTGGCGACCCACCTGTTGGCGCGCGAGCAGTTGGGCTCCACGGCGACGGTGGGCGGCGTGGCGGTGCCGCACTGCCGGTTGGCCGGGGTGCCTCGCATCGTCACCTGCGTGGGACTCCATCGCCTGGGCGTCGACTTCGGGGACGCGGAGGAGGGCCGGGTCCACATCTTCGTGGGCATGGTGTCGCCCCCGGACACCGCGGGCCTGCACCTCAACGTGCTCGCGAGGATTGGCGCGCTGCTGCGCAACGCGAGGCTGCGCGAGGCGCTCCTGACGGCTCCGTCCTCCGCGGCGCTGCGCGCGCTGCTCGTCTGCGTCGAGGAGACCCATGTGAATCAAGGCGTCGACGTCATCCAGGCCCGGTGGTGAGGCGCGCGCCCGGTCCACCGGCGGACAGATGATGGGCGGGGACACCACCCGCCGCATGTGAGGGCGGGTCCGCCTGTTAGCGTCGCGGGTGTGACGACCACCTCTTCCATCACGCCTCGTTGGTTGTTGTACGGAGCCTCTGGTTACACCGGCCGCCTCATCGCGGAGGAGGCGGTGCGCCGCGGCCACCGCCCGGTGTTGTCGGGCCGTTCGCTCGAGAAGCTCGCGCCGCTGGCGGAGGCCCTGGGGCTGGAGGTCCGCCCCGCGTCGCTCGAAAATTCGCGCGAGCTCTCCGCCGCGTTGGAGGACCTGCCCCTGGTGCTCCATGCCGCGGGCCCCTTCATCCGCACCGCCGAGCCGATGCGCCAGGCGTGCCTGCGCATGGGTGTGCACTACCAGGACATCACCGGGGAGATTCCCGTCTTCGAGGGCTCGTTCCGCCTGGATGCCGAGGCCAAGGCCCGGGGTGTCTCGCTGATGTCCGGCGTGGGCTTCGACGTGGTGCCCACGGACTGTCTGGCCCGCTATGTGGCGGAGCTGGTGCCGGGCGCCACCGAGCTGGAGATCGCCATCGCGGGGGGCTCCCAGGCCAGCGCGGGTACGGCCAAGTCCGTGCTGCTCCAGCTCCCCGAGGGCGGCAAGGCCCGGCGCGGAGGTGTGCTCGTCCCGTATCCCCTGGGCCGGGGGATTCGCCGCCTGCGCTTCGACGACAAGGAGCGCACGGTGATGCCCATCCCCTGGGGAGACCTGGCCACGGCCTGGCGCACCACCGGCATTCCGAACATCACGACCCTGATGGCGGTGCGGTCCTCCGCCGCCCACGCGCTGCGGTGGACCTCGCCCCTGCTGCGCGAGACGCTGAAGGTAGGCCTGGTGCGAGACCGGTTGATGGGGCTCATCGAGTCCCGCGTGCACGGCCCCACCGCCGAGATACGCGAGAAGGTCCGCTCCCACATCTGGGCCCAGGCCCGCGCCCCGGATGGCCGCTCCTCCCAGGCCTGGCTGCAGGTGCCGGAGGGGTATCTCTTCACCGCCCGCGCCGCCGTGCTCGCCGTGGAGGAGCTGCTCGCCCAGCCCACCCCGGGCGCCCTCACCCCCGCCGGTGCCTTCGGCTCGGACTTCGTCCTCCGAGTGGAGGGCTGCCGCCGCCTCGACACCCCGGGGTGATCCTCCGGATTCAGGGTCTTTTTCACCCCAGGGCTGGCCGAGACTTAGCAGCGGGGACTCAGTTCGCTATCCTGCACTTCGGCGGATCACAGGTCCGTCCAAGCTTCAGGGAGTCCCCGCGACCCCACGGAAGGATGCCGACATGCGCTGGTGCAGCAGGCTCTGGAGGGAGCCGCGCCTCAACCGCCGAAGCTTGGGTGGGGTGGAGGGGGCTCGGTGCGTTTGAAGCTGAAGCAGAAAGTCATGCTGTCGCCGGCGGTCGCGGCGGTGTTCCTGACGGTGCTCTTCGCGGTGGTGCTGGCGGACGGGCCTTCCTGGGTGGTGGGGGTGTTGGCGCTGTCGTGCCTGGGGTTGATGGTGGCCCTGGCGGTGTGGCTGCACCGCGAGGTGGCCGAGCCCATGGGTCGGCTGGCGGAGGTGGCCCGGCGAATCGCGCAGGACGGGGACCTGACCCAGCCCATCGACGCGGCGGGACAGGATGAAGTGGGCGAGCTGGGGCGCAGCCTCCAGGTGATGGTGGACCGGCTGCGCGAGGTGCCCTCGACGTTGCGGTCGGTGGTGACGGAGCTGTCCTCGGCGGCCTCGCGACTGACGCAGGCGAGCCAGGACCAGGTGAACTTCCTCACCAACCAGTCGCGCAGCCTCACGGAGGCGAGCACCACCATCGCCGAAATCGCGCAGACCTCCAGCATGGCGGCCAGCCGCGCGGAGATGGTGTTGAAGGTGGCGGCGCAGGCGGATGCGTTCAGTTCGTCCGGCCAGCAATCCATCGAGCAGAGCGCGGAGGGCATGCAGCAGATTCGCGAGCGCGTGAGCGCGCTGGTGGGCAGCATCGCGCACCTGAGCGAGCAGGCGGTGCACGCCGGCGAAATCATCAGCAGCGTGAAGGATTTGGCGGACCAGTCCAACGTGCTGGCGCTCAACGCGGCCATCGAAGCGGCGCGCGCGGGTGAAGGCGGCCGGGGCTTCGCAGTGGTGGCGCGGGAGATGCGGGCGCTCAGCGGCCAGTCGCTCCAGAGCACCCAGCGCATCGGGAAGATTCTGCTCGAAATCAACCAGGCCATCCGCCAGACCACCTCCATCGCGGAGGACGACAGCGAGAAGATGGAGCAGAACATCGAGCAGGTGTTGTCCTCGGCCAGCTCGCTGAAGGAAATCACCACGGTGGTGCAGGAGAGCAGTCAGGCGGCGCGGCAGATTGTCGCCTCCGTCACCCAGCAGAACGCGGGCATCGCGCAGATGACGGACGTGATGACCCACCTCTCCTCGATGATGGCGGACGTGGTGACGTCCACCATGACGGCCGAGGAGGCCGTGTCTCAAATCAACGCCACGCTGGGCCGCCTCCAGTCGCTGTCCACGGCGTTCCGCGTGTAGGAAGTCTCGAGGGCGGCCCTGCTCGAGGGCCGCCCGTGCCGCGCGCGGCTATTCGCCCTGCATCAATCCGGTGATGCGGCCGTCCTCGTGGACGGTGATGCGGCGGGCCGCGGGCTCCTTGGGCAGGCCCGGCATGGTGAGGATGTCTCCGGTGAGCGCCACCATGAAGCCCGCGCCCGCGGACAGGCGCACCTCGCGCACGGTGAGCGTGAAGCCGCGCGGCCGGCCCTGCTTCGTCGGGTCATCGGAGAGCGAGAGGTGCGTCTTCGCCATGCACACGGGCAGCTCCGCTCCTCCCAGCTCGCGCACGGTGTCCAGGTCCTTGCGCGCGGAGGCGGTGAAGGCCACGTCGTCCGCGCCGTACACGGTGCGGGCAATGGCGCGTACCTTCTCCTCGGGGGACTGCTTCACGTCGTAGAGGAAGCGGGGCGTGGGCGGCGCCGCGTCCGTCGCGTCGAGCATGGCGAGCACCCGGTCGGCCAGCTCCAGCGAGCCTTCCCCGCCCCGGGTGAAGCCCTCGCAAACGGCGGTCTCCACGCCGCGCTCCTTCCCGAAGGCGCGCAGGGCGTCGAGCTCCGCCTCGGTGTCCTGCGGGAAGCGGTTGACGCACAACACGGCGGGCAGGCCGAAGGCGCGCACCGACTCCAGGTGCTTCTCCAGGTGGTCGAAGCCTCGCGTGAGCGCGTTCATGTCCGGGTCCGCCACGCGGGCGAGGGGCGCGCCTCCGTTGTACTTGAGCGCGCGCAGCGTCACCACGAGCACGACGCCTCGGGGCCACAGGCCGGTGTTCCGGCACTTGATGTCGAGGAACTTCTCCGCGCCCAGGTCGAAGCCGAAGCCCGCTTCCGTGACGACTTCGTCCGCGTAGGCCAATCCCATCCGCGTGCCCACCACGGAGCTGCACCCGTGCGCGATGTTGCCGAAGGGGCCCGCGTGCACGAGCGCGGGGCCGCCCTCGCGGGTCTGCACGAGGTTGGGCATCAGCGCGTCCTTGAGCAGGGCGACCATGGCCGCCGCCGCGTCCACGTCGCGCGCGCGCACGGGCTTGCCGTCGGGGGAGAAGCCCACGACGACGCGGCCGAGCCGGGCCTCCAGGTCCTTGAGGTTCTCCGACAAGGCGAGGATGGCCATCACCTCGCTGGCGGCGGTGATGTCGAACGCGCCCTCGCGCGGGACGCCGTGCGCCTTGCCGCCGAGGCCGACGATGACGTTGCGCAGGAACCGGTCGTTCATGTCCAGGGCGCGCCGCCAGCGCACGCGCGTGGAGTCGATGGCGACGGGCTGGCCGTAATACACGGCGTTGTCGACGAGCGCGGCCAGCAGGTTGTTGGCGCTGGTGATGGCGTGCAGGTCGCCGGTGAAGTGCAGGTTGATGTCCGCCGCGGGCTCCAGGCTGGCCTGGCCTCCACCGGTGCCTCCGCCCTTCACGCCGAACACGGGCCCGAGCGAGGGCTCTCGCAGCGCGGCCACGGCCTTGCGCCCGCGCTTGCGCAGGCCCATGGCCAGCGCCACGGACATGGTGGTCTTCCCCTCGCCCGGCGGCGTGGGGTTGATGGCGGAGACGAGCACGAGACGGCCTTGCCGTGGGCCCTGTTTGTCGAGGGCACCCAGGGACACCTTGGCGCGGTGGGTTCCCCACGGGTGGATGTCGTCGGGGGACAGGCCCAGCTCGGCGCCTACGTCTGCGATGGGTCTCAGCGTCATGCGGAGACTCTCGGTGCGCGCGTGGCCCGGGTCAACGGAGGAAGCGCCGCGCGTTCGGGGTGGAACGCCACTGTGCTGGTGCGGTGGAGCAGCACAGTGGGCTCGAGGACACCTTGGGGGGGTCAGCCCTCCTTCATGGCGCGCTGACGGCTCGCGAGGAGCCGCCACAACACGACCGGAAGTCCGACCAGCGTGGCCACCGCCACCCAGGGCCATGCCCCGGCGTTGGAGACCACCTCACCCATGCGCGCCTTCGCTCCGGCGGGGAGCTGCGCGAGCAGCAGGAACGTCGCGGTGGCGAGCACGAAGACGGCGAAGCCCCGGCGCAACAACCCCGGTGCGACGCGTCCCGCGAGCTTGCCGCCCACGAGGCTCCCCACCAGCGCCACCGCGATGACCTGCGCCGTGAGCATCCACGGCAGGTCCAGATGGCCCAGGTGTCCCACGAGGCCCGCCGCGCACTGGAGCGCGATGACCACCAGCGAGGTCGCCGTGGCCACGGGCGTGGGCAGGCCCACCATCGCGAGCGCGGGGACGATGAGGAATCCTCCTCCCGCTCCGACGAGCCCCGACAGGACGCCCACCCCCACGCCTTGCAGCAGCACCCGGCCGATGCGGCTTGGGGACACCGGGGCCACCGCCGCGCTCGACGTGTCGGCGGTGGAGGCCGCCGGTGCATCCGAGCGCAACAGCATGGCGACCGACGCGGCCACCATGACGCCCGCGAAGAACACCATCAACGCGGTGGGAGACAGGAGCGGGTTGAGCTTCCCGCCGAGGAACGCGCCCACCATTCCCCCCGCGCCGAACACGAAGGCGGTGCGCCACCTCACCCGGCCCGCGCGTGCATGCAGCCACGCGCCGTTGGTGCTGGTGACACCCACCACCACCAGCGACATGGCGATGGCCGTGCGAGGCTCCACGCCCAGCACGTACACGAGCAGCGGCACCGTGAGGATGGAGCCCCCGCCACCCAACAACCCCAACAACACGCCCACGAGCAGCGCGCCCGCGAGCCCCACGGACAACATCATCTCGCGGTGCCTCCCTCGCTCGCGACGGCGAGCAGGTCTCGCACCTCGCGCAGCGTCCGCTCGAAGCCCGCCGTGTCCTCGAGTCCCTGGGGCGGCGAGTCCCGCAGCGTGTCCAGCAGGGCGCCGAGCTCCGCGCGCGACGGCGCGATGGGCAACGCCTCCACGGCGGGAATCCGGAGTCCGTGGAGCCGGGAGCGCAGCGTGTCGCGCACCTGGGAGAGGGTGGGGAGCGCCTCGCGGGTCAGCCGCACCACGGGCAACACCGCCTCGTTCCACGCGAGCATCCCCCCGCGCAGGTTCATCACGCGGGTGAAGCCCAGCTCCACCAACTGCTTCGCCGCGCGCGCGGACCTCGAGCCCGAGCGGCAGATGAGGACGACCTCCGCGTCCCGAGGCCACAGCGCCGCGGCCTCCCGCACCGTGGCGAGAGGCGCCGGGCGTATCCCCACGAGGCGGCCCAGGATTCCATCCAGCTCCACGGGTTCGCGCACGTCCACCAGATGTGGACCGGGAGGCCCCTCCGCCGCGAGCTGTCGCACGTCCACGTCGCGATAGCCGCCGGGCTGGGGAAGGCCGTTGTCGTACAAGGGACTCAAGGTCGGTGACTCCTTCCTCGTGCCCATCGAAAGAGGCCGAGGCGATGAAGGGGACGTGGGTGCGCTCACGTCACGGTGTCAGGCGTGCTGTGGGGACGAGGGCTCCGAGGAGAGTCCACACGCGCGGTTGGCGGGGACGGCCATGTCCAGCTTGCGCGGCGGAGGACTCTTCCGGGCCTTCATGAAGGCGACGAAGTCCTCGCGCGACTTGCCCGCGAGCCGGGGGTTGTGGTGCTTCTCCTCGCCCACGGACGTCATGGTGAAGCCCGCGTAGTCATGGGCGGGATACACCTCCGTCGCCTCGGGGAGGGTGAAGACTTCGCGGGTGATGGAGTCGTAGAGCTGCCCCGGGTCGCCGTTCTGGAAGTCGGTGCGGCCCGTGCCCCGGACGAGCAGCGCATCGCCCGAGAAGAGCCGGCCGTCGCAGAGGAAGCTCAGGCTGTCGTCGGTGTGGCCCGGGGTCTCCAGCACCTGTATCTCGAGGGCGCCCACCCGGACGACGTCGCCCTGGGAGAGCTGCCGGTCGACACAGGGCGCGCCTCGCGCCGAGGCGAACACCTGGGCACCCGTGCGCTCGCGCAGGAGGCCCGCTCCGGTGACATGGTCGGCGTGGACGTGTGTCTCCAACACGACCTTGAGCTTCAACCCCAGCTCGTGGACCAGGCGCACGTCGCGCTCCACCTGCTCCAGCACGGGGTCGATGAGCACGGCCTCTCGAGTGGCCGTGTCCGCCAGCAGGTACGTGTACGTCGAGGACTCCGCATCGAAGAGCTGCCGGAAGAGCATGTCCGCTTTCCTCCTTGGGACCGCAGTGGGTGTCACGGAGGGGCATTGCCAGCCCCGTGCCAGGGGGCCTTCTCCGAGGGGCACGTGCCTCCTCGGGAGGAGCGGGTGTTTCGGGTGAAACACTTGAAACACCGGATGAAACACGCGGGAGCGGAGGCGCTCACTCGTCCGCTTCGCCCAGGGCGCGCAGGCGGCGCCACAGCGTCACGCGGCTGACGCCCAGGAGCCGCGCGGCCTCGGAGCGGTTGCCTCCCGCCTTGGCGAGCGCGGCGTGCACCTGCTCCGCGTCCAGCTCCGCGGCGCTCGTGGGGTGGTGCGTGCTGGAGCCTCCCCGGGGCTCGGAGAACTCCGGGGGGAGGTCCGCCTCGCGCAGCACGGGGCCTTCGCCGATGACGTAGGCGTATTCCATGACGTTGCGCAGCTCGCGCACGTTGCCCGGCCAGGTGTGGGCCTCCAGGAGCTTGCGCGCGCCCGGGGCGATGCGCTCCACGCGTCGGGTGCCTCGCTGTTGCAGCTCCTCCAGGAAGCGCAGCGCGAGGGGGAGGATGTCGCCCCGGCGCTCGCGCAGCGTGGGCAGGAAGATGGGCACCACGCGCAGCCGGTACATGAGGTCCGCGCGGAAGCGGCCGGCTTCGACCTCGCGCCGCAGGGCCCGGTGGGTGGCGGCGATGATGCGCACGTCCACGGGCACGGGCGCGCGGCCTCCCACGGGGATGACGGTGCGTGTCTCCAGCACGCGCAGCATCTTGGCCTGGAGGTCGAGGGGGAGCTCCGCGACTTCGTCGAGGAAGAGCGAGCCCCCATGGGCGAGGCGGAAGTGGCCGGGGCTGTCCCGCACCGCGCCGGTGAAGGCGCCGCGCACGTGGCCAAACAGCTCGCTCTCCAGCAGGTTGGGGGGCAGGGCGGCGCAGTTGATGGCGCGAAAGGGCCCCTTGCCGCGAGGGGACAGCACGTGCAGCGCGTGGGCGATGTGCTCCTTGCCCGTTCCGGACTCGCCGCGCACCAGCACGCTGGACTCGGTGCGCGCGACCTTCTCGACGATGCGGAAGACGCGGCGCAGCTCCGGGTCTTGTGTCCACAGGCCATGGAACAGCTCTTCTCCCTCGGTGTCTCGCGGTGCCTGTTCCCGGTGGAAGGAGAGTGCCCAGCCCTGGACGCGGCCCGCCCGGGTGAGGGGCATCGCGCGCACGCGGACCGGGATGGAGCGCAGACGCGCGGACGTCTCGCGTCCGTGGGAGAGCAGGGCGTCGAGGTCTCCTTGCGGCGCGAGGACGTCCGCGAGGGGCGTGCCCTCCTTGAGCGGGGCGCCGAGCAGGGACTCCAGGGCTTGTGTGAGCGAGGCCACCCGCCGGTTCGCGTCCACCAGGAGCACGGCCCCCGCCAGTGAGTCGAGCGCGGTGAGGGCCAGGGGTGATGAAGGCGGCAGGCGGGACGCGGGCATCGCCCCCTGCATAGCCCGGCGCGTGCCGGGGCGCACAGGGGGGCGCTTCAACCGCGTCCGCGCATCATCCACTTCCAGTAGAGCTGGGGCAGGCCGTGTTTCTTCATCACCCACATGTCCCGCCGCTCCTGGAGCGTGTCGATGAAGGGGAAGCTGGGGGTGGGCTTGCCGTCGTAGTCGAACTCGGCGAGCAGCAGCTTTCCGTAGGCGGTGGTGAGCGGGCAGGAGGCGTAGCCGTCATACCGCGCGGTGGGTGCGCGGCCGTCCATGACGGCGCGCAGATTCTGCACGAGGACAGGGGCCTGCTTGCGGATGGCGGCGCCGGTGCGGCTGGTGGGAAGGTCGGAGGCGTCGCCGAGCGCGAAGACGTTGGGGTAGCTGGGGTGTTGGAGCGTGTGTTTGTCGGCGCGGACCCAGCCCACGCAGGTGCCCTCACGGGAGGTGAGGGGGCTGTTCTTGATGAAGTCGGGGGCGCTCTGGGGCGGGGTGACGTGGAGGATGTCGTAGCGCTGGGTGATGCGGGTGGTGCGTCCGTCCTGGGTGGTCTCGAAGACGGCCTCGCGCCGGGCGCCGTCCACGGCGACCAGGTTGTGGCTGAAGCGGGTGTGGATGCCGTAGCGCTTCACGACGTCCTCGAGGACGCGGGCGAAGGGCTGCACGCCGAAGATGGCCTTGGCGCCCGAGCCGAAGATGACCTCCGAGCGCTCGAGAATCCCGGTGCGGCGGAAGTGGTCGGCCGCCAGGTACATGATTTTCTGCGGGGCGCCGGCGCACTTCACGGGGGTGGAGGGGTGGGTGAAGAGGGCGGTGCCGCCCTTGAAGGACTGGAGCATGCGCCACGTCTTGGGGGCGAGCTTCACGTCGTAGTTGCTGCTGACGTGTTCGGTCTCCAGGGCATCGCGGAGGCCGGCGACCTTGTCCCAGTCCAGTTGGATGCCGGGGGCGACGACGAGGAAGTCGTAGCCCACGCGCAGGCCGCCGCGGGTGCGCACCTCCTGGCGGACGGGGTCGACCTCCATGGCCGCGTCCTTGAGCCACTTGACGCCCCGGGGGATGAGGCTGGCCTCGTCGCGGACGGTGTCCTCGACGCGTGCCTCGCCCGCGCCCACGAGGGTCCAGAGGGGCTGGTAGTAGTGGCGCTCGGAGGGCTCGAGGATGGCGATGCCCTTCTGGCCGAGCCGCGTGAGCCGCGCGGCGACGCAGATGCCGGCGGTGCCTCCGCCGATGATGAGGACGCGGTGGCGCTCATTCACCGGGGCCACGAGCGGCATCGGTGTGGTCACCGGGTCCTTGCAGCCGCAGTCCTCATCGGGCGTCACCATGTTTGCTCCTGGCCAGTCGTGAAACGTCGGCGGGAGCATTAGCAGGCCGCGTGCCACCCTCCGTCCCGAGGGCGGCGCGCTGAGTCACGGGAGCGTGGACTGTTTCAGGGTGTTTCAGCGCGTTTCATGTGGGACACGCACCCGGCGAGGTGTCAGGAGGGCTTGTTCCTGGCACCGGAGCGCTGGGGCGAGGAGGACCGCTTCCTCCCCGTTTGCCCCGCACCTGTGCTCTTCGAGCCCGCCTGCTTCGCCGCGGGTGGCTTCGCTCGTTTCGTCGCGGGACGCGCGAGCCTCGCCGCCGCGGGCTTGCTCCGGGTCTTCTTCCCCCGGAGTGCCGTGGACTTGCCGTGGCCCGCACCCGCCTCGAGGCCTCGCGCTGAAGACGCGGCCGCGCCCCGGCCACGTGTCACCTCGCCGCGAGCCGACCGGGCTACGCGCGTCATCCTGGAGCGCTCACGCAGGTGCCGCGACATCGCACGCACCTTGCCGGTCGCGGTGGACAACGCGTGTTTCTCGCGCTCGGAGACGGGGAGCAGCGCGGCGCCCGCCACGCCCGCGGCCAGCGTCGCGAGGCCTATCGCGAGCCCGTGTGCCTCCAGTTGGTCCGCGGTCCACGTCCGCGCCTGAGCGGCGCGAGCACGCAGCTGTCCGCCGCTGGGGGTGTGTTCGCGCAAATGCGCCAAGGTCTCCCGTCCCCGGGTGCCGGCCCGCTGGACGGCGTCCCGTGCCCGCTCAGTGACCTTGCGCGGGCCCGGCTTCAGGCTCCGACGCCCCCAGGCCAACAATGTCCTTGGGCCCTTGTGGCCCGTGCTGCTCGTCTGCGCCTTGACCATCGCGCGCTCCCCCGTTTCGTTCGACTTCGAGGCCGAAGCCCGCTCCCTTGAGAAATCTAGGGATGGCGACACACGGTGCAACGCAGCGCCGCGTGTGAGCACCGCCGGCGCGAAGAAGAAGCGCCGCACCCCCAGCCCCGCTCCCACCCACAGGCCTCCGCGTGGCGTCAGGACGACGTGCGTCGTCCCTTGAGGGCTTCGCGCCCAGGCCACGCCGGCCTTGACCAGCGTCACCGCGGCCTCGAGCGCAAGGCCGGTCCCCCGCTGCTTCAGCCGCTCGAAGGACGCCTCATCCGCGAACAGGATGACCTCCGAGGAGGTCTGTCCTCCCAGTTGCACGCCGACGGTGAGCTGCGCGAGCGCCGAATAGCCGACCCGCCGCCCCCGTACGAAGACCTCTCCCAGTCCCCAGGTGCCCCCGAGGACCGCGCTGCCCTGGCTCAGCGATGGGAAGACAGCACAAGCATGGGCCTGGGCTCTTGCCCGGGCGAACTCCGGCGAGCGCGCCTCCAGCCGTAGCAGCGTCGCCCTCACGTCCCGGTCAAGCCGAGCGTGGACCTCCAGTTCCTTGCGCGCGAGCGCCAGCAGGTGCCGTGCGTGCTGTACGAGCCCACCCTTCATCCAGGACTCAGTCCGCGGCGCTGGGCGCGTGCCTTCAGCAGCCGCGTCACCAGCACCGCCGCGGTCGAGAGCCCCGTCGCCAGGGCCATGGGCCGCCGGGGGAGCTCGCGGTGCTGCTCGCCGTGGGCGCTCTCGTCATGGGCTTGTGCGGCGCCGCGTCGCGAGCCGTTGCCGTTGCCGCCGGAGGAGGGCGGAATGAACGTGAACTTCTGACCGCCCAGCGAGGCCTCGAGCAGCATCCCTCCACGGGAGTAGGCGTGCGCGGTGCACTTCGCGTAGTTGATGGTTCCCGACGCGGCGGCCTTCATGATGACCGCGGAGGCGTTGGCGGCGAAGGCCATCTTCCCGCCCTTGAAGCGCTCGAGCGTGTCCCGGTCGTTGAAGAAGATGAGCTCGCTCATCGTCTGTCCTCCGACCTGAACCCCGACGGTCATCTGGGTGAGGGTCGCGAAGCCAATGGGCTTGCCCTTCTCGAAGACCTCGCCGTGGCCGTACGAGCCGCCCAGCACCAGCGACGCCCGGCCGAGGGAGGGGAAGACGGCGTACCCCCGCGCCTGCTGGAGCGCCTCCTTCAGCTCCGGATTCTTTTGTTGGAGTCTGTCCAGCGTCGCGACGACCTCTTCGTGCAGAACCTTTTCCTGCTCCGGCTTCATATGGGCCTCCCGGACGAGAAAGGTGACGACGCCCAGGTCCATGCGGAACCGGCTGCACGGGCGTGCGGACACGCCATGCGCGGTCCGTCCGCCGAGCCCGCGGAAGTGACGTGCCTAGCTTCACCCTGGGGAGGATTCACTCCATGGGCTTGATGAAGTCGAAGCGCGAGCGAGGCGCGCGCGGCGCGGCGCGGCGCGCGGCTGCGGGCAAGCGGCAGGGGCGGCAACGCCTGGATGAGGTCGCGGGGCTTGCCCGGGCGCGGGTGCTGGAGCGGCTGGACGGGCAGCGGGGTGCGCTCGTTTCGGCGCTGGAGGACGCGGCGGATGGACTGGAGCGCGCCACCCGGCGCTCGTCGAGCCCCCTGTCCCTGCACGTGCTGGGGGCGGGAGGGCGCGTGCTGCGCGGTGCCTCCTCGCGGCTGGACGAGCACTCGGCCGAGGCGCTTCTGGCACGCGCCGGGCAGCAGGCACGGCAACACCCGGGCTGGTGGGTGACGGGGCTGCTGGGCGCGGGGGTCCTGGCCGGACGGCTGTTCCGCGCCCATGGCATGGCCGAAGCCTCGGGAGGTGAGGGATGAAGAAGGACGCGCGCAGGACGGACGCCCCCTCGGCGCGAGGAGGAGCCGCTCCGCGGCAGGCTTCCCTTCCGTCGCGGCGGTCCGCGCAACGAGTGCGCCGGCCGGCCCTGGAGAAGCTCGAGGACCGGCTACCGAACCGTGACGAAGTCCGTGACGAAGTCCGCGCACGCATGGACCAGGCTCGCGCCTGGACGCGCCGGACGGTGCACGAACACCCCGTGGGCATGGGCCTGGGCGCGCTCGCGCTGGGCTTCCTCTCGGCCTCGCTGCTGCCGGCCACCCAGGCGGAGCGGCGCGTCTACTCCCGGGCGGCGGACAGGCTGAGGACGTTCGCGGATGAGTTGGAGCGCTCCGGGCAGCTCGATGAGGCGATGGCCACGCTGCGGCGGGTGGCGGTCTCGACCGCGGCCGAGCACCTGGTCGGGGAGGACGCGGCGTCCGCCCAGGCTTCCGCCTCCGAGCCGTCCTCCGCCCGACCGCGCCGGTGGGGCGGTCGCAAGCGCGGCTGACTCACTCACGACGCGAGCCAGGAGGACACCCTGGCTCGCGTCCGTGAGGACTACTTGCCGAAGAGGCCGCGCAGGCGCTTCTTGGCCTCTTCCTCCGCGCGCTTCTTCGCCTCGGCCTCCAGCCGCGCCTTCTCCTCGGCGGCCTTGGCCTCCAGCTCCTTGCGCTTGGCCTCGGCCTCGGCGCGCAGCTTCTCCTCGCCGCCTTCGATGACCTGCTGCACCTGCTGGCCGCGCTCGCCACCGATGAGGCTGCCCGCCAGCGACGAGGCCGCGAGCTTCGCGAGCGTCGTCACCGCTGGCTTCACGTCCACGCCCGTCACCTCGGGCTTCCACGCCGGGCCCGTCACCTTCAACCCCACGGGGATGGCGTCCGGCGGCGTCACCTTGCCCAACGTCAGCGTCTTCACCGTCGACGGCGTGAGCGCCACCGAGCCCGTCAAATCCAACGTGCCATCCAACCGGATGCCACCCGCGAAGTTCATCGCGGCCTCCGGACGCGTCCACGTGATGGGCTTCTCCAACTGCGCCACGCCGTTCTTGATTTGCACGCCGAACGGCAGGTTCTCGCTCAAGGACGTCCCCTGTCCGGGCTTCAGCGACTTGGACGCGAAGGGCAGCGCCTTGGCGAGCGGCTCGGACACGGACGCCACCAGGTCGCTCCCCAATAGCGTGCCGCCCAGGATGTTGCCGTTGATGGCCCCCAGCAGCGTCTCCTGCAGCTTGTCGGGCGTGTAGCCCACGCCCTTCACGTCCACGTTCCCGTTGAACGTGCCCGTCATCACCTTCTTCGGCGTGGCCTGCGCGAGCGCGTCCGCCACCTGGATGCCCTCCACCTTCACCTTCGCCTCGAACGGGCGCTTCTCCTCGGCGGGCCCCAGCCGCATCGTCGTCCCGTCCGCCACCACCTTGCCGCCGAAGACACCCGACGAGAACTTCTCCACGGAGATGAGGTCGTCCGTCATCTTCACCACGCCGGTGACCTGGCTCAGGTCCATCTGGCTGTAGCGCAGCGTCCCCACCGCGAACCGGATGTCACCCCGATACCCGTTGAACCGCGCGGGGTCCTCCGGAGGAACCTCCGCCTCGGCGGACGGCGCCGGCACCGTGCCGCCATGGCGCGCCGCGAGCTCCTTCTCGTCGAAGAGCAGCGCGTCCGCGTCCAGCCTCGCGCTCTTCACGTCCGCGGAGAACGTCGTCGTCTGCTTCTTGCCCTGACCCGATTGCGCGAAGGCCGCGCTGCCCGCCATCGTGTCCTCGAGGATGTGCGCGGACAGCTTGGGCACGTCCACCTTCATGCCCGCCGCACCCGGCGCATACGTTCCCGCCGCGGCGAACTCCATCCGCTGCCCGGGCCCCTTGTCCACCAACAGGCCCGGTCGCAGGTCCACGCCCGCCAGGTCCGCCTTCGCGTCGAACTTCAGCGCCCCACCGCTGGCCGCGGCTCCCGAGACGCGCGCGGTGAGCTTCATCACGCCCCCCGCCTCCTTGGTGAGCTGCGCCGGAACCCGCAGCCGCACCGGCGTCAGGTCCACGTCCACCGCGAGCACCTGCGCGTCCTGCGTGCCGCTGCCGCGCACCTCCAGCCCGATGGGTCCGGCAATCATCCCCTTCAGCTGCTTCCTCAGCGGCGGGTAGTACTCGGCCAGCACCGCCGGGTCGAGGTTGCGGCCCACCAGCTCGAAGCCCCGCACCGACGGCTTCTCCGACAGCAACCCCTTCACCTGGCCCTTGCCCGTGATGCTCGCCGGGCCCAGGTCCAGCTTCAGCTTGTCGAGCGACAAGTCTCCCGTGGCCACATCGCCCGCGACGTCCGTGTCGAGCACCACGTCCAGCGCCTTGCCACCCTCGGAGCCCGCGAAGCTCAGGCCCAGCGCGGAGATGGCGCCCACCAGCCGCGTCGCGCCCTTGCCGCCCGGCACCGCGCCGCCCAGCTCCGCCTTCCAGTCCGCGTTCACCGTGCCGGACTGCAAACCCACGTCAGGAGGAAGGAAGGGCCCCAGCGGCGCCAGGTCAATCTTCTCCGCCTTGAGCGTCACCCGCTCCGGCGTGGGAATCATCGTGGGCGGCAGCGGCGCGGCGCTCAGCGACACGTGCAGGTTCTGCTTCTCCGCCAGCACCGCCGCGGCCAGGTCCACCACCAGCGGCTTGCCGGCGCGCAGGTCCTTCACCTCGATGTCCAGGTCCTTCACCGCCAGCTCGCGCGCGGCCTGCCCACCCGCGCGGTCCACGAAGCGGATGATGCCGTCGGTGAGCGCGGCGCGCTCCACGTGCACCCCGGAGAGGTCCATCGGCTTCGAGGGCTCCTCCTCGGGCTTGGGCTCCTCCGGCGCCTTCTGCTCCTCCAGCTTCTGGAGCAGGCGCTGCACGTTGGTGGTGCCATCGGCCAGCCGCACCACGTTGACGGTGAGGCCGGACACCTCGGCGTTCTTCACCTGGATGTCCTTGCCGCTGGACGACAGCAGCGGCCCCACCGCGACGCTGACGTCCAACGCGCCCAGCTCCACCAGCGGAAGGTCCTCGCCGTCGGCCGCGCCGATGGACACCTTCTCCACCTCCACGCCCACGTGAGGGAAGAGCTGGGTGGAGATGTCGCCGATTTCAATCGGGCGGCCCAGCTTCTGGGAATAGGTGGCGGCCTGCTCGCGGGCCGTCTTCAGCAGGATGGCGTCGAGCCGCCAGAGGACCCCCACCACGGCGACGACGAGGAGCACGGCGACTCCTCCGAGCACGTAGGGCCAGCGGCGCTTCTTCTTCACGACGTCGGACATCGCTTGATTCCTCCTCCAGCGAACAGGCCCCGGGCTTCGGCCCGGCGCGGGGCCCGGGCTGCGCGGGGACACGCTTAGCTCAGCCGGGACCTTGCCGCACGCGTCCGGCGCGACAACCCCGGGCGCGGGCGCGAAGGGCCCTCATCGCATCCCCAGACGGAGCCGGGGGCGCGAAATGCAAGGCCTCGCATGGACCCGGGTCGTCCGGTCGCCCCGGAGGCAGGTGCCATCCGCCCCCGTCCACCCTCGAGGTGAGCATGCGGCAGACGAGAGGGAAGGGGCTCTCGCGCAGGCCCGCCCCTGTCGATGCCCGGGAGGCGAGCACCCTCGAAGGCCCAGGAACAGGGCGCCTGACGGGTCGCCGCCGACCACCCGCCAATTCAGGGATTCCCGAAGTCCGTGTCTTGAGAAGGGGGAAGGGCCCGACACCGCTCACGGGGGCACGCGGCGGAGCGGACCTCGCCGGCGAAGCGCACGTGGCCTCGTGGGTTGAGCGTCGGGTGCACGACGCCCGCGCTCGCCAGGGTGATTCAGCGCACGCCCCGGACGTCCTGGAGGGTGACGAGGTGGGTTGAGCGCACGACTGCATCCCACGTATGCCCTTGTTTCCGCCTACCCGTTCCGGGGCAGCATGCCGAGACTCGGGGCTCGTCCATCTCGTTGTCGAGAGCCTTCATGCGCATTCGTGTCGCTGTTCTGTTGCTGGCCAGTCTCTCCGCGTGTGCATCACACCCGAAGGATGGGTCGCAGTCCTCCTCTTCCTTGCCCACGCCCGCCCGCTCGGCGACGGTGGCCTATTCACAGTTCATCCGCGAGTACATGGACTGGCTCGCCGCCTCGAATCCCGTGAGGGCCACGCAGCTGGGCTTCCACGAGCACGACGCGCACCTCCAGGATGTCTCGCGCGCGGGCCTGAATCGGAGGGCGGAGGCCCTGCGAGGCTGGCTCACGCGGCTGGAGCAGGTGAACTGCGCCAACCTCTCCGGGGACGAGGCGCTCGACAGCGAGATGCTGCGCAACGCCATCCGCGCGGAGCTGCTCACGCTGGAAGAGGAGCACGTCTGGGAGCGCAACCCGAGCGCCTACGTGGGTGTCATCTCCGGCGGGCTGTCCTCGTTGTCCTCGCGCGACTTCTCGCCCCTGGCCGAGCGGATGCACGACATGCGCTCCCGCATGGCTCGCATCCCGAGCGTGCTGGAGGCGGCGAAGACCAACCTCCAGGACGTGCCCCGGCTGTGGGCGCAGCAGGCCATCCGCGACGCGCGGGGCACGCAGGTCTTCCTGCGCGTGGACCTGCCTCGCGCGCTGGCGGCGCAGGGTGTGGACAAGGTCCCCGCGCCGGACGTGGAGGCCTTCAACGCCGCGCGCGAGGAGGCCCTGAAGCAGATGCAGGGCTTCACCGAGTGGCTGGAGAAGGACCTGCTGCCGCGCGCCAATGGCGACTTCCGTCTGGGCCGCGAGCTGTTCGAGAAGAAGCTGTCGCTGGAGGAGTTCATCACGCTCGACGCGGACCAGCTGCGCGACATCAACGAGCGGGCCATCACCGAGTACAAGGCCTGGGTGGCGCGCGAGACGGCGAAGGTGGACCCGACGCAGCCCCCCGAGGTGGTGATGGCCACCCTGGCGAAGGACCATCCGGCGTCCGAGGAATTGATTCCCCTGGCGCGCACGCAGCTGGCGGAGCTCCAGCGCTTCGTGCGCGAGAAGAACATCCTCACGTTGCCTTCGGACACGCTGCCGTCGGTGCGCGAGACGCCGCCCTATGAGCGGCTGGGCTTCGCGTCCATGGACACGCCGGGCCCCTTCGAGGGCCGGGCCAAGGAAGCCTGGTTCAACATCACCAACGTGGAGCCGGAGTGGTCCACCGAGGAGAAGGCGCAGCACCTGACGTACTTCAACCGCGCGGGCCTGTTGGGCATCACCGTGCACGAGGCCATGCCCGGCCACTTCGTGCAGCTGCTCTATGGCGCGCGGATTCCCACGGACGTGCGCAAGGTCTACACCCCGGCCTCCGTCGTGGAGGGCTGGGCCCACTACGCCGAGCAGATGATGGTGGACGAGGGCCTGGGGCAGGGCGACCCGGCCGTGCGCCTGGGCCAGCTGCGCCGCGCGCTCCAACGTCACGCGCGTTGGTACGCGGCGCTGGCGCTGCATGTGTACAACGAGCCGGTGGACGTGGTGGCGAAGCGCTTCGCGGAGATTGCCTACTTCGAGCCCTTCCCCGCGCTGCGCGAGGTGGAGCGCGGCACCTCCAACCCCACGTACCTGTACTATGCGCTGGGGCGCATGCAGATTCTGAAGCTGCGCGAGGACTACCGGAAGTCGCTCGAGGCGCAGGGGAAGAAGTTCGTGCTGAAGGACTTCCACGACCGCTTCCTGCAACTGGGGCTGCCCGTGTCGCTCGCGCGCAAGGTGCTCATCCCCGGCGACACGTCGCCGTCGCTGGAGTGAGCACCCGCCGCGCGGAGACCTGCGGGGTTACAGCTCGATGACCCCGGGCGGCGCGGGCTGCTCGGGGGGCGGCTCGCGGGAGGAGAGGCCCTCGATGGTGAAGCCGTGGGGCGCGCGAATCGCGGCCCCGTGGTTCGGGTCGATGAACAGGCGCACCGGGAGGTTGAGCCCCTCGTAGCTCACCTCGTACACCTCCAGGCCCGCGTGCTCCGGCCTGGCCGTGTTGTCGCAACAGGGCCCCAGCCGCTTCCACGCGATGCGCTGGCCTTCAGGGCCGCGGAGCAGCTCGAAGAAGGCCAGCACGCCCGGGTTGCCCCAGCCCACGCGCACCGGGTCCTCCGCGCGATAGCCATAGGTGCTCTCGTGGCCGGAGCGGCTCGCCACGGAGGCCGGGGCCGTCTCCCGAGGCTTGCGCACCACCGACGCATGGGTTGATGAAGCGCACGCCGACAGCATCAACAGTCCGAGACAGGCGATTCGCAGCGAGACCATGACGTCCTCCTCCTCCACGCCACCCAAGGCGAAGGTGTCCATGGCCTCCGCGAGTGCAGGGGCGTGCCGTCCTCCAGCCGACGCTTTCACGCCCTGGTGACGGGCCCCCGCCCGCATGAGCGCCCGCGACTTCCGCCCTCATGTCCATCCAGAACCGCGCATTCGCCCGGGGAGGCACGCTGGAATCCCCGCGCCCGCGTCGCCACGGCTTTCCGGCGCGCGACACCCTCCCCGGTGGGAATTGACAGACATGAGAGGCATGGCGAGCGTGAATGGGTGCATCCCCTTCCACCTCGCGTCAGGCGTCAGCGCCGCGTCCCCGCGTGGGGGCTCGCGGCGTGGCTCATGGGCCTGGGCGCGTGCCAGCCCCAGAAGGCGGAGGTGTGCCCCTCCGTGCAGGCCTTGGTGCTGGAGGAGCTGCGGATGACGGATGCGTTCCGGGACAAGCTTCGGGATGCGCGCTCGATGAACCAGGCCGCGACGCGGCTCTCGGTGCTCTCCGCGAAGCTCAAGTCGCTGGACATCCGCGATGCGGAGCTGCGGAGCGCCGTGCTGCACTACGGGATGGACCTGGGGGTGCTCGCGGACGCCTACGCGCGCGCCGCGAAGACCCAGGAGCATCCCGCGCAGTCCTTGTCCGAGGAGGATGATGGGCACGTGGGCCCCGGCGTCTCCCTGTCCCTCCTCGAGAACGACGTGAACGAGGCGCGCTCCGTCGTCACGCGCCAGTGCTCGCGGCCGTGAGCGCGGGCGCACGGCTTCACGCGTCCCAGTAATAGCTCCACTTGAGCATCAGCGCGTCGGTGGCTGGTCCCGACGTGAGCCGGCGGGGGCGCAGCGTGACATGGGGCCGCTCGCGCTCCGCGACGGGCAGCCCCTGCTGCGTGCGCGAGTAGACGACGAAGAACGTGGAGCCGAGCTGGTACTCCCACCGCGCGACGACGTTCACGTTGAGCGCCGTGTCGTAGAAGCTGCTGTCGTCCTGGTGGTCCACGGGCACCAGCGAGTCCAACCGGATGCGTCTGTTGCGTGCGTCGGACGTGGCGGTGAAGAACGGGCCGTAGGTGCCGTGCGCGGTGAAGAGCTGCGCGTAGCCCTGCAAGGTGAGCCGGGGCGTCAGCACCCACTGCTGACGCAGCGTGAGCGACAGGAACTGCGACTCCAACTCTCCCAGGAGGAACTCGCGCGGGCTCCGTGTCTCCACGTAGCGCGGCCCGTGGTCCGTCAGGTCGTTGCTCACGGAGAGCTCCGTCTCCAGGGACGGGTGGGGCCGCAGCGACAGCGAGGCCTCCGCGTACCAGCCCCAGGCGGAGGCGCTGGGCCCTCCCTTGAAGCGGTGGCCCAAGGAGAAGGTGGCATCCAGCGCGAGGATGCGCTTGGGGTTCGTCTCGCCGTACACGCTCACGAACGCGCGGTTGTGACGCTCCAGGGCCACGCCCGTCCGCGACAGCTCCCGCACGTCGAAGCCATTCAGGTTCGCGCCGGTCTCCAAGCCCACCACGTCGAAGCTGGGCAGCGTGGCCTCGGCGAGGAAGTTGAGCCAGGTGACGACGCGCTCCCGGCGCGCATCCGCCGTCCACCGCGAGGCCGCGAAGGCGTGGGCGTAGAACTCACGGAAGGGGCCCATCCCGTTGGGCCGCGAGTAGCGCAGCGTGGCCCGAGGTGACACCTCGTTCTGCGCGCGCTGGAAGCCCGTGGCCGCCAGCGACAGCGTGGGGGAGGCCACGTCCACGCCCACCTCCGGACGCAGCCCCTCGCCGCCGAAGCGGCCCGCGCGCAGGTAGCCCCCCGCGCCCGAGTCTCCGTCATGCAGCCGCGTGCCATCCTCCAACGTCCGCGAGGGAAGGCCGCCATCCACGCGCGAGGCCACCATCATCCCGTACACGCCCCACTGGCCGTCCTGGGTCTTCAGGTCGAAGTCGAGCGCGCCCGAGTACCCGCCGCGCGCCCGGCACGCCGCCGGCCGGAGGTCCTCCTCGAGCGCCGCGTCCTCCGCGGTGCAGGTGCCCGACAGCGGATTGGCCAGGGTCACCGCGCCGCCCACGACCGAGCCCTCACCCACGTGCCCTCGCGCCACGGCCACCAGGAAGTGCGTGGTGGGAGAGGGCCGGTCCGGCAGCTCCAGCCCCGGGCCCACGTGCAGCGGACGACGCCAGTCCAGGCGCAGGCCGTGGTCCGGGCGCTCCTCGTCCTGGTGCTGCCAGGGGCCGGTGACGAACGCATCCAGCACGCCCACCTGCACGTCGCCCACCGAGCCCGTCACCTTCACCGCGCCGAGCAACGGTGTCGTCAGGCCGATGCGTCGCGAATAGAAGAGAGCCAGCGGCGCGTCACCCGTGCCCATGCCCACCGGCTGGAACAGCTCCATGCCTTGGGTGAAGAAGGGCCGCCGCTCGGGGAAGTACGCCTCGAAGGTGCTCAGGTTGAGCAGCAGCTCGTCCGCCTCCACCTCGCCGAAGTCCGGGTTGAAGGTGGCCGCCAGCGACAGCTCGCTGGTGAGCGCCGCGCGCACGTCCAACCCCACGTCCATGGATGGGCTGAGCAGCCGGGGCGTGGGCCGCGACGCGTCCGAGAACTGGGGCCGGGCGAGCCCCCGCGCCGCCAGGTACGGCATCAGCTCCACGCGCCTGCGCGGCCGCAGGTCCTCCATGCCCGTCAGGTGGCCCAGCCGCGACACATTGGCGTTGTGGTTGCGCGGGTTGTCCACCGACTCCAGCTCCTCGTTCTTGCGCGCGATGTCGCGCCGCACGGAGAAGCCCCACGTCTGCATCGGCGCGTCCGGGAAGCGCAGCAACGAGAGCGGTATGGCGAACTCCGCCACCCAGCCGTCCTCCACGCTGCCCGCCGCTCCCGCCCAGATGCCGCTCCAGTCCTCGGTGTAGTAGCGGTCGTCGTAGTAGAGCCCGTCGCTCTGCACGCCACCGGCGGAGAGGGAGAACTGGTACGCGGTGCGGTGTCCGTGCGTGGAGTCCACCAGGACGTGCAGCGTGTCCGAGTAGGGTGCGCTGTCGCGCCGCCCCAGCCGCCGGTCGATGAGCGCCGGCTCCGAGTCTCGCGCCACCACGCCCACGTACAGCATGTCCTCGTCGTAGAGGATGCGCAGCTCCGTCCGCTCCGACGGGGCCTTGCCCGCCGAGGGGAAGCGCTCCACGAAGGCGTCGAAGACGGGCGCCTGCGCCCAGTCCGCCTCATCCAGCCGTCCATCCACCCGAACCGGGCTCTGTGCCCGCGCCGCCCGGAGGTACTGCTCCTTCCCGGGCCCCTCCACCGCCGCGCTCGCCGCCAGACTCCACAGCGCCAACCCGAGCGCGACGGCCCCTCTCACCTCGAATGACATGCCGCCTTTCCTTGTGCCCCGTGGTCGGGGACACCGGGTTCTTCGGTATGAACGTGAATGCGCGGAGCCACCTGCTTCACCCGGGAGGGCTACTTGCCGCCCGGGTTCTTCCCGCCGCCTTTCGACATGGAACGCATGAACGCCTCGTCGATTCCGTGAATGCGCAGCCGCACCAGCTCTTCCGGCGTGATGTTCGTGTAGCCCGCGTCCCGCATCTTCTTCACGAAGTCGGGGGTGACTCCGTGGATGCGGAAGGAAACCAGTTCTTCGTGAGTGATTTCCTTGAAGCCCAGGTCTCGCATCTCCTTCACGAAGGCCGAGGTGACGCCGTGGATGCGCATGGCGGTGAACTGGTCGGCCTCCATGTCCTTGAAGCCCATGCCGCGCATGTCCTTGACGAAGGCGGTGGTGACGCCGTGGATGCGCATGGCGGTGAGGTCGTCGGCGGACAGGTCCTTGAAGCCCAGGTCTCGCATCTCCTTGGCGTATTCCAAGGTGATGCCGTGGATGCGGAAGGCGACAATCTTGTCGGCGTCCATGCCGGAGTAGCCCATGGAGCGCACCTCGCGGACGTACTCGGGCGTGACGCCGTGGATGGCCATGGCCACCACGTCCTCCCAGGCGAGGTTGGGGTAGCCGGCCACGGCCATGTCCTTCACCCGCTGGGCGGTGACGCCGTGGATGCGGCCCTGGACCAGCTCATCCAGGCTGAGCTTGTCGTAGCCCGCCTTCGCCAGCTCCCGAACGTACTCGGGGGAGACGTTGAAGATGCCCACCATCACCAGCTTCTCCAGCGGGATGTCCTTGTGGCCCATCGCCGCCAGGTCCTTCACCCGCTGGGTGGTGACGTTGGTCGCCGCGAGCTGGAAGTGTTGGAGCGGCGAGAGCTTCGGGTAGCCCAGCGCGGCCATGTCCTTCGCGTAGCGCTCGCTGGGGGCGAAGCGGTAGTGGCCCGCGCCGGCGCCGTCCTGGAAGGCCCCCGTGAAGGAGAGCACGCCCGCCTCGCGCGGGAGGCTGAAGGTGGCCGGGCCGTCCGCCTTGGGCAGGCCCTGGAAGGAGGCGCGGGGCTCGGAGAAGCCCATCTGCCCATGGCGGTCGTCGCCATCGACAGGGAGGGTGAGGTTGAGGTGCAGCTTGTCGGGCGCCTTCTCCCACGTGGAGGCCGTCCACGGGCCACTGAACTCCGAGGCCGCGGAGGCTCCGGTGGCGAACAACATCCAGACACACAGCGACAACAGGGACGACAGGCGACGCATGGCGAGGCTCCTTGGGAAACACGTCTCCCGCCCGGCGCGCGTCCGGTGGGACGCGTCCGTGGGAGGAAGGTCGAGGTGAAGGGGGAGGAGGGGCCACGGGACACGGGAGCGGTGGCTCCCGTGTCACTCGTGACGGTGATACGGATGTAACGAGGCTTCGATTACTTCCGGGTGTCGCGAATCCGCCGGATGAACTCGGCGTCCACGCCCCCGGTGCGCAGGCGCACCAGTTCGTCGGAGGAGAGGTTCTTCAGGCCCGCGTCGTTCAGCTCGCGGATGAAGTCCGGGTTGATGCCCAGGGCGCGCAGCTCCACGAGCTCATCGGGGTCCTTCAGCTCCAGGCCCGCCCCGCGCATCTTCTCCAGCCACTCCGGCGTGACGCCCACCGCGCGCAGCTCCTGCAGGTTGTCCACGTCGAGCTTGGGCAGACCCAGCCGGGCCATCGCCTTGATGAAGGCCGGGTCCACGCCCACCGCGCGAAGCTGGGAGAGGTCCTCCAGCGACAGGCCCGTGTAGCCCGCGTCCTTCAGCTCGCGGACGTACTGCTCGCTGACGCCCACCGCGCGCGCCTGCACCACGTCGTCCGGGTCCTTCGTCGCGAAGCCGGACTCCTTGAGGGTCTGGAGGTACTCGGGCGTGACACCCACCGCGCGCAGCTCCACCAGCGTGTCCGTGTCGAGCTTCCGGCCGAACGCCGCGTTCATCTGCTTCAGGTACTCGACGGAGACGCCCGTGTGGCTCAGCTCCACCATGTCGGAGACGGTGGTCTCGTAGCCCAGTGACTCGAACTCCCGCACCTTCTCCGGCGTCACACCCGCGAGCTTCAGCTCCACGAGCTGGTCGACGCTCAGCGGCTGTCCGCTGCCCACGCGTGTCTTGTCCTCGCGCGAGGTGTCCGGGCCGCGCATGGCCAGCTTCACCTGGGGCTTGGGAGCCTTCATCTGGAAGTTGAAGGCCGGCACCACGGGCCTGGGCATGGGGGCGGGCATGGGCCGAGGCTCCGGCCGGACCGCGAGGGCGGGGGGCTCCGGAGGCGCGGGCGGCGCGGGCAGGGCCGCGGTGGACGTGCGCTCGGGGTCGGGGCTCTGGCCCAGCACCAGCGCCGTCAGGGGCGCGGCGACCGCCAGGCTGCTGACGAGCGTCAACACGGAGGCACCCGCCACCCAGCGCGACGAGCAGCGCGCCACGGGGGGAGAGACCAGCCGGCGCACGCGGTCCGGAAGCGAGCCGCCCAGGGCGGACATGGCGTGCTGGAGCTCGGGCTGCACGCGCAGCGTCTCCAGCGCGGTGAGGGCGCGGGCGTAGGAGACCGAGTTGCCGCTGGCGCTCACCGCCACGTCGTCGCAGCAGTGCTCGCGCTCCACGCGGATGATGTCGGACATCCAGTGCACGGCCGGGTGGTAGAAGAAGAGCGTCTCCACCACCACCTGCGCCAGGTTCACCGCGAAGTCGTGCCGGCGGATGTGGGCCAGCTCATGCGCCAGCACCATCTCCAGCTGACGCGCGGGGAGCCCTGAGAGCGCCGACACGGGCAGCAGCACCACCGGCGACAGCCAGCCCACCGTCGAGGGCACGTCCACCTCGGTGGTCTGCAGCAGCCGCACCGCGCGCTTCAGGCCCAGCCGTTGGGAGAGCGTGTCCAGCCGCGCCTGCCACTCCTGGGGCGCGGGAAGGGCGCGGCCCGCGAGCCGGCGCAACTGCACCCACTGCGCCGTCAGCCGTCCCGAGGTCAGCCCCACGCCCGCCACCCACGCGATGACCAGCCACCGCAGCAGGCCCGAGAGCGACTCACGCACCCGCTCCACCACCGGCGCCCACCAGCCCGGGGCCGCGGTCTCATCCTGTCCGAGCGTGAGGCGCGGCGCGCTCTTCTCCTCGCGGGACGTGAAGGGCGAGCGGGGAGAGGGGACCCACCGCTCGAAGCCCTCCGGCGCCGAGCGAAGCGCCAGCAGGGGCGCCGCGCGCTCCTGACGCCGCTCCGCGCGGGCCTGCGTCGCGTGCCGGAACCCCGTGACCACCGGCAGCACCACGGCCAGCACCAGCGCGCCACACGCCAGCGCATACCGGGCGTTCGCCGCGCGCGAGCCCACCATCAACAGCGCCGCCGCCAACCCCAACGCCACCAGCGTGCCCTGCCAGAGCGAGTGCACCAGCGCCCACCCCAGCGACTCCATCACCAGGCTGCTCATTCGTCCGCTCCTTCCAGGGAATCGAGCAGCCGGCGCAGCTCCGCCAGCTCCTCCGGGCTCGTCTTGCGAGAGGACAACGCCTGCATCGCCAGCCTGGCGGGAGAGCCCCCGAAGGCGCGCTCCACCAGGTCCGTCACCAACTGCCGCTGCGTGCGCTGCTGCGTCGCGTGGGCCCGGTACACGTGCGCGCGCTGGGACTCGTCGCGCTCCACCAGGCCCTTGTCCGTCATGATTTGCATCAGCTTCAGCACCGTCGTGTAGCCCGTGCCTTCCTCGGGCTCCCGCCGGTTCAGCGCCTCGTGGACCTCTCGCACGGTGCTGTCTCCGCGCTCCCACAGCACCCTCAGGATGGCCAGCTCGCCATCCGTCGGACGCGGCAGCTTCGACTCGCTCATGGCTTCCTCTCGACAATCCACGACGTCATCATACGAATGAGTTCGTAGATGTCAACGAAGGTCTTCGTAGATGCGCCGGGTGGGGTGGGATTCACTCGGTGAGTGTGGGTTCTTCGCGAGTCTGGGGCCCGCCTTGCCCAGCGGGGCGCCTGCCTGCTCCGGAGAACTTCCCATGGGGAGAAGCGAGCATCCCCGCGCGTGGGAAGCGCGTTGCCCACCGAGGAGAACGCGGGTTCCTCACAAGCACCCCCGCGGTCTTGCTCGCTCCTCCCCCGGGGTGGTGGGTCCGTCGCCAGGGAAGCGGCCGGGCAGGCGCTCCTGCTGGCACAAAGGGTGAAAAAGAGCCTCCACGCGACGGGCCATCGGGGCTCGAGATGACGAAGCAAGACGAGGCAGACACATGAAGGTGCGGAGCACTTGGTTGGGGGCGGCTTGTGCCGCGGTGGTGGGTGTGACGGGTGTCGCGGAGGCGCACGATTTGACGTGCACGAAGCTGGTGAACGGGCAGGCGTCGGTGGAGGCGACCACGTATCCCTTCACCGCGAACTACAGCTTCCAGGTCACCAACGTCCACCCGACGTTGCCGTCCATCTTGCTGACGGCGGTGGATCCATTGCTGGCGCTGGAGGGCTTCGTCTTCACGCCGCCGCCGCCGTTCCCCATCGCGGTGGGCGCGTCGGTGACGTCGAACTTCACGTTGACGCTCAACAGCTTCGACGACTGCCAGACGCTGGCGAACCTGGACGGCACTCCGGACAGCAACTTCGACAACCAGTTCACCGCGGGGTTCGACCTGGGCTCGGGTCTGTGCACGGCGCGCATCACCTGCGTGCGGCCGCCGCCGGACACCTGCACCAACGCGACGCGCACGCTGGGCTTCTGGAAGAGCCACATCCCGGCGGTGACGCAGTGCCTGGCGGGGGGCCCGATTCCCCTGGCCAGCCTGGGCATCGTCGTCGCGCTGCCGGACGCGGAGGGCATCCTGTGGGGCGACCCGGCCAAGTACCCCATCACCGGTCTGCCGCGCAGCGAGCTGGACCGCGTCCGCTTCCTGGCCGCGCGCGCGATGCTGGTGGCCACCTGCAATCAGCGTGTCTTTGGTGGCGTCACCGTCCCGCCCAACCTGCTGGCGCTCATCCTCTCCGCGCTGGGCACGGTGGACTGCACCACGCTCGAGAACCTCACCACGCAGCTCGACACGTACAACAACTCCTGTGACTCCGCGCCGTTCCCTGTCGGGTTCGACCCGGGCCCCTCGACGCCCGAGGCCGCTCAGGCGCTCGCGGTCGACTTCACCCTTCCCACGCTCCTGCCCTGCCTGCCCTGAGCGTCCCACCCATTCCAGACATTGCTTCACACAAAGACTTTGAGGAGATTCGTCATGAAGAAGTTCCTGTTGTCTGCCTTGGGGGCCTCGGTCCTCGCGCTCTCCGCCTGCAGTGGAGACGATGATTCAACGCCTGTCCCCAACGGCCCGGACGTGGGCAACCCCACCCCGGGTGGCGAGAACCCGGTCCCGGGTGGCGAGAACCCGGTTCCGGGTGGCGAGAACCCGATTCCCGGCGGCGAGAACCCCAACCCCGTTCCCGGCGGTGAGGACCCGGGCACGCCCTCCGCGCAGTCCTTCGACCTGCGCGTCCGGGCCGAGGGCGTGGGTGACTACACCTCGCTCAAGGTGCCCATCTCCGCGGTGAGCGTCGTCGCCGACGGCAAGCCCCTCACGGTGAACGTGCTGTCGAACATGCTGGAGCTGGCCACGCCGGACCATGCGCCGCTGGCCGCGCGCTTCACCGTTCCGCCGGGCGTCGAGAAGGTCAAGGTCACCGTGCACTTCAACGCCATGGGCGGCTTCGCCAAGAACGGCGCCCGGATGACGGAGCTGGATGCCCACGTGGCGCCGGTGACGTTCGAGGCCCGCGTCAGCGACCTGCGCATCCGTGGCCGCGCGGTGGTGGTGCTCGACATGGCCCGCTCGATGGTGCCGATGAAGTCGTCCGGCGCCATGCTGATGCTGCCCAATGGCGCGGTGAAGTTCTGACCGAGCCGGGCACACCCGGGTGGCGGTGGGAGGGCGCCACCCGGTGAGAGACTTCTACGGCGAGCCTTCCGGGCTCGCCGGTGACTCTTCCGGCTGCGTTCCCTGGCCGTCCTTGCCTTGCCAGAAACGCTTGGGGTGACCGTCACCCCGCGTGCCGCCGGACAGGCGGTCCACCCAGGGGTAGCGCTTGGCCTCGTCGGCCGTGTAGCCCAGGTTGAAGACGGTGGAGCTCTTGGGCAGCTCCGCGGCCTTCGAGTAGTAGGTGCCGAAGAGGCGGTCCCAGAAGTAGTTGGTGATGCCGAAGTTGCCCTGCTCGTTGTGGAAGTGGTGAGACAGGTGCAGCCGCTTGATCTCCTTCAGGAAGCCGAGCTTGGGCGTGTAGTTCAGGTGCTGGATGCAGTGGCAGAACTCGTAGAAGCACGTGATGACCATCGCCCAGCCCAGGGCGGCCGCGGCCCCGGCCCTGCCACCAATCAGATAGCCGATGGGCGCAATCACCCCACCCACCGTGGGCAGCACGTTGGCCAGCGCGCCGAACAGCACGCGCAAGTCATTGGGGTCCTGGTGGTGGTCGAAGTGGATGCGCTTCCACGTCTTCGCGGTGAGGGGCGACTTGTAGAGCCAGCGCGCGTGCAGGATGTTGCGGTGCACCAGATACCAGCCGAGCGGGAACGCCACGCTGGCGGCCAACATGGCCAGCAGCATGCGCAGCGGGTTCTCGAACCACTTCACCGCGAACACCAGGCTGACGATGCCCACGGTGATGTAGGCGATGACGGCGTAGTAGGTGAAGAACGAGTAGACCAGGTCGCCCAACGTCATGCGGTCCAGTTGGTGCTTCCGGTTCTTCAGAAACGAAAAGGGTGCGCTGACCGCCACGGTATCCCTCGCAGATGGACGCTGCCCTTCAGGGGCAGTGGAGCAGATGGGCCGCGCCATGCCCGCCGGCCTGGGGCATGCGGCGCCGCTGTGAGTAGCAGCTGCCCGGCGCGCTCGCGCCACAATCATCCGGCGCGCTTTTACGTTTTTCTGGGGCCGGAGAGAAGGACCGCTGCTGTCGGGCCTGTCATCAGGTCGCCTGTTCCGCCGCTGGGACGGGGAGCGAGCCAGGGGGCGGGCTTCCCCGAGGTACACCCATGGCGCACCTTCGTCGGAGGGATCAGCGGGGGAGGCCCTCATGGCGCAAAAGGCAGGGGAGCACAAGTCGCGGGGGAACAGCCGGACCCGGGGACCCATGGCTCTGGTGACTCGTGGCTCGGAGGGAGAGGACCGTGGGGCGCTGGCCCTACGTCGGACTACCTCGGAATACCGGGCCGCCGCGGAGGAGCAGGCGGCGCGGGTGCGTGAGGAAATCGAGGCGGCGCTCGTGGTGGCCCGGGGGACGCGAGAGGCCATCGAGCAGCGAATCGCCAGCGAGTTGCATGCGCCCCCCGGGAGCTTCCGGGCCAGGGCCCCCCAGCGCAAGCAGGCCCGGAAGGTCACCGTCCGCAAGGCGCGGCGCTAGTCGGCCATCAGACGCCCGCGGCGCCTTGGGAGGTGGGGCGGCGAAAGTGCCTAGTGGGGGACACGCGAGCCCTCGGGGGCGGGGCGCGCGGCGTCCTGCTCGTCGAGGGGGGCGGGGGGAGCCGCGGACTCATCGCCCAGGCCCTTGAGCTTGCGCGCGAGCTGGGCGGCCTGTTCCCCCTTGGCGCCCAGCTCATGGCCCTGCGCGCCGATGAAGGACACCCGGGCGCGCTCCAGCAGCGCCACCTGCGCGTGGAGCTGCGCGAGCAGCCGCTCCCGCTTCCGGTTCAAGGCATCCAGGTGGTTGAGTTCCTCGCCCAGCGAGGACGCGGCCAGCTCCAGCTGACGCCGGGCCACGGAGTCCTGGATGGCGGCGGCGCGCGCCCGCAGCTCCTTCACCTGCGCGTCCACGTCGTGCGCGACGACGGAGTCCAGCTGCGCCGTCAGCGCCGCGTGGGTCTCCGCGAGCGAGAAGCTCTCCGAGGCCATCTTCTCCAGCACCTCCAGCAGCTCCTGCCGCCCGGGGCTGAGCGGCATTCTCAGCACCGCCGCCTTGCATTGCTGGTACAGCCCCACCGCGCGCGCGGCCAGCTCCTGGGCCTCGCCCTTGAGCGAGTCCTTCAGCGTGTTGCCCCGCGCCTCCACCGCGTCGGTGTGCAGCACGAGGTGCGAGGGCAGCGTGCCGATGCTCCAGAAGAGGCCCACGCACGCGTAGCCCAGGACCAGGGACAACAGCCCCGTGCCCCCGAGGAAGTTCGCGTCCATCACTTGCTGCACGTACAGGCCCAGCGGGGTGAGCACGCCCGCGGCGGCGGCGCTCGAGGCGACGGCGGTGGAGGAGCCCGCGCCCTCGCGGCCATGGCCCAGCCAGGCCACCAGCGCCGCGGCGATGCAGCCCGCCACGCTCTGCGGCAGCGGGGAGGGCGCGGCGAAGAAGAAGGGGAAGACGGGCAGCACCGTCAGCGCCGCGCGCAGGCCCAGCCCGTAGCCCTTGGCGGGCTTCGCGGCGGCGAGCGCCGCGGCCACCACCGCGAAGTAGCCCGGCTCCAGCGCCAGGTGCACCACGTGCTGGAAGGGCTCCCAGAGGCGCAACGCCAGGGTGGCGAAGATGCCCATGCAGGCTCCTCCTCCCATCGCGCGCACGGTGCGGGACTCGAACTCCTCGCGGTGGAGGAACTGCATGGAGAACGCCATGGGCTGCACCGTCCTGCCTAGTACGCGTTGTTCTCGCCGAAGTTCTTCATCGTCTTCTTGTAGAGATTCAGCGATTCCCGGCGGACGTCGCCGTCGTTGGCCGCGTTGCCATAGGCTGCCTCTGCTTGGTCCAGCTCCGCAAGCTCGCCCGAGAGCGACGAAGCCGACGAGCCGAAAAGCCTGCGAGCGTTGCTTAGCAGACCGACCGCGGCGGTCCTGTTGCCCAGCTGCATCTCCTTCACCGCGGCGCGCATCTGCTGGGTTCCCAACGCTCGCACGGCGTGCACGCGCACGTCCTTGTCCAGGGACGCGCGCACCACGGCCGCGTCGTCGGTGACGCCCGCCTTCAGCGACAGCGTCGTCTGCGCCGGGAGGTCTCGCGCCACGTCCACGTAGTGCGCGGTGGCGGAGAGCATCGGCAAAGGTCCGGTGGAGGCGGGCGCGGACAGCGTCAGCTTCACGACGACGCGGACGGTCTGCTCCCCCGCGAGGTCATACAGGGGAACCTTGACGACGGACCCCTCGCGCGAGGAGGGCAAGCCCAGGACCTCCGCGTCGAGCACGTGCGGGGGCAACGCGAGCCGCAACTCCACCTGCCGGGCCACGGTGCTGGTGGCCTGGTCCAGCTCGCGGGAGAACACCTCCGACAAGCGGGCGGAGTCGTCGATGAAGCCGGAGAAGCCGCCGCCTTGCTCCGCCATGCCGCGCATGAGGGCGGCGTTGAAGTCCTCGCCCACGCCCAGCGCGCTCACGGTGATGCCTTGGTCGCGCATGGCGCGGGTGGCGCGGAGGAGCTCCGGCTCCGAGGTGATGCCAGTGGTGGGCTGGCCATCACTCAGCAGGATGGCGCGGCTGACCTTGAACTCGCGCAGGAAGGGACGAAGGATGGAGTCCGCCTGATGGAGCGCCCCGCTGAGGTTGGTGGAGCCGTCGGAGTAGATGCCCTGGATGCGCATGAGCAGGTCCTGGCGGACCTCCTGCGTGACGAGGCGGCTGGGGACGACCATCACGTCCGTGCCGTAGTGCACCAGGGCCAGGCGGTCCTCGGGGGTGAGGCGGCGCACCAGCTCCATGGCGGCGCGCTGGGCGTCCTGGTGCTTCTGTCCCGCCATGGAGCCGGAGCGGTCCACGACGAGCGCCAGGTTGACGGGGACGCGCCGGCCGGGAGGCGCGGGGCGGGCCTTGAGCTCCATCCAGGCGAAGGCCTCGCTTTGGCCCGTGTGGACATACCCACCGGACAGCTTGCCGGACAGGGTGAGGGCGCCCTCGGAGGGTTCGGAGGACACCAGCGGCAGCTCCGCCGTCGCGGGCGGGTCCTCGGGCCGGGACACCGTGTGGCTGGTGTCCGTGACGGGTGGGGGCGGCGCAGGCGCGGGGGCCGGGGGCCTGCCTAGGGACAGCGCGCCCAGGGCGAGCAATCCAGCGGCGGACAGCAGCAACAGGGTGCGGTTCATGCGTGCCTCGGGGTGTGGGGCCTGACGAGGACGCCACACTCTCCCGTCCGCCTGGCGGCCGCATCCGTCACCGGGAGGAGGGTCCCCCCGATGACGGATACGTCCGGACGCCTCTCGCGACGCGAGCACTCCCCCGTGGAACCCGCACAAAGCATGTGGGGCAACGCAACCGTGGTGCGGGAATGTTCGATAACAAGAGGAAGGTGAATCCTCCTGGCCTCCTTGGACGGCTGGGACCGCACTGGGCGCTCGCCCCCCGGAGAAGAGAACATGACCACCATTGGCAAGCCGGGCTCGCGTCCCACGTCGCTGGTGAAGCAGGAGCCGGTGAAGCAGGCCGCGCGAGAGCCGCGCCCCAACCCGGTGAAGGCGGCGGTGGACCAGCGGATGCGGGACGGCTTCGACGCGGGTCCTCGGACCGCGGGCGCGGCGTCCCGTCCGGTGCGCGAGGCTCGCCCCAGCCTGGACGGTGAAGGCGTGCGTCCGCCGGCGGGCCCCGCGGCGTCGGTGGGCAAGGCGGTGGGCGCGGCGGCGGAGGCCATCAAGAAGTCCCTGGCGGGCACCGGTCCCCAGGTGAGCACGAACACGTCCGGCCAGACGGTGGTGGACCTGGGCGCGGGGAACAACACCGCGACGGTAAGGCAGAACACCGACGGTGGGCTGACCATCACCTCGGGCAAGGACTCGGTGACGCTGACGGCCGAGCAGTCGCGCAACGCCATCATCCAGGGCGGCGATGGCGACGACTCCATCACCGTGGACGACAGCGTCACGCACAACCTCACGCTGGACGGCGGCGCGGGCAACGACAAGCTCACGGGGGGCAAGGGCAATGACCGGCTCCTCGGCGGCGCGGGCAACGACGTGCTCATCGGCCGCGACGGCAACGACCTGGTGAGCGGCGGCGACGGGGATGACTACGCGGAGGGTGGCGCGGGCAACGACCTGGTGAGCGGCGGCGCGGGGCGCGACGTGCTCTACGGCCTGGACGGCAATGACCTGCTGTCGGGCGGCGAGGGCCGCGACTACATCGACGGCGGCGCGGGCAACGACATCGGCCTGGGCGGGGCGGGGGATGACCAGGTCATCGGCGGCCGGGGCAACGACTACCTGAGCGGCGGCGAGGGCAACGACGCGGTGGCGGGAGGCGCGGGCAAGGACACGGTCCGCGGCAACGGCGGCACGGACAAGCTCTACGTCGAGGCGAACGAGGACACCGCTGGCGAGCAGTCCGAGCGGACCGTGGTCGACATGACGGACGCGGACCAGCGCGGCCGCTCCGTGTCGGTGGAGGGCACCCCGGAGTTCCAGGCGCGGGTGCAGTCGGACCTGGACGCGCTGCGCTCGCTGCCGTCGGGCCAGTCGCTGCTGGCCACGATGGACAACAGCGGGCGCACGACGACCATCAAGGAGACCTCGGGCGGCAACTCCGCGGCGCCCGACAACCGCGCCGACGCCTGGTTCAACACGGACGGCACGCCGGGCAAGGGCACCAATGGCACGGTGAACTACAACACCACGCGCACCTCGCTGGGCGGCGAGGAGTGGATGACGCGGCCCCCCTCCGTGGCGCTGTTCCACGAGATGGTGCACGCGTCCGACTACAACAACGGCACGCTGGCGCTCGGCGAGAAGAACGGCACCAACAACCGCGAGACGTCCGCGGTGGGCCTGCCCATCGACCTGGACCAGAACCCCGCCACGCCGGACGTGGTGCAGCCGGGCCGCCCGGGTGAGAACGTCTTCCGCGACGACCTCAACCTGCCCACCCGGCCGCGCTACTAAGCCCCTGGCGCCATGAGAGCTCCGCTGCGCCACGCTGGCGCCTGGTGCGCCGCGCTGGCGATAATCGTGGGCTGCACGCGGGCCGTGGAGCGGTCCGCGAACCCGGAGGGACGCGTGGCACAGGCGGACGTGGAGCTGAAGGTGGAGTCGGTGTCGAGCGGCCCCGAGGAGCTGGCCATCACCTACGCGGTGCACAACCGCTCCTCGCGCGCGCTCCTCCTCTTGGATGGCCTGCCGCAGTGGGGCCCCTCGGGCTACGTGGGGGTCGCCCCCGAGCGCGCCTACGTGGACCTCTCGGGTGAGGGCGCGGTGCTGCTGCGCGCGCTCATCCCCGTGCCTGAGGACATCGACGTGGAGGCGCCCGAGCTGCCCGCCGTCAGCCGCGTGGAGCCGGGCGCCACCGCGTCCCGCCGCCTGTCCGTGCCGCTGCCGCTGCGCACGTCCATGCCCTACTCGAATGGGCCGGAGGTGACGCGGGAGCTGTCCGCGGTGCGCGAGCTGCGCCTGCGCGTGGGCTACCTGCCGGACACCGGCGACGTGCGGCTGCACGGCGAGGCGCAGGCCCTGGGCCAGTCGTACCGGACGCTCGAGTACAGCCAGGCCGTGTCCCGCCAGCAGCTGCTGGACAGCGGCCCGCTCGCGCTGGACGGCGTGAAGAAGTAGCTCACGCCTTCGCGGTGGGCTGGCGCAGCCGCACCAGCTCCTCCACCACGTGCCGCACGCGGCTCTCGTCGAAGGGCTTCTCCAAGAGCGGGTTGGGGATGCTCGCGAGGAACTCGCGGGCGCCGGTGGTGAAGGCGCCGCCCGAGACGAAGACGAAGCGCCCCTCCAGGCCCGCGTGCGCGCGCCGCACGGACTCGTAGACGTCGCGCCCCGTCAGGTCCGGCATCATCACGTCGCAGAGCACCGCGTCCGGCTCCAGCCCCTTCTCCAAGAGCTCCAGGGCCTGCCGTCCGCTGCACGCCACCTCCACCTCGTGGCCTCGGAGGATGCGCTGGAGGACGCGGCCCACGGCGGGCTCGTCGTCCACCACCAGCACCCGGCCTCGCGGCGGACTGCGCGGGAGCGTGGCCACGTCGAGCACGGCCGGAAGCGCGCGGGCGTCCGGCTCCATGGTGGGCAGGGCCACGCGGAAGGTGGTGCCCTTGCCCAGCTCGCTCTCCACGGTGATTTCTCCGCCGAGCCCGTGGATGATGCTGTGGCAGATGGACAACCCCAGGCCCGTGCCCACGCCCACGGGCTTGGTGGTGAAGAACGGGTCGAAGATGCGGTCGATGACCTCGCGCGGAATCCCCACGCCCGTGTCCTGCACCTCCACCACCACGCGCGAGCGCCCGTCCCGCCGCGTCGCCAGCCGGATTTCATGCCGGTGCGCGCTGCCCTCGGGAATGGCCTGGGCCGCGTTCACCACCAGGTTCAGGAACACCTGGCTGAGCTTGCCCTCGTTCGCCATCACCGCCGGGATGTCGCCGTACTCGCGGCGCAGCTGCGCGCGGTGGCGGATTTCGTTCGCCGCCATCATCGCCACCGACTCCAGCACCGCGTGCACGTCCAGCGGCGACACGCGCTCCTCGTCCGGCCGGGAGAACGTCTTGAGCTGACGGACAATCTGCCGCACCCGCTCCGCGCCCTCGCAGGCCTCGTGCAGCACGTCGTCCCATTCGCCCAGGTCCGGCTCGCCCCGCAGGCGCGCCTGGAGCGCCGCCGCGCCGTCGCCCGGAGGCAGGTGGCGGCGGAACTCGTCCGACAGGAAGCTCAGGTTGGAGAGGACGAAGGCCAGCGGGTTGTTGATTTCATGCGCGATGCCCGCCGCCAGCGTGCCCACCGAGGCCAGCCGGTCCGCCAGCGTCAGGCGCGCTTGCAGCTGCCGCTGCTCCGTCACGTCGCGGGCAATCGACACCACCGCGGGCTGGCCGTCGAAGCGCAGCGGGAGCGAGACGACCTCCGCCACCCGCGTGCGTCCATCGCGCCGCACCATCCGCCGCTCGCCCGTGAGCGCGCCCGCGCGGGATGTGTCCGCGCCGCGCATGTCCTTCACGAACTCGGAGAGCTGCCGGCCCACGAGCTGCTCCGCGCGCTCGAAGCCCAGCGTGCCCACCAGCGCCGCGTTCGCGTAGACGATGTGGCCGTCGCGCTCGATGGCCGCCGCGTCCGGCACGCCCTCCAGGAGCGCGCGGAAGCTGGCCTCCGACAGACGCAGCGCCTCCTCCGCTTGCCGTCGCTCGGTGATGTCGCGCGCCAGGCCCTCCACCGCCACCATGCGCCCCATCGCGTCCGTCACCGGCACGACGACGTGCTCCAGCCAGAGCGTGCGTCCATCCGGGTGCAGGTAGCGCACGACGACGGGCGCGCCCGCCGATGCACGCGGCGCCTCGAGCAGCCGCTCCAGCGCGTCGCGGTCCTCGGGATGCACGCGGCGGTACCACAGGTCCGCGTCGCCGTAGTGCGCCACCGGCCCGTAGCCCAGCTTCGCGTGCGCCACGCGACTGACGTAGACGAAGCCTCGCGGCTGCTCCCTGCGGTACAGGTACAGCACGTCCGACGCGTTCTCCGCGAGCTGCCGGAACCTCCGCTCGCGCTCCCGCAGCGCGCGCTCCGACTCGCGCCGCTCCAGCGCCATGGAGATGGCGCCCGCCGCCGCCGACAGCAGGTCCACCTCCAGCCGGTCCCACCGCCGCGCCTCCGAGCAGTTGTCGAAGCCCACGAAGCCCGTCAGCGCCCCCTGCACCCGCAGCGGCAGGACGAGGATGGAGAGGATGCCCTGCGGCTCCAGGAGCGCGCGCTCCACGTCGGGGAAGCTGGAGACGAGCCCCTCGATGACGTCGCCGCGCGACAGCGTCCGGTCCCAGCGCTCCAGGTCCGGCGCCATGTTCAGGCCCTGGAGCTGGGGGTTGTCTATCTCCTCCCGCACGCCCGGCGCGCACCACTCCGCGCGCTGGCTGGTCAGCCGCTCGCCCTCGGGCCCGGGGTGCATCTCGAAGACATACACCCGGCTGGCACCCGACGCCTGGCCCAGCGATGCCAGCACGGGGCCGTAGATGTCGCCGCCATCGCGCACCGCCAGCAGCCGCTGCTGCATCTCCACCAGCGCGGTGAGGTAGCGCTCACGCCGCGCCAGCGCGCCGTCCGCCGCCTTGCGCTCCGTGATGTCATTGAGCGTGCCGGACGCGCCCAGCACCTCGCCGTCCTCGCCCACCATCAGCCGCGCATAGACCTCCACCCACCGGAAGCCCTCGCTGGCGTTCAGGTAGCGCACCTCGGTGCGCACGAACTCCAACTCCTTCGCCACCAACCGGCGAAAGCCTTCCTGGCTGTGGGGCTTGTCCTCGGGGTGGACGAACTCGAGGAAGGATTGCCCCAGCGATGCCTCCACCGTCTGACCGGTGATTTCCATCCACGCTGGATTGAGGAACGTCCACGCACCGCGTGCGTCCGTCTGGAAGACGACCTCCTTCAGGCTGTCGATGACGAGCCGGTACCGGCGCTCGTGTGGGGTCCAATCAGGCCTGGCGGGCGGCGTCTGCATGTGTCGAGGCTCGTGCACGGGGACCGCGTCGCCAGGGCAGGGAGTCCGGGCGATGTACAACTATCCAACGATTCAGGATTTCCTGCAGTACAGGCAAGGGGGCTGAGGTGACACCAGGATGGTTGGGATTCAGACCGCGCCCCCTGGGGTGTTGAGCGAGGGCAGGCAGTTGTCTTCCTTCAGGCAGGTGGGGATGCCACCATGCGCGGGCGGAATTCCCCTGAACTCATGTCCTCTGGCGGCGTCCAGCTTTCGATGGTGCGTCAGGTGCTCGCGGAACGGGCGGAGGCCCGGTTGAGCGACGCGGCCTTGCGCCTGCTCGTCGAGCAGGCGGTGGAGGTGCTTCTCCTGGTGGATGTGACGGGCCGCGTGCTCGTTTTCAACGCGGAGGCTGGGCGGCAGTTCCGCGTCACGGCGCCCGCGCGGGTGGAGCACGGAGTGGTGCCTGGGTGTGCCTGGGTGCGGGCGGAGGATGGCGTCACGCCGTTGGAGGACTCGCCGCTGAGGCGGGCGTTCGCGGGGGAGCGGGTGTTCGAGGAGCGCTGGGGCCTGCGCCGTCCGGACGGCACGGTGGTGGTGCTGCGCGGTGGGGTGTTCCCCGTGTCGCCGGAGGGAGGCGAGGCCCCCGAGGCGGTGCTCCTGCGCGCGAGGGAAGAGGTTCCTCCGCGCCTGGACGCGACGCGGGCGGCGACGCTGCTGGCGGAGGCGGGCGCGTTGCTGGGGGCGGAGTTGGACGCGGAGGCGCGGCTGGAGCCGCTGCTGCGGCTCATGGTGCCCACGCTGGCGGACGCGGGGGTGTTCTTCCTGGGGCTCGCGGGGGAGTCGGTGCGTGCGGCGGCGGCGGTGCACGCGGAGCCGGCGCGGCACGTGGCGATGGTGGAGATGCTGCGGCGCTATCCGCCGGAGCTCAGCGACACGCGGGGGCTGCCCGCGATGGCGCTCTCGGGCCGGACGGAGCGGGTGGCGCTCTTGACGCAATCCCAGCAGGAGGACGTCGCGCGGGACGCGGAGCACGCGCGGCTGCTGCTCCTGCTGGGGCTGACCAGTTACCTGGGCGTGCCACTGGTGGCGCGAGGGCGGGTCATCGGCGCGTTGGCCCTGTTCCGCACCGAGGGGGCCCCGGGCTTCGGCGAGGAGGACGAGCAGCTGGCGGAGGAGCTGGCGCGGCGCGTGGCGCTGTCGCTGGACAACGCCAGGCTCTTGAGCGAGGCGCGCGAGGCGGTGCGCCTGAGGGACGAGTTCCTGGGCATCGCGAGCCACGAGCTGAAGACGCCGCTGACGCCGTTGCACCTCAAGGTGCAGCTCCTCCAGAAGCAGGTGGAGGTGCTGGCCGCGCATGGCAAGCCGGTGTCGGCGGAGCGTGTCTCGGAGACGCTGGAGGTGGTGCAGCGTCAGGTGCGCAAGCTGACGAGCCTGGTGGACAACTTGTTGGACGTGTCGCGCATCACGGCGGGGCGGCTGAAGCTGGAGTTGGAGGAGATGGACCTGGCCAGCGTGGCCGCGGAAATCCTCTACCGCTTCGCCCCCGCCGCGGCGCAGCACCACTGCTCACTGGAGATGCACGCGCCGGTGCCGGTGCTGGGCCGGTGGGACCGATTGAGGCTGGAGCAGGTGGTGACCAACCTGTTGTCCAACGCGCTGAAGTACGGCGCGGGTCAGCCGGTGCGCCTGACGGTGGAGGCGGATGGGCGTATGGCGCGGCTCACGGTGGAGGACGGAGGCATCGGCATCTCCGCGCAGGACCTGCCGCGCATCTTCGAGCGCTTCGAGCGCGCGGTGAGTGACCGGCACTACGGCGGCCTGGGCCTGGGTCTCTACATCACCCGGCAGATTGTGGAGGCGTTCGGCGGTTCGGTGACGGCCACGAGCGAAGTGGGGCGCGGCTCCACCTTCGTGCTGGAGCTTCCGCGCGGCGACATCCCCGAGGAGTGGCTGAGCGTGTCCGAGCCGCTGGCCTGACGCTCACGCGGCCACGTCGGTGACGTGGGGCATGAGGTGGCGTGGCAGTCGGACATGGAACGAGCTGCCCTGCTGCGGGCCGGGGCTCTCCGCCCAGATGGCGCCGCCGTGGCGCTCCACGATTTCGCGGCAGATGAAGAGCCCCAGGCCCAGGCCGCCGTAGTGGCGCGCGGTGGCGTTGGACGCGCGGGCGAAGGGGCGGAACAGTCCCGCCAGGCTCTCCGGCGGAATGCCGATGCCCTGGTCCCTCACGTGGACGAGGATGTAGTCACGTGCCTCCTCCAGCGTCACGTGCACGGCGCCTCCTTGCGGCGAGTAGCGCACGGCGTTGCTCACCAGGTTGGTGAGCACCTGGTCCAACCGGGGCGCGTCCCAGTCGCCCTCCACGGGATGCTCGGGCACGCACAGCTCGAAGGCGATGCCTCCCTCACCTCGCAGCTCGAAGCGCTCCATCACCTCGCGCAGCACGGGGATGAGGTCCACGCGGTTGCGCTCCAAATCGAAGCGGCCACCCTGGATGCGCGCGGTGTCGAGCAGGTCATCCACCAACCGCGCCAGCCGCTCGGTCTGCCGGGCCATGGAGCGCAGCGCCTTGAGCAGCCGCTCCCGCTCCGGGAAGTCGGCCGCCTTCTCCAACCGCTGGAGTGAGAGCGCGGCGAAGCCCTTGAGCGGCGTCAGCGGCGTGCGCAGCTCATGGCTCGCCACGCTGAGGAACTCCTCGCGCGCGCGGACGGCCTCCTTCAACTCCTCCTGCGTGGCGCCGGTGCGGTCCGCCATGTCGTTGAAGCCGCGCACCAGCTCGCCCAGCTCGTCGTCCTCCTCCACCTCCACTCGCCGCGTCAGGTCTCCGGCGGCGAGCGCACCCGTCGCCTCGCGCAGCGTGTCCAGCCGGCGGATGATGTCTCGCGCGACGAGCTGCGAGAGCCCCAGCGCCATCACCACCCCCAGCAGCACCAGCCCGACCACCGCCGCGCTCATGCGCGTAATCGCCGCGTACGCCACGCCCAGCTCCTGCGTCACCACCACGCTCCAGGGGGACGCCTCCACGGGCGCCTCCGCCGCCAGCACGCGCCGGTCCGCCGCGTCGAACGCCTCCAGCACGCCGCCGCCGGGGCGCTCCAGCTCCGCGTCGAGCGCCTCGGGCAGATGGGCCTCACCCAACAGCTGCGCGCCGGGCGTGGTGTCGCGCAGGATTCGCTTCCCACGTCTGTCCAACACCTGCACGCGGAAGCGCTGGGACGCGGGCGTCGCGGCCTCGCTCAGCCGCTCCAGGGACAACAGGCCCACCAGCACTCCACTGTGCGCGCCCTCCAGCTCGAAGGGCAGCGCCACGGCCACCAGCGGCCGGTTGGGGGGACGGGTGAAGGGCAGGGACAGGGGAAGCTCGCCCGGAGTGGTGGGCTCGGGGAACAGCTCATGGGCCTGGAAGCCCCAGCCCTCCACGCCCTCGGAGGTGGCCAGCACCTGGGCGCGCTCGTCCAGCGTGAGCGCGGCGTGGAAGGTCCGCTCCCTCGAGGCCAGGTTGGTGAGGTACGGCACCAGCCGCTCGCGCTCTCCACTCGCGAGCGCCGCTCGGAACCCCGGAGACTCCAGCAGCAGGTGCAGGGACTCGCGCGAGTCATCCAGGTAGCGCCGCAGGAAGTCGGCCTCGCCGGCGGCCGCGTAGCGCGTGTCATCGCGCACCTGCTGCTCGATGGCCCGCTGCGCCAGGTACGCCGCGAGTCCCCCCAGCGCGAGCAAGGGCACCAACCCCGCGAAGGCCAGCCCGCGCAGGAGCTTCCACCCCACGGTGCGCGGCGCGCGAGGCCTCCACTGTCCCGCCTGGGCCACACACGACAGGGCCAGCACCATGTAGACGCTGGCGCCCAGCCACGACGAGCCTCGCGCCAGGCCATACCCCAACATCGCGAAGGGCACGGCCAGGGCGAGCATCAGGACATTGGATGCGCGCGAGGGCAGCCAGTGCGCGGGCATCAGGAGCCCCACGGCGCTGGCGGTGAACAACAGGCCGACCCACGGGAGCAGCGGCGCCAGGTGCGCGTAGATGGACAGCGGGAAGCGCTCGGGCGTGGAGAGCAGCGCCACGCCGAACGCGGCGCCGGTGAGGGCCACCACGGTGCGCAGGATGGGGCGCTGGCGCATGGAGGGCCACGCCTCCAGCAGCAGGCCCACGAAGAACAGCGGGTACAGGATGGTGCCCGTGAAGCCGCCGGGCAGCACGTTGAGCACCCACCAGTACAGGGCCATGGCCATGCCGAGCAGCACGCGGCCCCCCAGGTCCATCCACCGAGGGGCGCGCGGATACAGCAGCGCCCCCATCAGGCAGATGCTGCCGGCCAGGTAGGTGAGCCCGAGCAGCCGGACGTACGGGTACAGGGGCCGGAACGCGGCCATCCGGAACTCGTACGGCACATACGTCATGAGCACACCGCACATCAGGCCGATGAGCGCGGCGGGCCAGGTGAGGGGCAGCGTCGGGAGGGAGGGCGCCTGATGTATTCGCGGGGCGGGAAGTAGAGACATCTTCTTCCCCGATTCACGCGTGTCAGGGCCCATGGATTCTAGTGCTCCCGCGCGTTTCGTCCGGGTCCTGACACCCGGGACGATTCAGGTGGGACACCGTGCGTCAGGCCACCTCGAGCACCGTCCACTCACGCACCTCGCCAGCCAGGGTGACTTCGATGGTGTCGCCTGCCTTGCGTCCCATGAGGGCCTTGCCCACGGGGGAGGCGGGGGTGATGACGGACAGGAAGCCGTCGCCGCCGGGGCCGGTGAGCTCGGTGCCCGCGCCCACGGGCAGCATGAAGAAGGTGCGCTCGGCGAAGCCTTCCTCGTCCTCGGTGCTCACGTCCACCAGGGCGCCCAGGCCCACGGGGCCCTGGCGCGGAAAGCGGGGCATGGGGCCGCGGCCGAAGTTGGTGAGCGCCTGGAGTTCCTCCTGCACACGGCGGGCGCGGTGGGCCTGGCCCGTGGCCAGACTGCCGAACTCCAGGGCGGCGCGGCCGTCTTCCTTCTTCTCCGACTCGGTGGCCAGGCTGCGAGCCGCCTCGCGTGCCTCGGCTTCCGCCCGGTGGGCCAGCCTGTCGCTCTGCTGGAGGCGCTCGGCGAGCTGGTGCATCAGAGCCTGCTTGTCGAGTGACATGATGGCACAGGACTGTAGCCCTCCAGGGCAGTCCCTCCAGTTTTCGGCCGGGACGCCGAATCAGGCATGCTGCCTACCCATGACGCCCCAGGAACTGTCCCAGAAGGCCCGGCAGCTCGTCGCGGAAGGCGCGGTGCTGCTGGATGTGCGCACGCCCCAGGAGTTTCAGCAGGGGCACCCGGATGCCGCCCGCAACATCCCCGTGCAGGAGCTGCCCCAGCGCCTGAAGGAGGTGGGCCCGCCCGGCACTCGCGTGGTGGTGTACTGCGCCGCCGGAGGCCGCAGCGCCGTGGCCGCACAGCTTTTGCGCTCCAACGGTTTCCCGGACGTCTTCGACCTGCGGTCCGTGAACAACTGGTAACCGAAGGGCCCCCGGCCGGAGCGCGGAGCGGGTGGTGCGTGACATGGACGGCGGGTTGGAGCAGCGTGGTGCCGCTCCGCCATGAACCGCACCGCTGGCTTCCTCATCGTGGCCCTGTCCGGGGTGTGCTTCGGCGCGCTCGGGCTCTTCGGCCGCCTCGCCTATGCGGCGGGCACCGATGTCCCCACGCTGCTCTTCCTGCGCTTCACGGGGGCGGGCGTGGTGCTGGGCTCAGCCATGGTGGTGACGCGCCAGTCGCTGCCGAGAGGGCGGCTGCTCTTCAACCTCATCCTGCTGGGCGCGGTGGGGTACGTGAGCGAGGCGGGCGTCTACTTCACCGCGCTCAAGTACGCGCCCGCGGGCCTCGTGGCCCTGCTGCTCTATTCCTTCCCCGCGCTGGTGGCGCTGCTCCAGGTGTTCGTCTTCCGCGAGCGCCTGGGCCGGCTCAAGTGGGTGGCGGTGGTGCTGGCCCTGTGCGGCACGGCGCTGACGGCGGACCTGCGCCAGGGCGAGGTGACGCCGCTGGGCGTCTTCCTGGGGGTGTTGTCCGCGGTCATCTACGCGCTCTACGTCGTCTTGAGCGCGAGGGCGGCGGGGAAGGCGGGCCCCCTGGCCTCCAGCACCGTCATCCTCTTTTCGGCGGGGCTCACCTTCGGCCTCGCGGTGCTGGTGCGAGGGCCGTCCTTCCCCACGACGACGCTGGGCTGGGGCGCGGTGGTGGGGCTGGCCTTCATCTCCACCGTCGTCGCCGTGCTCCTCTTCTTCGTGGGCATGGCGCGCATCGGCCCGGTGAACACGTCGCTGGTGTCCAACATGGAGCCGCTGACGGCGGTGGTGCTGAGCGTGCTCTTCCTGGATGAGCGGCTCAGCTTGCGCCAGGTGCTGGGCGGCGCGCTCATCCTCGGCGCCGCCGTGTTGCTGGCCCGCTCCGACATGCCCGGCGCGAGCCTGGGGGCCGCCGAGCCCGCGAAGTCCGAGGAGACCGCGCCCGGCGCGGGGTGAAGCGACACGCGCCAGGCGGGGTGAGCCCCTGGGCGCGGGGTCACCGGATGAGCGTCAGTGCGCCACGCGGTGCATGAACTGGCTGACGTCGCGCACGAAGGTCCGCGGCAGCTCCGCGTGGGGCGCATGGCCCGTGTTCGGGTAGAGGATGAAGCGCGCGTCGGGCAGCGCGTTGACGAGCGCCTGCTGCTGCGCGACGGGGAAGAAGCCGTCCTGGTCTCCGCCCACCACGAGCACGGGCACGCGGAGGGTGGACAGGCGCGCGGAGTGGTCCTCCGCGAGCAGGCCATCGAGAGCGTCCTGCCACACGCGCGCGGGGACCTTCAGGCTCTCCGAGATGAGGGTGTCCAGATAGGACGCGGGCACGGGGCGCACGAAGGTGCTCGACTGGAAGTCGCGCACGAAGGCCGGGTCGACGGTGCCGACCTGCTCATCGACGACGGACTTGAGGAACAGGGCCACCTCGTTGCCGGAGACGGTGGGCGCCGAGCCGACCAGCACCAGGGCCTCCACGCGGCGCGGGTAGTCCAGCGCCACCTGCTGCGCGATGAAGCTGCCCATGGAGTGGCCCACGATGATGGCGCGGCGCTCACCCACGGCGTCGAGGAAGGCCGCCACGTCCGCGGCGAAGGACTGCTGCGTGTAGCAACACACGGGGCGGGTCGAGTCGCCGTGACCGCGCTGGTCCAGCGCGTAGATGTGGAAGTCCCGGGAGAAGAGCGGAAGGTTCAAGTCCCAGGTGTGGTGCGAGTCGGTGTAGCCGTGGAGGAAGACGACGGCGGGGCCATGGCGCGAGCCCTGCTCCACGTAGCGCAGCGTCACGCCCGTGCGCAGGCGGACGGAGCGCTCGCGAGGCCCCACGGACGACAGCTCGCTGGACTGCTCGGCGGTCTCCACCGCTGGGGGGGCCTCGGTGGGCTCGGGCTCGGAAGCGGGACCACAAGCGAGCAGGGGCAGCGTCAGCAGGGCGGCCAGAAGCGTCTTCATGGGTGGGTGCCTTGTCGAGACCCGGCGGTGCATCCGCCGTGACGTGAATCATTCTACGCCTACCTCTGACATTGTTTTGTCTGTCATGACGTGCGGGGTCCTGTTTGCTCCAGCGTGCGAGGCAAAGACGACCCGGAGTCCGTGCTTTCGCCACTCGGAACGGAAGGTTTCTGCCCGGGCGAAAACGTGTCTCAAACAGGTGTCATGCGTCATTGAAGCGCCGTGAAGATGCATTCACTGGCAGGCCGAAGGGGGATGTCAGGAATGACAGCGCTCGCGCTCGGGCCGTGCCTGTGATTGCAGCCATCCTGAAGTGCTTCAGTGGTGGCGGCGCATCCCTGGAAGACGCGGAAAAGCGCTCGGGTGAGGGGGGGCCAGGGGAAACGGACGGGGTCTGTAACCTTCGGGTGGCGATTTTCGTGGGGGCGTCGAGAGCTCGGGATTTTCCCGGGCGGCACGACGGAGGCGGTCATGACGGCGAAGAAGGTGGTGGTGGTGGGCGGGGGCTTGGGTGGGCTCACGGCGGCGGCGTTGCTGGCGCGGGGTGGGTGCTCGGTGACGTTGTTCGAGCGCTCCAAGCACCTGGGTGGACGGGGGCAGACGTCCGAGGTCGAGGGGTTCCGATTCAACCTGGGACCTCGAGCGCTCGCGAGGGCGGGGGCGGGGATGCGGGTGCTCGGGCGGTTGGGGGTGACGCCGCAGGGAAGCGTCCCGGGGCAGAAGGGTGGGACCTATGCGCTGAGGGCGGGGCGGCTGCACCCGCTGCCTCGGGGGCCAGTGTCGCTCTTGACGACGGACCTGTTGGGCCTGGCGGGCAAGCTGGAGCTGGCGCGGTTCCTGGGGGCCCTGCCTCGAGTCGACGCGGACGCGTTGGAGAACGTGCCGGCGCGCGAGTGGCTGCGGACGCGTGTGGCGAGCGAGGAGGTGCGCGACGTCGCGGGAGCGTTGGTGCGGGTGGCCAGCTACTGCGCGGACCTGGAGGGGCTCAGTGCCCAGGCGGCGGTGCGGCAGCTCCAGCAGGGGCTCAAGGGGAACGTGCTGTACGTGGACGAGGGCTGGGGCTCGCTCGTGACGCGCGTGGCGGCGGTCGCGAGGGACGCGGGGGCGAGGGTGGAGGTCTCCGCGAAGGTGGAGCGTGTCGTCGTGAAGGACGGCCGGGTGGAGGGGCTGAGGATGGGGGATGGGACGGTGCTCGCGGCGGACGCGGTGGTGGTGGCGGGGGCGCCAGGGGATGTGGCTTCGCTGATGCCGGGTGACGAGGTGCTGGAGGGCGAGGCCGCCGCGGCGATTCCGGTGAGGGCCGCGACGCTGGAGCTGGGCCTGTCGCGGCTGCCGAAGCCGCAGGCGCTCTTCGCGCTGGGCATCGACGGGCCGTGGTACGCGTCGGTGCACTCGGCCTACGCGAAGCTGGGGCCCGAGGGAGGCGCCATGGTGCACGTCATGAAGTACCTGACGGAGGCGGACGCCGAGGCGAGCGAGGCGGAGCTGGAGGTGGTGATGGACACGCTGCAACCGGGGTGGCGCGAGGTCCTGGTGGCCCGGCGCTTCCGGCCCTCGCTGGTGGTGACGCACCTGCTGCCCACCGCGAAGGCGGGAGGCCTGTCCGGCCGGCCCACGGCCAAGGTGCCCCATGTCAGCGGGCTGTACCGAGTGGGTGACTGGGTGGGCGAGGAGGGCATGTTGGTGGACGCGTCCTTCGCCAGCGCGGAGGTGGTGGAGCAGGCGCTGCTGCGGGGCGAGCGACATGCGGAGCCTGTTCGGATGGCGATGGGGGCCTGAGCTTCATGGTGAATCGGGCACACAGGGTGTGGGCGGGGGCGGCGCGGAAGGATGGGCGCTGCCTCGGAACTCGCAGGACGGGCGTAGCGGCGGACGAACTGGTGCGGGAGCCCTTCTCCTCATGACGAACCGGGCACACAGGGCGGAGGCCGCGCGGGCGGATGAGCGCGGCCTCATCGCGCGCATGACACGAGTGGTGGCGGACACGGACGAGCGGGTGCGGGAGGGCTTCGTCTCATGACAGACCAGGCACACGGGGTATGGGCGGAGGCGGCGCGGGAGCATGAGCGCTACCTCTGGGGGCTGTGCTACCGCATGACGGGGGTGGCGGCGGACGCGGACGAACTGGTGCAGGAGACCTTCGCCCGCGCGCTGACGTCGCCTCCTCGGCGACAGGAGGACCTGCGCCCCTGGCTGACGCGGGTGGCGGTGAACCTGTCCCGAGACGCCCTGCGCCGGCGCAGGCGCGAGGCCTACGTGGGCCCGTGGCTTCCCTCTCCACTCGAGACGGGCGAGGAGGAGGAGGTGGCGCCCTCCGCGGAAGCGCGGCTGCCCGGAGGCGGCTCGACGGAGGGGCGCTACGAACTCCTGGAGAGTGTCTCCTATGCCTTCCTGCTGGCGCTGGAGGCCCTGACCCCCAAGCAGCGCGCGGTGCTGCTCCTGCGCGACGTGTTCGACTCCACCGTGCGCGAGGTCGCCGACGCGCTGGACATGAGCGAGGTCCACGTGAAGGTGGTGCACCACCGCGCCCGCGCGGCCATGGCGGCCTACAACGGCGCGCGGTGCCTGCCGACGAAGGAACTCCAGGAGCGCACGCGTGTCGCGCTGGAGAGCTTCCTGGGGGCGCTCGTGACTCGCGACGTGGCCGCGGCCGAGGCCCTGCTGGCCGACGACGTGCGCGCCCTGTCCGACGGTGGAGGCGAGGTGCGCGCCGCCCAGGTGCCGCTCGTGGGCCCACGCCAGGTGATGCAGTTCCTGACCCGGCTGATGGTGCTGCGAGGGCCGCCGCTCTCGGTGGAACTCCAGGGGCTCAACGGCCTGCCCGCCCTGGCCATGACCTTCGCACCGGACAAGGACCCGATGCACGCCACCCGCGGCGTGTTCCGCGTGGAGCTCGGAGCGGATGGACGCATCGCGCACATCCACGCGGTGCTCACCACGCGCAAGCTCGCGGGGGTACGGATTCCTCCGCCGGCGTGAGCCTCGCTCGCGGCCCCCGCATCCAACGCGAGGGCCGGCGAAGCACAGCGGACAACTACTACCGCGCGGCGCCCACCGGATTGCCCGGGGGCGAAGACGGCGCGCTCGACTCGCGGCGGCGCAGCAGACCCCACACGCCGTAGGCCACCAGCGCGAAGCAGCCGTACTGCGCGGGCGTCATGCCGAAGTAGCGCGCGTCCACGTAGCTCATGTCCGTGGCGCGCAGGAAGTCGAAGCTGAAGCGGCACGCGGCGTAGAGAATCGCCAGCAGCGGCAAGAGCCGCCCCTTCATCTTCGGCACGTCGCGCAGGGCGTACAGGATGCCGGAGATGACGAACAGGGCCATCGCGTCGTACATGCCCAGGTCGTGCCGAGGCCCGTTGGGGAACGCCACCGCCATGAAGAAGTCGGTGCGCACACCCGGGTGGTCATGCACCGCGAAGCAGCCCAGCCGCGCCACCGCCCAGCCCGGCGCCACGCCCAGGGCGAACGCGTCCGCGTAGTCGTTGAAGCGCAGCTTGCGGTGCCGGAAGAAGAAGATGGCCGCGATGATGCCGCCCACCAGGCCGCCGAACGACGACAGCCCATCCCACACCTTCAGAATCTGGAACGGCGACTTGGCCAGCTCCTCCGGGTGGTAGAAGAACAGGTGCACCCAGTGCCCCACCAACACGCCCACGCCCACGCCCCACGGGGCGTAGTCGGCGAGCGGCGTCGGGTCCAACCCTTGGCGCTCGGCCTGGCGGCCTAGCAGCCGGGCGGCCAGCAGGATGCCCAGGGCGACGAAGATGCCGAAGGGCTCGATGGTGAGGGGCCCCAGCTTCAAGGAGGGGGCATGCCAATAGGGAATCACGTCGATGGCTCCAAGGGGGGCTTACGTCCTCCCCACTTAATCCGTCGTTGAGGACGGATGCGAACAATTGTGGGGACGCGAACTTCCCCCCTCCTGCCCGTCCCCTGACCACGCCCCGGGTCTGGTGGCGGACACCCTGCCTGTGACGCGCCGAGCAGTCCGGGCTCCCTCCTTCATACTTCCAGACGCTCCAGAAAGTCCCGTCAGGACCGATTCGGGGGGGCTCATGCGTCTACAACTTGGAAACCCTGCTTTAATTGTCAGGGCTGTCCTGTCCAATCTCCCCATTCGGGCAGGATTCTCAGGAGGGATGCGCGAGGCATGGAGCAGCGGACCACAGCCACGAAGGGCCGGGAGCCATCGAGGGCGCGGGGCCGGCGTGTGTCCGGCCTGATGCCCGGGGCTGAGTGGGGATTCGAGGGCCGCGCCGCGGCCCCACGCAACGAGGAGGGCCCATGCGCCGGGCGAGAGGACCCGGCGGTGCGGCGCGCCACCCAGCGCGCGCCATTCATCTCCCGCCCGTCCCGTAAGGCTCCGGGCGCGGCGGACGCGGCTTGGAGGCGGGAGGCCCTTGTTGCGCGCCGCCCGCGTAGCACGGTGGTTCAAGGAGTAGACAACCCATGAAGTCCTACCTGTTGGTTCCCAAGGAGTCCATCGAGACGCAGGCCCGCGTGGGGCCTCGCGGTACGCAGCAGGGCGAGCGCGTGTTGCCTCGCACCACGGCCCTTCGTTTCGCGGTCGCCAACCGCGCGCCGGACACCCTGTCGTCGCTGGGCATGCGCTCCGCCACGCTGCCCGGTCCGCGTCCTCCCGTCAGTGGAGAGGAGGCGCGCAAGCGGGTGTCGAAGGGCTCTCGCATCAAGCGCCCCACCACGCGCGGTGCGGACGCCACGGTTCCGCCGCTTCCGGGCGCGCCCGTGACGGAGCAGACCGGCAGCGAGGCGGGCAGCTTCCGCTTCATGCCGCTCATCGGTGCCACCATGGCGCACTTCTATTCAGAGGCCACGGAGACCGAGGCGCGGGGCGAGTTGGCCAGCGACTTCGAGTTCATCCCCGACGTCGTGCCCCTGTCCTTCCCCGGCCCCGTGTCGGCGGGACAGTCCGGCCCGCGCAACCGGGGCATGAGCTCGCTTGCCCAGCGCGAGTGGCCCGACGAGAGCGGCGTGCCCCTGGCTCATGCCCAGGGCATCCGCGGCGCGGGCGTGCTGCTGGGCGTGCTGGACACGGGCGTGGACGCGGACCACCCCGAGCACGCCGCTCGCGTCATCCAGTTCCGCTACGTGTCGCTGTTCCCCAACTCGCCGCACAATCCGGCGCGAGACATTCGCGGCTTCGACCCGGACGGCCACGGCACCCACGTGTGTGGCATCGCCGCGGGCACGCACCACGGCGTCGCGCCGGAGGTGGACCTCTACGTCGCGTCCGTCATCGAGTCGGAGACCATCCGCACCAGCCTGGGCCGCGTGGCCGCGGGCATGGAGTGGCTGCTGCACCAGTTCAGCAGCCCGCAGAACGTCACGCGTCCCGCGGTGGTGAACCTCTCCCTGGGGTTTCCGCTCAAGCCGCCGCCGGGAATCTCGGAGGCGGACTACAAGCTCAACCAGCGCGCGCTCCAGACGATGATTCGTCGGCTGCTGGACAGCAACGTGCTGCCTGTTGTCGCGGCAGGCAACAGTGGACCCGACACGGTTGGTTATCCAGCCGCCTTTGAAGAGTCCCTGGCCGTGGGGGCAGTCGACTTCGAGCGCAACGTGGCTCATTTCTCCGCGAGCGGCGTCGTGGAGCGCCGTGTCGTACCCGACGTCATGGGTTACGGAGTGAATGTGTATTCCAGCACCGAGCGACGTTGTAACAATCAGGCATTCTACGAACGAATGAGTGGCACGAGCATGGCGGCGCCTTATGTAGCGGGTATCGCGGCGCTCTATCGGTGCCGTGCCCCTGACTTGACGGCGCTTGAGGTGCGGGATTTGATTTTGGCCAATGCGGTCAAGCTTCCTCGCTCCAACGGACATCGGACGGGCAAGGGCCTGGCTGTATTCAGGTGACGGTGTGGGTCGCAGCCGGGGTCGGCGCCAGGTGAGCGCCGGACCCGGGGGAGGATGAGGCCATGAGCAGGAAGACCGGCGAGCCCGGGGAGGGTTTCTCCGCGGGCGGTTCCTATGTCTCCTCGGCGGTGCGCCCGTTGCCTGGCTCGGCCAGCGCGCGGACGCAGCCCGAGTGGATAGACATCACGGTGATGCCCCGGGAGGCCCCCGCGCCGTCCCGAAGGCACACGTCTGCCCGCACCCCGCCCCTTTCTCGAGCGGAGGTCCATCGGGCCGGGCTGGCGGAAGGCGCTCGTTTCCACGAGAGCTTCATCCGCTGGCTCGAGGCGCACCACCTCATGGGCTCCGTGCGTTCGGTGAGTCCGCCGGGCTCGTTGCCCATGCTTCACCTGCGCTGCGCGCCGCGTGTGCTGGATCAGCTCCGGCGCGCTCCGGAGTTCGAGGCGGGCGCGACGATGCCCGTCGACCTCTACTAGCGGTGGGTGCCCCTCGCCCTCGCACCCCTGGTCTGGGCTCCCCATCCGATACCGCGGAGGGCGGCCCTCTTCCCTGCGTTCCAGGCGCCAGCCTCGGAGGCGTTGTGCGCCAGGAGAGACTTGAAAGGGTTTTGATACCAGCAACCCACGGTCTCTCCGCTTCTTCCTGATTAACGAAGAAAGTCGCGATTGTCCTGTCATCCCGCAATCGTCCGAAAGGGCAGGGGGATGTCAGGTGTTCGTGGATGCAAGACGCCACGGGGTACGGGTCTGTCTTTGCGTGGCGGGGTGCGGGCGGTAAGGGAGTGGGATGCTCCACGTGAGGACGGAGGACTTCATCGCCGCACCCCCGGAGAGGGTGTGGGCGGTGTTGAGTGACTTTGGGAGTTATGCGGCCTGGAACCCGCTGTTGTTGGAGGCGCGGGGGCGGCTGGAGGTGGGCGCGCGTGTGGTGATGCGGGCCTACCCGCCAGGAGGTCCGGCGTGGTGGGCGATGCGCTTCACCGCGACGCTGGTGCGCGTGGAGTCACCTGGGGCGTTGGAGTGGACGGGCGGCGTGCCGGGCGTGTTGCAGGGGCGGCACTTCTTCCATCTGACCTCGGAAGGGGGCGGGACGCGGCTGGTGCACGGAGAGGCGTTCCGCGGCGCGGCGACAGCGCTCTTCGGCGCAACGCGCGTGGAGGCCATCCGGTCCGCGTATGCGGCGATGAACCGGGCGTTGGCGGAGCGGGTGCGCGCGTAGCGGCCTCCGTCGGGTATCTGGCAGAGGCGGGGGGACGTGTCAGGCGCGTGTATCGCCTGGTCGACGCGGGTGCGGATGTCGCGCCCTGGGTGCGGTCCCAACTCGAGCCGTCGTGCAAACCCTGAGCGACCCGTTTCGCCGAAGAGGGTTTGCATGGATGGACGACGTTGGCTGCGCGTGGGCGTGGTGGTGGTTTGCCTCACCCACGTGAGCACCGCCTGGGCGCAGTCACCCGAGGATGAAGGCCCCGGTGAGGTCCTGTCGGAGGAGCAGTTGGAGCAACTGCTCGACACTCCGGCGGCGCAGCCTTCGGGCGCGGAGCTCTCCGTCGCGATGTTCGGTTCGGAGCAGCTCGCGCCGTACTTCGCGCAAGGGACGTTGGCCAAGGCGCGCGACGCGTTGCGCCTGGGCCGTCATGCGCGCGCCCGTGCGCTGCTCGCGGACGAGGCCCCCACGTTGCCCGTCCGCTTCCTGCGTGCGCAGAGCGCGCACCTGGCCCGCGACTACGCCACTTCGGCGCAGGAGCTGGCCGCGCTCGCGGTCGACTACACGCCGTTGAAGGACCACTTCCTGCTGTGGGCGGCGCAGGCGAACGAGAAGCTGCGCAAGCGGGAGCTGGCTGCTTCTCAATACCGCGACGTGAGCCAGGGCTCTCCGCTCTACGCGGAGGCGCGCTTCAGCCTGGCGCGAGTGCTCCGGCGCCAGAATGACATTCCGGGCGCGGTGAAGGCGCTCGAGGAGCTCATCGACACCCGGCGGACGAAGGGGCCGGATGACTTGCGGACGAAGGCGCTGCTCGCCGTCTGTGATTTGGCTCGGGCGCAGGGGCAGTACAACCTGGAGCACCGCGCGCTGCTGGAGGTCTGGGCCACCAGCCCCTTGTCGCGCGAGGCGCAGCGGGCCCGCCAGCGCCTCTCGGGTTTGGCGCTGCCCCTCAAGTGGAAGGTGCGCCGCGCGGAGGCGCTGGTGGAGCTGCACCACAATGTCGCGGCGATGGAGCTCTTGCGCGGGGTGATGTCCCAGGTCGAGCTGCCCGATGAGCTCTCCTGCCGCGCGCACCTCGCCTATGGCCGGGCGCTGCGCAAGGAGCGTCAGCACCGCCGGGCCATCCAACTGCTCGCGCCCGTCGCGGAGAAGTGCCTGTCCCCGGAGCAGCGGCCCCAGGCGCTCTATGTGCTGGGGTACTCGCAGTCGGTGGTGGACCCGAAGGGGGCCATCGAGACGTACGCGACGCTCGCGCGCGACTACCCCGAGCATGGCTACGCGGACGACGCGCTCTTCTTCGAGGCGTGGCTGCTCCAGCGCACGGGCCAGCCCGACGTGGCGCTCGCGCGTTACGAGGAGGCCGCGAAGCGGTATCCGGCGGGCAACTTCGCCGCGGAGTCCCTCTTCCGGGCCTTCTGGCTCCACGCGCGGCGCGACGCCCCCGCGGAGGCCTTGGCCGCGCTGGACGCGGTGGAGCACCTGCCCGCGGCCTCGCGCACGGACGAGTCACTCTGGAGGGCGCGGTACTGGCGCGCGCGTCTGCGCGAAGCAGCGCCCCTCACCAACGCCGCGGCGCTCGACGACTACGTCCGGCTGACCACGGAGCGGCCCGCGAGCTGGTACGGAATGCTGGCGCGCTCGCGGCTCGCGCGTGTCGCGCCCGTGCGGCTGTCGCGCTCGGTGCCTCCTCCCGAGCCGGGCGCGGAGGTCCCTCCCGACGAGGTGTGGCCCTTGCCGCCTGGCGTCCTGCGCGATGACCCTCGCTTCACCGCGGGGGTGGAGCTCTTGAGGTTGGGACATCCAGGCGCGGCCAAGGAGCTGCTCGCGGTGGATTCGCGGGGGCTCCCCGAGGCACCCGCGCGGCTGCTCTACCAGACGATGCTGCGCGCGGGGCGCAAGCAGGCCGCGCGGCAGGTGGCCCGGGTCTCCCTCCGCCAGGATGTGCAGGGCCCGCTCAACGCGTCGTCGCGTCCCGTCTGGGAGGCCACTTGGCCGCTGACGTATCGGAAGATCATCCAGCGCTACTCACGCGTGTCGCGCGTGGACCCGGACCTGATGCAGGGGCTCATCCGCGAGGAGAGTCGGTTCCGTCCCCAGGCGCGTTCGGCCACGGGAGCGCTGGGGCTCGCGCAGCTCATGCCCGACACGGCCAGGGCCGTCGCCCGTCAGTTGAAGCTGCCCGACGTGGGCGAGGCGGGGTTGCTGCAGCCCGCGCAGAACGTCCGGTTGGGCGCGGCCTATCTGGGGAGCCTGCTCCAGCGCTTCGACGGCAACGTAGCCTACGCGGTGGCCGCGTACAACGCGGGGCCCGCGGCGGTGGAGCGCTGGCGCGAGGCGCTGCCCGAGGCGGAGCTCGACGAGTGGGTGGAGCACATCGCCTTCGACGAGACGCGTGAGTACGTGAAACACGTGCTCGGCAGCTACGGGGCCTACAAGCTGCTCTACACCGGTGAGCCCTTGATGTTGCACGCGATGCGCTCGGGTGACGTCAGCCGGCGGTAGCTGCCTTGGGCGAGGCGAGCCCGGCCCTTCGCCGAGGTGATGCTTCGGCGGATCTGTCAGGGCGGCCCCCTGTGCGAGAGCGGACGTGGCCCTGCGCACGTGGGCCATCATGCCGGAATGTCACCACGGTTGCCCTCGCCGTCGCTCCCGGGGCCGAAACGCTGCTCCGGCAGCCCTGTCAGAGGGCCCCCTGTGCGTGAGCGGAAATTCCCCAGCGTTCGTGAGCCGCCACGCCGGGAGACCTCGAGGATGGCGCCCTCCACCTACGTGCCTCGATGTTTCGTCATAGGGTGGCGAATGCAACCCACCAACATCTGGATGCCCGGGCGTCCGCGCAGGCATCACCTGGCTCGAGGGATTTGATGTCACTGCTGTTGATACTGGCGCTGCTCGGCATGGCCGGAGTCGTGTTCGCCGTCGTCCGCTCACGCTCTTCGGGTCCCTCTTCGGAAGAGGCGGATTCGTCCTCGAAGGTCGACCTGCCCGCGCCCGCGCCGCGCCCCCAGGCGCCGGTGGAGGGCCTCAACATGCGCTTCACCTTCCTCACCCCGGGTGGCCCCTCCGTCATGGAGGCCGACATGCGCGAGTTGACGAAGGGCCCGTTCCACCCCCTGTCCATGCTGCTCTTGATGGCCACCAAGTTGGTGGCGCTGAAGACCGACGCCGCCCCGTAGCCGGCGCGAGCGTCGTGACTCCACCCCTCGAAGGCGCTTCAGCGGGCTTGCCGCCGAAGTGCCTCCGAGGGAGGGGCTACGACACGGCGGGGCCTAGAAGTTGAGGCCGCCGTCCACGTCGATGGTGCGGCCGTTGAAGTAGTCGCACTCGAGGATGAACTTCACGGCCAGCCAGATGTCCTCGGGCAGGCCAATGCGGCCCACGGGGATGGCGGAGACCAGCGCGTCGCGGGCCTTCTGGTTCATGCCCTGCGTCATGGGCGTCTCAATCATGCCCGGGGCCACCGCGCCCACGCGCACGCCGAAGGGGCCGAACTCGCGCGACCACGTCACGGTGTTCGCCGCCAGCGCTGCCTTGGCGGACACATAGTTGGACTGGCCGCGGTTGCCGTGCCGCGCGATGGACGACATGTTGACGACGACGCCCGGCTTCTGGTCCGTCTCCACCATCTTCGCCACCACCTCGCGCACCATCAGCGTGGCGCCCGTCAGGTTGACGCCGATGACGGTGTTCCAGTCCGCGGTGGACAGCTTCTTCACCTGGCCGGTGGCCTTGTCCTTCTTCACCAGCAGCGCGTCGCGCAGGATGCCCGCGTTGTTGATGAGGCCGTTGAGGCCGCCCATCGCCCCGTGCGCCCAGTTCACGAAGGACGTGATGTCCTCCTCGGACGACACATCCAGCTTGCGCCGGTGGATGCCCGCGGGCAGCGCGGCCAGCTTCTCCTCGGCGACGTCGCCCACCGCCACCTGGGCCCCCGCCTCCAACAGCCGCTGCGCGAAGTGCGCGCCCATGCCCTGGGCACCGCCCGTCACAATCACCTTCAGGTCCTTGAGCTGCATGTGTCTCTCCGGTGTGTTGGGCGGCGGAGTGACTCGAGCACCCCTTCGCCGCCAGAAGGTCCGCCGCGCAGGGTACGCAACCCGGCCCGCCCTGGCCAGCGGGGAAGGAGTTGAAACATGAATCGGGATTCAACTCCGGTGGAAATGAAAACGCCGCGCCGGGAGACCCGACGCGGCGCGGCACGACCTGGAGGTCCTGGCGGCGCGGACTACAGGGCGCCGGAGATGACGGCGCCCAGGCGGCGCATGCCCTCGGCAATCAGCTCCGGCGGGCGGTTGGAGTAGTTGAGGCGGATGAACTCCGAGCGCGGGTTGGTGGCGAAGAAGGGGCTGCCCGGGACGAAGGCGACCTTCTGCTCGATGGCGCGCGGTAGCAGGGTGTCACCGCTGAGGCCCGGGGGAAGTTGGGCCCAGAGGAACATGCCGCCATCGGGGTGCGTCCAGCTCGTGCCCTCGGGCATGTGGAGCTTGAGGGCGTCCAGCATGGCGTTGGCGCGCTCGCCGTAGACGGGGCGCAGCGCCTCCAGGTGGCCGTAGTAGTCGAAGTTCTGGAGCAGCTTCACCACGGCGCGCTGGGCGACGGTGGCCGTGTGCAGGTCCGTGGACTGCTTGGCGATGGTGAGGCTGCGCACGAAGTCCTTGGGGCCCGCCACCCAGCCGATGCGCAGACCCGGGGCCAGCGTCTTGGAGAACGTGCCCAGGGACACGACGACGCCCTGGTCGTCGAAGGCGGCAAGGGACGGCAGGTGCTCGCCGCGGAAGCGCAGCTCGCCGTACGGGTCATCCTCCAGGATGAGGAAGCGGTGCTGCTGCGCCAGCCGCACCAGCTCCTTGCGCCGCTCCAGGGCCAGGGTGGTGCCCTTGGGGTTCTGGAAGTTGGCGACGATGTAGAGCAGCTTCGGCTTGTGCGTCGCCAGCACGCGCTCCAGGTCGTCCACGCGCATGCCGTGGTCGTCGCTCTCCACCGTGGCGAACTTCGCCTCGTAGCCGCCGAACGTCTGCAGCGCGGCCAGGTAGCTGGGGTTCTCCACGATGACCAGGTCACCCGGGTCCAGGAGGACCTTCGCCACCAGGTCGATGCCCTGCTGCGAGCCGTTGGTGATGAGGACCTGGTCCGCGGTGCACACGCGGCCCTTCTTGCCCAGGTGCGTGGCAATCCACTCACGCAGCGGGGCGAAGCCCTCCGTGGTGCTGTACTGGAGGGCGGAGCGGCCGTCCTCGGCCAGCACACGCGCGTGGGCGTCCGCGATGGCCTCCAGCGGGAAGAGCTCGGGGGCGGGCAGGCCGCCGGCGAAGGAGAGGATGTCGGGCCGCTCGGCGACCTTGAGGATTTCGCGCACCGCGGACGTCTTGATGCGCGACATGCGTTGCGCGAGACGCCAGACCGGCGGCGGGGGAAGGGGGGCGCTCATGGCGTCGGCACTCATCTCTCACTCTCCTTTGGCGTACTCGGGAGGCACGCGGACGTGCGTGTCCTCTTTGATGGATGACAGGACAATGGTGGTCTGCGTGCGGGTCACGCCGGCGATGGTGCGCAGCGTCTCCACGAGCAGCGAGTCCAAGGTGCGCGTGTTCGCGCTCTTGACCTTGAGCAGATAGGAGTCCTGCCCGGCGACGCGGTGGCACTCCAGCACGTCGGGCAGCGCGAGGACCTTCTTCGCGAAGCCCTCGAAGTACTTGGGGTGCTCGATGCTCACCCCGATGAACGCCGTGATGTCCTTGCCCAGCTTCGTCGCGTCCACGCGCGCCGCGTAGCCCGTGACGACCCCCCGCTCTTCCAACTTGCGGATCCGCTCCGCCACCGCGGGCTGCGACAAACCCACCGCGCGCGACAGCTCCAGCTGCGTCGCGCGGCCATCGCGCTGCAACAGGTCCACCAGGCGGAAGTCGAGTTCATCCATGGGCATGAGGGGCAACAAACCTTATTTTTATAAGTCCCGAAAGGGTTCGGCTGCTAAATTAAATTTGGCGTGCAAAATAGGCAACTGGGCGGATAACGCAAGCCCGAATGTGAGCAAGGCAGGTGACAGGCGCCCGCAGCCCGGGTGGGTGGGGACTGCGGGTGAGGTGCCGTGGACTCCGCCGTGGATCCGCCGCGCGGACGTGGAGGTGCCGTCGTCACGTGGGGCAGGGCGTTGCCCACGTGGGGTGCGCGGCTTCCTCGCCGTGGGGTGGATCCGCCGTCGCGCGGGGCCCGATGACGGGCCCGGCTGTCTCAGACGGGGCGGCGCGAGGCCGTGGGGCTCACGGAGTGGCGGCGTCGCGTGGGAGCTGGCGGACGGTGTGGCCCTTCTTCTGGAGGAGGGCGACGATGCCCTCGGGGCCGACGACGTGGCCCGCGCCGACGACGACCAGGTGGACGCGGGGCTCGGCGAGCAGGGTGTCCAGCTTGTTGGCCATCTGGACATTGCGCTCGAAGAAGACGCGCTCGTAGACGGGGCGGTACGTGGCGTCCTTGGCGCCCTCGAGCAGCAGGGCGGCCATGCCGTCCGCGTCGCCGGCCTTCCAGGCGGAGGTGAGGGCCTCGACGATTTCGGCGGGGGGCTGCTCGCGGCGGAGTTGGTCGCGGAGCATGAGGTCCTGGAGCTTGTCGGGAGTGCCCGCGAGCATGCGGAGCTGTCCGTCGGCGGTCTCCAACTCCATCACCTGCTTCTGGAGGCCGTGGGCGCGGTCGAGGAAGGCCCGGTCGATGCCGTGGCCCTGCTTGTAGCCGGCGGCCTCGAACTCCAGGTTGTTGAGCAGCAGGCCCGCGAGCCAGGGGCGCAGCCGCTCGAGCCCCTGCGCGGCGATGCCCAGCCGCGTGGCGGTGCGCTCGAGCAGCTCGCGCGTGGTGGGGTCCAGGCGTTGGGAGAGGCCCTGGCCCTCGGGGAGCGTGCCCAACTCGAGCACGAGCTTCTGCAGGGTGGTGGGGTCGGTGCGGGTGGTGTCGACCTCGACGGCGAGGACCTCGGCCTTGGAGAAGGCGGCCTCCATGGAGGCGGGGAGAGTGAGGGCGCCGGGCTTGCCCATGTGGATGGAGCCGACGAGGTACGCGACGCCGCCGTGTGAGTCCTTCACTTCCCACAGGAAGGCGTTGCCGGAGTCGGCGGGGACATACTGCCGCGCGGTGGGCGTGGAAGCGCAGCCCGCGCCGAGCCACGCGACGAGGAGCAGGGACAGTGGGAGGAACGACGGGCGCTTCATGGTGTGGACTTTCCCCTGGGTGAGCCACGCATCGAAGCATCGACCACGCGCCGCGTCGATGGTGCTCCTTGGGTGCTCTCGCAATCGGAGTACGCTCCAGCGCTCGGAGGCATGAGGCCTCCAGGGTGACGCCCCGCGTCGCCCGTCGTCCATGACGCGCGGAGCCATTGTCCGCGCTTTGACAACCGCGTCGAGCGGGTGCTACCGCTAGGTGAAACATGAATCGGCCTTCAACTTCTCCAGACCGCTCCGGACCCGTCACCCCGCGAGGACAGCGGACGCGTGCGAAGCTGCTGAAGGCCGCGGAGTCGGTCTTCGGAGAGAAGGGCTACGAGCGCGCGTCCATCGCGGACATCACCCGCAAGAGCGGCGTGGCGCTCGGAACGTTCTACGTCTACTTCCCCGACAAGCAGTCCATCTTCATCGAAGTGGTCGACGACCTGGGCACGCGCCTGCGCCGCCTCATCGGTGAGTCCACCGCCCGCTGCGACAACCGCATGGACGTGGAGCGCGAGGGCCTGCGCACCTTCTTCCAGTTCGTCCGCCAGCACCCCAACCTCTACCGCGTCGTGCGCCAGGCGGAGTTCGTCGACACCGACTGCTACCGCCGCTACTACGACCGCTTCGCCAAGGGCTACGTCACCGGCCTCTCCAACGCCATGGACGAAGGCGAAGTGCGCCGCATGGACCCGGAGACGCTCGCCTACTGCCTGATGGGCATCGGCGACTTCCTCGGCATGCGCTGGGTGCTGTGGGAGGAGGACCGGGGCCTCGAGCGCGTGCTCGACACCGCGATGAGCCTCATCCGCCACGGCCTCGACGCCCGCCCCGCCGCCGCCACCGGACGCAACGGCCTGAAGTCCACCGCCGCCTCCAAGGCCCCCGCCGCTTCCAAGACACCCAAGACACCGAAGAAGAACACGCTGCGTCCCGCGCGCCGTCCGGCGCGGAGCGCCCGGAGCTGAACACCGCAATGCGATACGCGCAGATCCTCTCCACCGGCCGTTACGTCCCCGAGAAGGTCCTCACCAACGCGGACGTCGAGAAGCTCCTCGGCGAGCCCGTGGACGAGTGGCTCCAGCAGAACGTGGGCATCAAGCAGCGCCACGTCATGGCGGACTCCCAGGCCACCAGTGACCTGTGCGTCGCCGCCGCCCGCCAGGCGCTGGAGCGCTCCGGGACGAAGCCGGAGGAGCTGGACCTGGTCATCGTCGCCACCGACACGCCCGACTACCTGAGCCCCGCCACCTCCTCCGTGGTGCAGGCCAAGCTGGGCGCCGTCAACGCTGGTACGTACGACCTCAACTGCGCGTGCGCCGGGTGGGTGACGGCGCTGGACGTGGGCTCCAAGACGATTGCCGCGGACGACAGCTACCGCCGCATCCTCGTCGTGGGCGCGTACGCGATGACCCGCTACGTGAACTGGAAGGACAAGAAGACCTGCACCCTGTTCGCGGACGGCGCGGGCGCGGTGGTCCTGGGCGCGGGCGACAAGCCCGGCTTCATGGGCGCGAAGCTGCTGGCCAACGGCGAGTACCACGACGCGCTCGGCATCTACACCGGCGGCAGCCACCGCCCCGCCACCGCGGAGACGCTGCCCCTCACCGGCGGCAAGCCTGCCGTGCAGTTCGTCCGCAAGTTCCCCGCGACGTTCAACACCGAGCGCTGGCCCATGCTCCTGGACCAGCTCCTCAAGAAGCAGTCGCAGACGCTGGATGACGTGAAGCTGTTCGTCTTCACCCAGCTCAACCTGCGCACCATCGAGGCCACCATGAAGGCGCTGAATCAGCCCATGGAGAAGGCGCACTACACCATGGACAAGTGGGGCTACACCGGCTCGGCCTGCATCCCCATGACGCTCGACGACGCGGTCGTCCAGGGGAAGGTGCGGCGTGGTGATTTGGTGGCCTTCTGTGCCAGCGGCGGTGGTCTCGCCATGGCCTCCGCCCTCTATCGCTGGACGGCCTGAGCCGTGGAGGCGCGCATGTTCATCGGAGACTGGATGGGGCGGGGCGCCCTGTACTGGCCCGAGCACGTCGCGGTGGTGGACACGGCCAAGGGCGCCGCGGGCCGCTTCACCTATCGCGACCTGAACGCGCGCGCCGAGGCGCTCGGAGGCTGGCTGCGCGACGTCGCCGGCGTGAAGCGCGGCGACCGCGTGGGCCTGGTCGCCCACAACGGCGTGGAGTACCTGGACGTCCTCTTCGCCTGCGGGAAGCTGGGCGCCATCTTCGTCCCCTACAACTGGCGCCTGCACGCCGCCGAGCTCACCGACCTGGTGCGCGCCATCCGTCCGCGCGTGCTCCTCTTCGGCGACGACTTCCGCGACGCCGTGGCCCAGGTGCGCGAGCACGTGGGGGAGTCGCTGCACCTCGTCTCGCTCGAGCCCCAGGGGCTGCCGGGCGCCACCGCGTACTCAGCGGCGCTCGCGCACCGCCCCACGGAGCCGGTGAAGAACGACGCGGTGTCCGAGGAGGACATCCTCTGCCTGCTCTTCACGGGCGGCACCACGGGGCGCTCCAAGGGCGCGTGCATCAGCTACCGCATGGTGGCGTGGAACACGCTCAACACGCTGGTGCACGAGGTGCGCCCCGGCGACGTCACCGTGACGCACACGCCCATGTTCCACACGGGCGGACTGCTGGTCTACACGGTGCCCTTGCTCACCGCGGGCGGCACGGTGGTCATCATGCGCCGCTGGGAGCCGGAGGAGCTGCTCGCGCTCATCCCCCGCGAGAAGGTGTCGCTCTTCTTCGCGGTGCCCACGCAGTACCAGCAGTTGCTCGACTCGCCGCGCTTCGCGAGCACGGACTTCTCCTCCGTGCGCTTCATGACCAGCGGTGGCGCGGCGCTGCCGGTGCCGCTCATCCAGGCGTGGCAGGCCGTGCACGCGGTGCCCTTCAAGCAGGGCTTCGGCATGACGGAGTTCGGCCCGGGAATCTTCAGCATGGGGCCCGAGTTCGCGGTGTCGAAGGCGGGCTCCATCGGCCGCCCCAACTACTTCATCGCCGCGAAGTTGGTGGACGACGACGGCCGCGAGGTGCCCGTCGGCCAGGTGGGGGAGCTCGTCCTCAAGGGCCCCTCGATGTGCTCGGGCTACTTCGAGGACGCGGCCGCCACGCGCGAGGCCATCGACGCGGATGGCTGGTTCCACTCGGGGGACCTGGCGCGCGTGGACGCGGACGGCTTCTTCACCATCGCCGGCCGCAAGAAGGACATGTTCATCTCCGGTGGAGAGAACGTGTACCCGCTGGAGCTGGAGTCGGTGCTCTACGAACACCCCGCGGTGCAGCAGTGCTCGGTGGTGGGCGTGCCCGACGCGAAATGGGGCGAGGTGGGCCGCGCCTTCGTGGTGCTCAAGCCGGGCGCGCAGGCTTCCGGGGACGTGCTGCTCGAGCACCTGCGCGGCCGGGTGGCGCGCTTCAAGGTGCCCAAGCAGGTGGAGTTGGTGGAGCGCCTGCCGGTGTCCGCGGCGGGGAAGATTCTCAAGCGCGAGCTGCGCGAGGCGGCCATCGCCGCCGACGCGGACAGGGCCGTGACGCCCTCCCGAAGCGCCGCGCCGCGCTGAACACGCCGTTGAAAACGGGCCTGTCTCATCTGGCCCTCAAAGCCTGTCGTCTGTCGTGACCTGCCGGTGGTGACACCGGCGAGAAGGGGAGCAATCACATGAAGAAGAAGCTTCTGTCCGCGGTGATGCTGTGCACGCTGGGCCTCGTGGGCTGTGGTGACGACAAGGACCCCGTCGTCGAGAAGCCGAAGCTCAACAGCTCCGCCAACATCCTGGCGTTCCTGGACGGCAAGTCGATGGTGATGACGGGGGACAACATCCCCTCTCATCCCAACGGCTACAGCGAGGACACCGACTTTGGCGCTGTGTCGCAGTGCTACCAGAAGGTCACCATGTCGGTGGCGGCCGGCAACTTCAAGGTCGACAGCATCCCGGGCACCATCACGGATGGCGTCTGCCACCATGACCAGGCGAAGAACCCGCTCACCTTCACCTCCACCACCGTCCTCATCGAGAACGCGACGGAGGACGGCAGCTGCTTCGACGTGACGTTCACCTTCCCGGGCGGCCTGGTGCAGGAGGGCCGCGGCGGCTTCTCCGCGGACCAGAAGAAGCTCAGCCTGGAGATCTTCTTCAAGAACCAGGCGACCGGCATGCGCTGCGCCAACGGCGCCGTGGGCGCGGCGAACACGGTGAAGATGGGCGACAAGGCCTTCACCGGCAACGCCGTGCAGGTCTACGCCATCCAGTAGTCCTGGCTGTGTTTCACGCTGGAGGGAGGGTGTGCTCCCGCCTTCCCTCCAGACGTCTGTCCGGCGCGGGCCCCAGGGCCCGTTCCAAGGAGCACCGCGATACGAGCCACCCGCGCGGGACGCGGTGCCCGCCGCTCGTGCCGTGAGCCGCAACAGGGAAGACATCGACACCCGGTGCGCCGGGAGTGCCCCACGCGCGGGGCCGAGGTGGATATGACGGGAAGTGGGTTTGAAGCACGCGAGAGGGTGTGGCGGGGCGCGAGGATGCTCGCCGCGCTGGGGCTCGTGGCTCTGTCGTCGCCGTCGGCGGCCCAGAGTCCGCCGGTGCCGGGCCTGTATGGCGAGTGGCTGGAGGCCAAGGACCGCGAGGAGGACGCGGAGCCGCGCGAGTTCACCCTCATCAACTACTTCTTCACGCGTGGCTCGGTGACGAACCAGGTGGGAGACCCCGCGGGCCTGCGTGGCGTGGCGCTGGGCCCCATCGGCTCGCCGGTGGGCAGTGCCGTGAGCGTCGAGCCCGGCCGCTCCGCGTACTTCGTGGAGCAGCGCTGGATTCCCGTCATCGAATACAGCCCGTTCTTCGTCGACGGCCTGGCGTCCTTCCGCGCCCAGTTCGAGGTGGACTTCCTCTGGGGCCGCTCGGCCAACACCATTGGCCAGAACGAGGGCGGCGGCTTCAACGCCGACCAGGTCAACATCCAGACGAAGAACATCAACGTCGCCATCTACCCGACGCGCAGCCCCAGCAAGCTGGCGCTGCTCATCGGTACGCAGCCTGTCTATGACAGCCCCTATGACCCCACGCGCACTCCGCTCTCGGACCTGGTGCGCACGGGCTACAAGCTGGCCTTCCTGGGCAGCGACGCCACGGGCCTGTCCATCTTCAGCGGCTACAAGGGCAACGCCCGCCTGACGCTGACGCCGCTGGGCAGCGCGCAGGCGGACCGCGCCACGCGCAATGACCCGCGCCTCAAGTACATCTGGCTGGCGATGGCGGACTACGTCTACCCGGTGCGCCCCAACACCAACGTGGGCGTGTCGCTCTGGTATCTGAACGACAACACCAAGGGTGACGCCTACGCCTTCGAGGGCCTGGTGAAGAGCGGCCCGTCGTCCTCGGGCCTGCCCGGCTTCACGGGCACGGCGCGCTTCGACATCAACAGGCCCACGGGCAACGTCTTCTGGGCGGGCGCGCACTTCAACCACAACATCGACTTCCGGTTGGGCCGCCTGGGGGCCTCCGGCTTCGTCATGTACAACGGGGGCAAGTACGAGAGCGACGACCCCGAGAACTCGGTGCTCGACGAGCTGAACATCTCCGGCGTGTCCGCCAACCTGGAGGTCATGTACCAGTGGGGCCACGGACCCGGTGACGTCATCACCGTGGAGGGCATGTTCTCCTCGGGCGACAGCAACCCGGGCGACGACAAGTACACCGGCGCCTTCACCCTCAACCAGTACGGCCTGCCGGGCGCGGTGTGGTTCAACCACAAGATGCTCATCCTGTTCCCGTTCACCAGCACGGTGAACAACTACACGGGCGCGGTGACGGACATCTCCAACCAGGGCTACGGCCTGCGCGCGGGCATCGCCACGGCGGCGTGGGACATCGTCCCCAACAAGCTCAACCTCAAGGTGGGCGCGGGGCTCGCCAACGCGGGGGCGGACCCGGCGCGGTGGGACCCGGCGGTGCGGCGGGGCCGGTTCATCGGCGCGGAGCTCAACGCGGAGCTGCGCTACCACATCCGCTACCTGATGACCGTGGGCCTCCACGGTGGCTACCTCTTCCGCGGCAGCTTCTACGACGGCGCCCCCACCGTGCAGAGCGACCCGTGGGCGGCCTTCACCACCTTCACCTGGTACGCGTTCTGACCATGAGCTCCTCCCGCGCTTTCACCGCCCTGCTCCTCGCGGCCGGGCTGTCCTCCAGTGGTTGCGTGCGCTCGTATGCCAGTGAGTCCGCGCTGTCCTTCAAGGACCTGGACTACTCCACCGAGGGCACGAAGCAGGCGTGGCCCGTGCACCGGGCTCCGCTGCCCTACGCCACGCTCCGCTACCAGCTGAGCACCATGCTGCATGTGTCCTACGTGGACCTGCCCGCCGCGTCGCCCGAGGCGAAGACGGTGGTCTTCGTGCACGGCCTGGGCTCCTATCTGAAGTTCTGGCGCGCGCAGCTGGATGTCTTTCATTCGCAGGGCTACCGCGTCATCGCGGTGGACCTGCCCGGCTACGGCAAGTCCGACAAGCCGGCCATGTTCCCGTACACCATGGAGGCCATGGCGGACGTGGTGCTGGAGCTGACGCGGGTGCTCGGCGTGGAGAAGCCCATCCTCGTGGGCCACTCCATGGGCGGGCAGACGTCGCTGTCATACGCCATCCGTTACCCGGAGGCGCTCAGCGCGCTGGTGCTGGTGTCTCCGGCCGGCTTCGAGAAGTTCACCTGGAAGGAGAAGGCGTGGTTCGCGCGGGTGATGAGCACGGAGTTCATCAAGTACGCGCCCGAGGCGAACATCTGGGGCAGCGTGCGCCAGGGGAACTTCATGAACTGGCGGCCCCAGCTCGAGTGGCTCATTGAAGAGCGGGTGCGGCTGGCGAAGACGCCCGAGTTCGACGCCTATGCCTACGCCAACGTCCGCACGGTGCAGGGGCTGGCGCACAACGACTTCGTCCGGGACAACCTGGGCCATGTCACCGTGCCCACGCTCATCGTCTACGGCACGGATGACCGGCTCATCCCCAACCCGTTCCTCCACGGCGGCGAGGCGCGCGACATCATGGAGTTCGGCGCGTCGAACATCCCCGCCGCGTCGCTGGTGCCGATGAAGGGCTGCGGCCACACGGTGCAGCTCGACTGCCCGGAGTCCTTCAACGAGGTGGCGCTGGCGTTCGTGAAGGACCCGGCCTCGGCGCGGCCCTTCCTGGAGAAGGCGCGCGAGGACAAGACGCCGAAGCCGGGTGAGCCCGCGCCCATGCCGGGGGTTCCGGGCAGCCAGCCCTCGCCCATGCCCCAGCAGCAGGACGCCCCCGCGCCCTCGGATGGCCCCAGTCCGTGAGCCCCTGAGCGCGCGACGGCCACATCCACTCCCCCACGGCGTGGATGGGCCGTCGTCGGCTCTGGTGGCCGGCCTCGAGGACACTCAGGCAGGGAACCCCCGGCGGCGCCCGTGAATCTGGCGTGCCGGGGGCGATGGGGCGGTGACTACGGGATGGTGTGGTTGCGCACCATGCTGTACTGCACCGCGGCCGTCAGGTCCTTCGAGTTGAAGTGCCCGTAGGGATAGGCCGAGTAGACCTTCTCTCCCGTCTGGCCTGGGATGCGCGAGGTGTACTGGCCGTACACGATGCCTCCGTATCCGATGACTTCATCGGCCGTGGAGTAGATGGTGTAGCGGTAGTCGCCCTCGTAATTGCTCTGCGCGCGCAGGTTGTCCAGGTACGCGGAGCGGCCGACGACCAGCCCCAGGTAGAGGTAGCCCGGATACAGGCCGTTGGTGGAGCCGCACGTCGGCGTGGTGGGGCCCGTCTGGTAGCAGGACGTGAGGCCCAGGTTGGCGCCGGCGATGCCCACGAAGGTGTCCACGGACGTCGTGAGCGCGGGGCCCACGTTGTACGCGCCGCCGTTGGCCGAGTCGTTGGCGGAGCCTCCCAGGATGGCCTTGCGCGCGAGCGTCACGCCCATGGAGTGGGTGATGATGTCCACCTTCGTCGCGCCCGTGTACGCCTTCACGGCCTCGATGAACTTGCGGACCTTCATCACGTTCGTCTTCGAGTGGTACTGGACCGCCGTCTGCATCACGTCGGCGGGGCCCCACGTCGTCGCGTACAGCTCGCTCGGCTTGTAGCCGTTGGCGAGGAAGTACTCGATGGAGGCATTCCATCCGGACTGGCCCGCGGTGCCCGTGCCCACCGCCTTGTCCGAGTTGCCGTGGATGAAGATGACCGGGGTGTTCACCACCGTGTCGGTGGCGCTCGCCTTGCCGCCGTAGCTGCCACCGGTGAGGTCGGCGCGGACGAAGTCGTAGCTGTCATAGCCGTTGGCGGAAAGCCACGTGCGGAAGTGCGGCGTGAGACCGGAGGTGGAGACGACGGGGGATTCGACGGTGGCGAGCGGTTCGGCCGAGGGCTCGTCGACGTCCTGTCCGCAGCCGGAGAGGGCGCCCACGAGCAACGGGCCCATGAGGAACAGCGAATGCCGCAATCGCATGGAGAACTCCTTCGAGTTGTGGGGGTACGCGTGCCCGGTTTGAAGACAATCATCGGGCACGAAACGCAGTGTAGGGACATCTCGCGCGAGAGTCGTCAGCCGTGTGGCCGTGCGCGGACGTTGTCGCGCCGCGTCGCGTGGTACTCAGGGACGCATGAGCGCACGCAAGGTCGTCATCGCGAAGCCAGGTGGGTACGGGCAGCTCCGGGTTGAAAACCTGAATCAGGTTTCACCTGGAGCCGGGGAGGTGTTGGTGGCCACCCAGGCCATCGGGGTGAACTATGCGGACTGCGTCATCCGCATGGGGCTGTACGCCTCCGCCAAGGAATACGTGGGGTGGCCCATCACCCCGGGCTTCGAGTTCTCCGGCACGGTGGAGGCCGTGGGCGCGGGCGTGGAGGACCTGGCCCCCGGAGACCGCGTGTTCGGGGTGACGCGGTTCGGCGGGTACGCGACGCATGTCACGGTTGCGCGACATCAATTGTTCGCGCTGCCTTCGACGCTGACGATGGAGCAGGCGGCGGGCTTTCCCGCGGTGTTCCTGACGGCGTACTTCGCGCTGTTCGAGCTGGCGCATCCCAGGCCGGGGGCGACGGTGCTGGTGCACTCGGCGGCGGGCGGGGTGGGCAGCGCGCTCTTGCAGTTGGGGCGCATCGCCGGGTGCCGGATGGTGGGCGTGGTGGGGGGAACCCACAAGGTGGAGGCGGCGCGGGCGCTAGGCGCGGAGGTGGTCATCGACAAGAGCCGCGAGGACCTGTGGAAGGCCGCGGAGGCGGCGGCGCCTCGTGGGTACGACGTGGTGCTGGACGCCAATGGTCCGTCCACGCTGCGGGACAGCTACCGGCACCTGGCGTCGCCGGGGAAGCTGGTCATCTACGGGTTCCACTCCATGCTGCCCCGCAAGGGAGGCCGGCCGAACTACGCGAAGCTGGCGTGGGATTGGCTGCGCACGCCTCGGTTCGACCCGCTGACGTTGACCAACGACAACACCAGTGTCCTGGCGTTCAACCTGTCCTATCTGTTCGAGCAGCGCTTCGTGCTGGAGGAGTGCATGGCGCGGCTGCTGACCTGGGTGGAGGAGGGCAAGGTGGTCTCGCCCCAGGTGACGAAGTTCCCGCTGGACGCCGTCGCGGACGCTCACCGGGCGCTCGAGTCCGGGACGACGGTGGGCAAGCTCGTGCTGGTGCCCTGAGCGGAGCGGAAGTCCAGACGTTTGTCTTCAGGCAAAAGGAGACGGCCCCTCCCTGCGAAGGGATGGTTGCCCGCGTGAACGATTTTCCCCGGGGGGCGATATGGCAACTGTATTGCGCCGTTCGCAGGGGGCCTGGTTGGCCAGACAGACGTCTGGTCACCCCGCCAGGTCGTCGTGCCGGTCAATCCCCGAGGAGTGTCATGGCCAACAGTTGGTTGGAGAGGGTCGTCGTATGTCTGTGCGTGGGTCTGTTGGGGGCATGTATCCCCAAGGTCGACGACTTGAGTGGCGGAGAGCCTCCTCCCACGCCTCCGACGCCAGGCTCGTCCCTGCCCGAGGTCGGGGACTACGCCGCGGTGCCACTGGCCGAGTGCAAGATGCGTCCCGCGGGCTCCTCCTCCGCGGAGTGTGGTTCGTTGGAGTCCTTCGACCTGTCCGGCTGTGATGCCAACAGCCTGCTGGGGCTGGAGACGGCGGGGGCTTTCAACGTGCGCCTGCACCGGTCCGACATCGAACAGAACGACTGGGCCACCCTCATGCGGGCCGGGAAATTCTCGGTGGACCGCGGGGCCGGAGCGCCTCACCCGATGTTCAACCGGACGACCCGCACCTCCGCGGATGGGCGGGTCACCGTCACGAGTCAGGTGGGGTGCTCGGCGAAGGGCACGGACCGCGTCACCGGGTGCGAGGTGTCGTGTGTGAATGGCGCGGTGACTCGGATGTTCACCTTCGAGGCGGCCCGGATTCGCCGCCGTGCGGGTGAGAGTGAATCCGGGGGCGGCATGACGCTCGTGGGGGAGGCCGCGACGGGAACGGGCGCCGCCACGGAGCTCTTCATCACCAAGGACCATGCGTATGTGGTGTCCATCGACGACTCCGCGCACGGGGACGGCGGGCTCTATGTCTTCGACATCCGGGACCGCAAGGCGCCCCGGCTGGTGGCGACCCGTCGGCATGAGAGTGAGAACTACTGGAATGGCGTCTGGGCCAAGGATGATGCGCTCTACGTCGCCAGCGGCGACCGCGGTGTCCTGGTGTTCGACATCTCGGAGCCCGCCAATCCCCGGTTCCTCCGAGACCTGTCCAATGGCTCCCGCCAGAATGTCCACACCGTCCAGGTGGCGGGCTCCCGGCTCTATGCCACGCTGGTGGACCCGACCACGGAGACGCTCATCTATGATGTGAAGAACGCGCGTGAGCCCGTGCTGCTGGGGCGTCACCAGGACGCGAGTGCTGGAGAGCTCAAGAGCTTCCCCCACGAGACGACGGTCTTCGAGGACAAGCTCTACGTCAATCACTGGCGCGCGGGTCTGCTCGTCCTCGACCCGACCGACCCGGCGAACGTGAAGCAAGTGGGGGCGTACAAGTATCCCGGGGCGTCGAGCCATTTCGCGCGCGTGGGGCGCATCAACGGCAACCTCACCGCCTTCGAGGGAGGCGAGGGTTGGGGGGCCCACCTGCGGGTGCTCGACCTGTCCGACGCGAAGAGTCCTCGGCTCATCGGTGAGTACAAGCTGTCGCCCGAGGTCTCCATCCACAATATGGAGCTCGTCGGCGGCCGGCTCTATGTGGCGCACTATCAGCACGGCGTGCGCGTGTTGGATGTCTCGGGCCCCGCCAAGCCCCAGGAGTTCGCGTACTTCAATACCTGGCGGGAGACGGACCGCCACCGGGGCACGAGTTCCTGGGAGGGGGCCATTGGCATCCGTGTTCCGGGGGATGGCTATGTCTACGTCGTCGACACCTCACGGGGGCTGCTCATCCTCTCCGACCCGGAGCCCCCGAAGGGCCCGGAGATTCCGGAGGAGCCTGGCGAACTCTGATGGCGTTTGATGTGAATGGGTGGGTGCCTGCAAACCCAGACCTGTGCCGCCGCGGTGGCGTGGGGGATAACTCCAAACGCGAGCTGGTGCGTTGAAGGGGAGGCTTCCTCACATTTCCAGAGGGCATCCCATGAGTGTCTCTCCCATTTCGCATCGGCAGGTGCAGCAGCCCGCGGTCCAATCCACGCGTCCGGCGGAAGGCCCCCCGCGGACGGAGCCTCGGGAGGCGGCGGTTGCGGCGAGGGACCGGGACACGTTCGAGGCGGCGTCGCCGCCGGCGTCGGTGCTGCAGTCATTCAACCCGCGAGGTCGGGTGCGGATGACGACGGAAGGCGACCGGGTGGTGCTCCAGGCGGAAGGGGGCATCGAGCGCGATGGGCGGACGCCGCGCGGTGGTTTGCGTCTCCCCGGAGGCCGCCGCGTGGGTGGGAGTTTCAACGCGGAGGCGACGGGTCGGCTGCGCGTGGAGGTGCCCGCGTCGGAGGCGACGGATGCGATTCGCCGGGGGCAGGTGCCGAACCCGGGGGACCCCGGGTCGTGGCCGGTGGGGACTCGGGCGACGGCGGAGGTGAACACGGAGGTCGGGGGCGCGGGGCGGTTGGGCCGGGCGATGCGAGGGCTTCGCAGCGCACTGGGATTCAACGCGTCGTTCGAGCGCAACGACTCGCGGCGGTATGAGTTGGAGAAGGTGAATCCCACCACGGTGCGCGCGACGGTGACGTCGCGGGTGGGGCAGGACGACAGCGTGGGCATCCGGGGTGTGGGGATGGACCAGCGCCAGTCGCTGACGCGGATGCACAGCGCGGACTTCGACATCTCTTCTCCGCAGGGCAGGGAGGCGTATCAGCGGTTCCTGCGCAGTGGCGAGCTGCCGACGACGGGTGGGCCCGGCGTGGGCAACGTGCGGCGGGAGGACAGCCGTGAGTCGACCACGGGGCGCAGTGCCGCGGGGCGCAGGGGGTTGGAGGGGAATGACCAGGTCAGCGTGACGACGACGGACGACGGCAGCCGCGTGGCGACGTCCACGAACGCGCCGGGTCTGGGGTCGATGAATCGCGAGACGACGGTGGGGCCGGATGGGGCGCGGTCGGTGACGCAGATCAACGGCATGGTGACGGGGACCACGGTGACGCCGCCGGGCGGGCAGCCGACGACGTCGTATCAGTTGCGGTTCCAGAACCCGGAGGCGGCGCGGCTGGCGCGCATCGCGTTCAGTGGGGATGCGAGCGTCACGAATGGCGACCCGCTGTCGGTGAATCTTACCGAGGCGCAGGCGCGGCAGATGGTCGAGCGGACGATGGGACGTCAGGGTGTTGATGCGCGGGGGATGGGCATGGGCCGGGAGCGGCTCGAGCATGCGTTGCGCGCGATGACGCAGGGTGGGGAGCGCGCGTTCGCCCAGGCGCTCTACCGCGCGACGGTGAGCCCCGAGAACACGGACCTCCAGCCCCTGCCGTCGACGGGCATGGAGTGACGGGGGGCGCACGGGCACTTCGCGGCGGTGGGTGGCGGGTTAGAGCGTGGGGAGCGCCTGCATGGCGTAGGGGGCGCTCACGAGTGCCAGTCGCTCTGGTGTCCAGACGCCGGTGCTTGCGTCGAGGAGCAGTTGCCCGTGCCGTCGAAGGAGGAGGACGGTCTCGCCTCCGAAGAGGAGGGCCGCGTCGCCAGAGACGTGGCGCAGGACCGCGAGGACTCCGTGAAGCATCGCGGTCATCGCGGTGTGCCGCTGGTGGGCCTCCAACCCGAATTGAAGGTCGACCGACGGCGCGAAGCCCCGAGCCTCCTCCATCATCGCCTTGCTCATGGGCGCGACGGGACCGGCGGCGAGGAGGAATCCGGGGCCTCTGATTTCTCCGCGCGGACTCTCCGAGGCGGGCCGCAGCGCGAGGGCTTCCATCGCCACTTGCAGTACCTGCTCGGGGGCTAGCGAGGTGGTGATGCGGAAGTTGTAGTCCAGCGACAAGGGGCACCTCGCGAGCGCTGCTTTCTTCTCGTGCGCGGAAGCGGGCCGAGTTCGTCAGCGGAGCTGTTCCGCCAGCGCGATGAGGATGCCCTCGGGTCCGCGGAGGTAGCAGAGCCGGTAGCGGTCTTCGTATTGTCCCACCTCGCCGACGAACTCGGCGCCGTGGGTGCGCAGGCGGGCAATGACATCGTCGATGCCCTCGACCGCGAACATGATGCGGCGAAGGCCCAACACGTTCGGCGGCGCGCTCTTCGGCTCCCCGCTGAACGCCGCCGGGTGGTGGAACTTCGTCAATTCCAGCCGGCCGTGCCCATCCGGCGTCCTCATCATCGCGATGTCGACGCGAACTCCGTCGAGCCCGACGACCTGGTCCACCCACGCTCCCTCGACGGGCATCTGGCCCTCGACCTCCATGCCCAGCTCACGGAAGAACGCGATGGCCCCCGCGAGGTCTTCGACAACGATGCTCACATTGTCCATGCGTCGAAGCGTCATGCCCCCGAGCATACCCCGCTGAATCCCCACGAGCGCCCGCCCGCTCCTCACCTCGTCACCCCACGGGACGGACTGCCAGCCCTCGGCTACCGTGCGGGCCATGCCCATCGTCCATGACTGGCTGGCCCGCCGCGCGGCTCTGGACCCCGACCACCTCGCCCTCGTCGACTCCACCCGGGACGGGCGCCGCATCTCCTATCGCGAGTGGAACACCTCCGCCTCGCGCACCGCCGCCTGGCTGCACCACACCCTCGGCGTCCAACGCGGCGACCGCGTCGCCGTCCTCGCCCACAACCGCGTCGAGACACTCGACCTGCTCTTCGCCTGCGCGAAGCTCGGCGCCGTCCTCCAACCCCTCAACTGGCGCCTCAGCTCCCCGGAGCTCACCGGCATCCTCGCGGACGCGGAACCGTCGGTCCTCGTCTACGGCCCGGAGCTGCGCGCCCTGGTCGACTCCGTCCGCTCCCGCGCGCCCTTCGTGCGCCACTGGCTCTGCCTCGACTCCCCGCTCCCCGGTGAACGCGCCTTCTCCTCGCGAGACGACGCGCCCTCCACTCCGCTCCCCACCCTGGAGCTCGAGGCCGAGACACCCTGGGTGCTCTGCTACACGGGCGGCAGCACCGGCCTCCCCAAGGCCGCGGTCCTCACCCACGGCTCCATCACCGCCAACGCCGCCAACACCGTGGTAAGCTGGGGCCTCACCTCCGACGACGTCGCCGTCCTCAACGCGCCCCTCTTCCACACCGGTGGCCTCAACGTCTTCACCTTGCCCCTCGTCTACGCCGGCGGCGCCTCCGTCGTCTGCAAGGGCTTCGACGTCGAGCAGGTGTTCGACCTCATCCACCAACGACAGGTGAGCCTCGTCTTCGGCGTGCCCACCATGTTCATCGAGATGCAGCGCCACCCACGCTTCGATGCCGTGGACTTCTCCCACCTCAAGCTGCTCGTCAGCGGCGGCGCACCGTGCCCCCTGCCCGTGTTCGAGCGCTTCTTCGCCCGAGGCGTCGCCTTCAAGACCGGCTACGGCCTCACCGAAGCCGGCCCCAACAACTTCTGGCTCCCGCCCGCTCACGTGCGAAACAAGCCGGGCTTCGTCGGCGTGCCGCTCTTCCACGTGGAGGCCCGCATCGAGGACGAACACCAACCCGGCGACGTCGGCGAGCTCCTCCTGCGAGGCCCGCACGTCTGCGCCGGCTACTGGCGCCGCCCCGAGGAGACCGCCCGCGCCTTCACCGATGGATGGCTGCGCACCGGAGACCTGGCCCTGCGCGATGAGGACGGCTGCTTCCGCATCGTCGGCCGCGGCAAGGACCTCATCATCTCCGGAGGAGAGAACATCTACCCCGCCGAGGTCGAGAGTGTTCTCGCGGGCCACCCCGACGTCGCCGAGGTCGCCGTCATCGGCGTGCCCGACCCGAAGTGGGGCGAGACCCCCCGCGCCCTCGTCGTGCCTCGCGCGGGCTCCACCCCCTCCGCCGAGGCCCTGCTCGCCTTCTGTGAGGGCAGGCTCGCCCGCTACAAGACCCCTCGCTCGGTGTGCTTCATCGACGCGCTGCCTCGCACCTCGGCGGGCAAGGTGGACCGCCGCGCACTGGCCACCACGCGGGGTACGCCTTGAGGCGCGCTCCTCTTCAGGGTTCGTAACAATCCGTCATCTGCGCGAGGCCCACCGGGCCCCTTTCAGGGGGAGCGAGCCCGGTTGTGCGGTGGACCTCGCTCGCTCGCTCCCGGGCCACGTCCCCCGCTGCTACCGTCTCGGTGGGAAGGTCCTTGGTCGTAGGAGGCGCACGCGCATGGAGCAGCTCAACCGTACTGGCCTGGAGGAAGGCACCATCCAGGTCCTGCTCGTCGAGGATGACGAGCGACTGGCCCGGCTCACCACTCGATATCTCCATGAGCACGGGCTCGTCGTCACGGTGGCCGGCACGGGCAACGACGCGCTGGTGGAGGCGCAGCGCCACGTCTTCGACATCATCCTGTTGGACTTGATGCTGCCCGGGCGCGACGGGCTCGCCGTCTGCCGCGAGCTGCGGGGCCGCACCGATGTCCCCATCATCATGGTCACCGCGCGCGGCGAGGAGGAAGACCGCGTGCTCGGGCTGGAGACCGGCGCGGATGACTACCTGGCGAAGCCCTACTCCTCGCGCGAGCTGCTGGCGCGGATTCGCGCCCAGGTCCGCCGCGCCCGAGGCCGCACCGGCCCACCGTCGCAGCCGGTGCAGACGGGGCGGCTGGTGATGGACCCGCGCAACCTCCGCGCGACGCTGGACGGCAAGCCGCTGCACCTCACCACGTATGAGTTCAGCCTGCTGCGTGTGCTGGCCGAGCGCGCCGGCCGCGTGCTCAGCCGCGAGCAGCTCCTGGATTTGGTGAAGGGCAGCTCCGACGAGGTGTTCGACCGCTCCGTCGACGTGCACATCTTCCGGCTCCGTCAGAAGCTGGAGGTGGACCCGCGCAACCCCCTGCTGCTGAAGACGGTCCGAGGCGCGGGCTACCTGCTCGCCTTGGGAGGCGAAGGGTGAGTCTGCGGCCCCGGACACCCGGCCGGCTGCTGCTTCGCATCTACCTGGTGGGCCTCGCGCAGTTCATCCTGGTCATCACCTCGTTCTACCTGGCCCGCCACCTCATCCTCGACCGGCCGCTGCGGCACGGCTTCAATCGCCACGCGGCCTACAACATCAGCGAGTGGAGTGAGCTGCGTGATGAACCCGTCGCGCTCCAGGCGTCGCTGGACCGCGCCGCGCGGCTCCTGGAAGCACGGGTGACGCTGCGGGATGTGTCCGGGCGGCTCATCGCCACCAACAACGCCGCGTCACCCGCGCCCCCGCTGACGCCCGCGGAGCTGGACGTGCTGGCCACGCGCGGTGAGCACTCCTCGGCGGGGCGCTCGCCCCATGCCATCACGCTGCCCATCCCGGAGACAGGCCCCATCGAGGCCTATGCCACCATCATCTCCCGCGCCCCCGAGCCCGCGCGGGGGAAGGTCGCGCTCTTCGCGGGCGCGGTGGTGCTCGTCACGGCCATCACCTCGTTCGCCCTCTCGCGCATGCTGGCCCTCCCGCTCCAGCGGCTCGCGGACGTGGCGCGCGAGCTGGGCGAAGGCAAGCTGGACACCCGCACGGGCATCCGCCGCCGCGATGAGCTGGGCCGGGTGGCGGAGGCGTTCGACGAGATGGCGGGCCGCATCACCCACCTCCTGCGCTCGCAGACGGAGCTGCTCGCCAACGTGTCCCATGAGCTGCGCACGCCGCTGGCGCGCATCCGCGTGGCGCTGGACCTGGCGGAAGAGGGCGACGCGGCCACGGCGCGGGAGATGCTCTCGGACATCACCGAGGACCTGTCCGAACTGGAGCGGCTGGTGGAGGACGTGCTCACCACGTCCAAGCTGGACCTGGCCTCGGAGGGCTCCGGCACACCGCCGCTGCGGCCCGAGCGCGTGGAGGTCCAGGGGCTGGTGGAGAAGGCGGCCTCGCGCTTCCGCACCGCGCGGCCCGGGCGCGTGCTGGAGGTGAGCGTGGACGAGACGCTGCCCGCGCTGGACGCGGACCCGGTGTTGTTGCGGCGCGCGCTGGACAACCTGCTCGACAACGCGGGCAAGTACTCCGAGCCCCGGACCCCCGTGCGGCTGCGCGCGCGCGTGGGCGCGACAGGCAAGCTCGCGCTGGAGGTGGCGGATGACGGCATCGGCATCGAGCCGGAGGACCTGCCTCGCGTGGGCACGCCCTTCTTCCGCACGGACCGCAGCCGCGCGCGCCGCACCGGAGGCGTGGGCATGGGCCTGGCGCTGGCCCGGCGCATCGTCGATGCACACGGCGGCACGCTGACGCTGGAGAGCACGCCGGGCCAGGGCACCACCGCGCGCATCGTCCTGCCCGTGCCGCCGCCTTCCGCGCGCGCCATGGACTGACGCGTGTGCCTTCACGTAGCAGTGGGCGGACCCGCGCGGCGAGCGGCTCCACCCGCGGCGTGATGACATGCGGCCAGAGGGATACAACCCTGGGGGGCGGCCCTGGCGGTAGGACTCTCCGGCACCGTAGGAAAATTGCCGCCCAACGTCTCAGGTCGTCCGCGAACAGGCCGTCTCCCTCGGGCTTCGGGGGGCCGGGAAGCGCCTGGAAGACGGGTCTTCCGTCGAGGAAAAGGGTGGGGTGAAGAGGCCCTCCGAACCCCGAAAGTCTCCCTCTAGGACGGTAACCCGCTGGGTGAACAACCTGAGGCTGACCCGACAAGTTCTGTCTGTCTGCCTCTATACGTCCTATGCCGTCGGCCAAACGTTTCGGGTCGGTAAGGCATGGACAAGAAACTGGCAACCAACATCGGAGCGGCGGCGAGAGCCGCGCGGACGCGGCTGGAGCTCACGCAAGCTGACGTGGCCGAACGCATCGACGTGGCCACGGAGGTGTATGGGCGTCTGGAGCGAGGCGGCATGCTTCCCAGCGTGCAGACGCTGCTGAAGCTGTGTCACGAGCTTCATGTCTCCGCGGACGAGCTGCTGGGGCTCGCCGCGCACGGCGCCGCGTCCTCGCGCACCAGCGAGCCTCCGTCATCTCCTCCCGAGCGACCCGAAGTCCGTCGCTTGCTTCGCACCGTGCGTCAGCTCGAAGCCCCCCACGTGAAGCTCCTGGGGCTGGTGGCCAACGCCCTGGGCCGGCGCTGAGCGCGCTGCCCGGTTGAAGGGCGCCGGCCCGCGCCCGACGTTTGTTGATTCATCACCTCCTCTCCCGAAGCCGCACCCCACTCGCGCCAGGCCTCCAAGGCCCGTGGCAGCGCGGGGTTCGACATGTGTCCGGTGTCGAGGCGTGAGTGTCCCTCGCCGGCGTGGAGTGGCTCAGGAGCGCGTCTCTTCCCAGGAGACGCCCGCGGTGGAGAGCAGGAGGCGCGCCTGGGGATGCCGGGACGCGAGCACCGCCTTCAACATGCCCAGCACGGTGGTGAAGGCGAGCAGCCCGAAGCCGCGGCGCGGCCAGAAGCCCACGTACCAGCGCACGTGGTCCGCCATCACCTCCGGCCGGTCCTCGTCGAGCGCGTCGGCGAGATAGGACAACTGCAGGCGCAGCTCCTCCTCCAGCCGGGGCCGGTCCTCCGGCGTGAGGTAGAAGCGCAGGCGCGTGGTGGCCGCGAGGGACAATTCGGGCGCGTCCTCCTGGAGCCGCCGCGCGAGGCCGGAGGGATAGTGCAGCGCTTGCCTCGCGACGCGCAGGTGCTCGTGGGGTTCGGTGCCTGGTCCCCAACCCTGCGCCTCCAACGCGGAGGAGAGCCGGCTGAAGTGCGTGTCGAGGTGGAGCGTGGACAGGCCTCGCGTCAACCACGGGGGGCGCAGCGAGTGCACGTAGCTCTCCATGAGGGAGGGCTGGCTCGCGTCGAGCGACTGGACGAGGTGGTGCACGTGGGCGCGCACGTCCTCGGTGCCCACGCGCCGGGCGTGCTCGGCGCCGTGGCGCGCTTCCCAGAACGGGTCCTGGTGCAGCACCTCCAGGGTGGCCTGGACGAGTGCGTCGGCGCGCGCTTCCACCTGGCGGCTGAGGGGCGGCTCCATGGGGATGGCTCAACCCCTCGGCGCGCGGGGGTGGGCGGACCGTGCGCGGGGCGGTCCGAGACCGCGTGCGAGCGGGTGGGGGAAGAGGTCTTCAATCACGGAGGTCACGCGCACGGAGACGCTCGAGGGCCAGAAAGTAGTGACGGGGGCTGGCTTTGCGACAGTCGGGGGCCCTGGGGATGGGAGGGTTTCATCGACAAGCTGACACTGAACCCGGCGGAAGGCGACTGCCCGGCGGACGGACGGGCCTGTAGATTTTGCAGGAGCGGGTGGGGAGGGTGGGGTTTGGCCGGAGGCCGGAATCGGGGTAGGGACGAGGGCGGAACACGCCGGTGACAGTTTTCCAGGGCGCTGGTGTTCCTTTCCGCGAAACAGGGAGGCGCGACGCCGGTGTCTATCGATGTGGAGGCCTACTACCGCCGCTACGGCCCCCAGGTGCTCCGGCGCTGCCGCTTCCTCCTTCGTGACGAGGAGAAGTCCGTGGACGCCATGCACGACGTGTTCGTGCAGCTCTTGCGCTACCAGGGGGCGTTGAAGGACGCCGCTCCCTCCAGCCTGCTGCATCGCATCGCGACCACGGTGTGCCTCAACCGGCTGCGCGGCGCCAAGCGCCGGCCCGAGGACCGGGAGGATGAGCTGGTGCTGCAGATTGCCTCCGCGGAGGACACGGAGTCCCGCGCCAGCGCGCGGGGGATGCTGGACCGGCTCTTCAACCGGGTGCCCGCGTCCAGCCGCGACATCGCCGTGCTGCACCTGGTGGATGGAATGACCCTGGAGGAGACGGCGCGTGAGGTGGGCCTGTCCGTTTCAGGGGTGCGCAAGCGCCTGCGGGCGCTGACGTCCGCGCTGCACGAGCTGGAACTGGAGGCCGCATGACTTCCCCTCAACGCACTCCGGACTGGCTGTTGGAGCGAATCGCCCTGGGGGAACTCCCCCCGGAGGAGCTGGCCGCCGCGCACGCCCGGCTGGAGAAGGAGCCGGATGGCCCCGCGCGGCTCGCGGCCCTCAAGGCGGACTCGGCCGCCACCCTGGAGCGGCTGCCGCCCGAGCGGGTGACGCGCGAGGTGGAGGCCCGTCTGCGCCGCGCGTCCGCCGAGCGCAAGGCCCCGGCCCGCTCCCCCTGGTTCACCTCGGCCCTGGGGCTGGTGCCGGTGCTCGCGGCCCTGGCGCTCTTCGTGGTGGTGCAGCCGGGGGAGCAGGCGACGCTGGAGGACCCGGTGACGGGGCCCGTGGCGGGCCTGGGCACGGAGGTCACCCGCTCCAAGGGCCTGTCGCCCAAGCTGGAGGTCCACCGCCAGAAGTCGCGCGGTGACGAGGTGCTCGCGGATGGGGCGGCCGCCGCCGCCGGAGACGTGGTGCAGCTGGCGTATGTGGCGGCCGGGCGGGCTCACGGCGTCATCCTCTCCGTGGACGGGCGAGGCTCCGTCACGCTGCACACACCGGAGCAGGGCGCCCAGGCCGCGTCGCTGGCGCCGTCCGGCACACACCGGCTGCCGGGCGCGTACGAGCTGGATGACGCACCGGGCTTCGAGCGCTTCTTCTTCGTGACGGCGGACGAGCCCTTCCAGGTGGAGACCGTCGTGGAGGCGGCGCGGAAGCTGGCGGCTTCACCTGACGCGCACACCGCGTCGCTCTCGTTGCCCGAGGGCTTGACGCAGGTGTCCTTCACGCTTCAAAAGTAGAAGCGATGAGACCCTTCGCCCTTCTCGCACTGTGGCTGTGGGCGGGGGCGGCCGCCGCCGAGGTCGGGACGGTGGGCCCCCTTGCCTTGGATGAAGGCGAAGACGTCTTCGAGCAGGGCTCGGGAGAGTCCACCTCCACGAGCAAGCGCGGGCTGCGCCGCGGCAACGTCCACATGGAGCTGTGGGCCAGCGACATCCAGCTCGCCAACCTGGCGGTGAAGCTGGGCGGCGGCCCCTTCTACCTGACGCTGTTCGCGGGCCTGGAGCCGGGCGGTCGCAAGGACGCTCGCTTCAACTTCGGCCTGGGTGTGGGGGGCCACGTGGTGCTGTCGCACCGGCTCTGGTTGGACCTGGACGTGACGGGCGGCGCGGTGCAGCCGGTGCAGAAGCCCCTGGAGGGGGACGGTGGCAACGTGCTGGGGCAGCTGCGGCTGATGCTGGGCGTCCAGGTGGCGTCGCGCTTCGCCCTGTTCGTGGGGCCCACCTACAACCTGTGGTTCGTGTGGGGCCAGCCGGACTTCGCCTCCGTCACGCGCATGAGCGTGAGCGAGAGCCGTCCGAAGGCGGACCAGCGCATCCAGCACTGGCCCGGCCTCCAGTTGGGCATGCACTTCTGAGCCGGGGCTACTCCACCTGCGTGGCGCGCAGGATGGTGGCGTCGCCCGCGGGCCCCGCCTTGGGCTTGACCTCCAGCACCCCCCGAATCTTCAGGCCACCCGACACGGTGCGCTGCATCAGCTGCTCCATCTGCTGCTCGGAGCCACCCGCCACCGCGGACAGGTCCAGGTCATGGACGGGAATCGCGTCCATGTCCGGCTTGTCCGCCAGGACGGCGTTGTAGGACGGACAGGGCGGGGCGATGCAACGGATGCCACTGTCCTTGACGATGTAGACGGCGCTCTCACCCATCTTGACCTCGGTGTTGTTGCCTTGGGGGGAAGGTGGGACAGGAGTACCACTCTGGTCACCACTGGGGGCCGCCGGCGCGGACGGCTGCTTGGAATCCCCGGCGGACGGGGTTCCCGGCTCGTTCGACGGCGTCGGCGGCGTGGAGGAGGGCTTGCTGCAGCCGGCGGCGAAGCCCAGCGCGAGGGCGGCGAGCAACAGCGGACGGACGTTCATGGGAGTGGCTCCAAAAGGAGGAGGGACTCCTAGTGTCCATCGCCGGGCGGACAAGGGCCAGCGCCCCCGAATGACCTCAGGTCATTTGGACTGGGGGTGACTGAAAGCCCGTGCAGCGAGACTGGGAGTCTCAACGGGGAGGGAAGGGGGTGAAACGGCCGTACGGGCGTCGTTGACGCTCCCCATGCCACGGGCTACATCGGCGCCCTGATCGGCCCTCTGGGGCCGGGATTTTTAAGGACGCCCTCCGATGGAATTCCGCATCGCCGCCGACGAGCTGAAGAAGGCCCTCTATCGCGCCCAAGGCATCGTGGAGCGCAAGACGACGATGCCCATCCTCGCGAACGTGCTCGTCAACGCGACGAAAGGTGGCATCACCGTCACCGCGTTCGACCTGGACATCGGCATCGTCTCCGAGCACCCCGCCGAGGTCATCAAGACGGGCGCCGTCACGCTCAGCGCCAAGTACGTCTTCGACATCGTCCAGAACCTGCCCGACGCGCAGGTGACGCTGAAGAAGCTGGCCAACAACTACGTGGACATCTCCAGCGGCTCCGCCCACTTCAAGATTGTGGGCATGGCCGCGGAGGAGTACCCGAAGCTGCCCAAGGAAGAGAACGCCCCGCTGGTCCAGGTGGGCGGCAGCACGCTGCTGGAGATGATCAAGAAGACCCAGTTCGCCATCTCCAGCGACGAGACGCGCTACATCCTCAACGGCGTCTTCTTCGAGCCGCAGGCCAGCGGCAAGGTCCGCATGGTGGCCACCGACGGTCACCGGCTGTCGCTCATCGAGCGCGAGCTGACGGGTGACTTCAAGCTCAAGAGCGGCGTCATCATCCCGCGCAAGGGCCTGATGGAGCTCAAGCGCCTGCTGGACGAGGCGCCGGAGGCGGAGTGCCACCTGGGCTTCGCGGAGAACTCGGCGCTGTTCAAGAAGCCGGGCCTGACGATGGTGATGCGGCTCATCGACGGCCAGTTCCCCGAGTACCAGCGCGTGATTCCGAAGGAGGGCGAGAAGGTCGTCCTCGTCCCCAAGGTGCGCTTCCTGGAAGGACTCAAGCGCATCGCGCTGTTGTCCGCGGACAAGAGCAACGCGGTGCGCATCGGTCTGGAGGAGAACAAGCTGGTCATCACCGCGAGCAACCCCGACCTGGGTGAGGCGCGCGACGTGGTGGAGCTGGCCTACCGGGGCAACGACATCACCGTGGGCTTCAACGCGCGCTACCTCACGGACGTGCTGATGGTGACGGACACGGACGAGGTGAGCTTCGAGCTGGGTGACGAGCACAGCCCCGGTGTCCTCCACGCCCCGGGCGACCGGTCGTTCACCGCCGTGGTCATGCCCATGCGCGTCTGAGCCGCTCGCCGGCCCACGCCCTGGCTTCACCGGCCCATGCGACTCCCAGGCGGAGCGCATGGGCTTCGTGTTTGTGGGGTGGTGACCAGGGACTCGGGCCTTCCGGGCGGCCTGGCGTGGGTGGGGCTTCCGGTAGAGTGCGGGGGTGGCTTCGTCCCCGGACAACCTCAGCGCGCGGTTGGAGGACCGAGCGGACCTGCTGGAGTCCGCGCGGCTGCGCTACCGGGCGCTGCGGGGCATGTTGGATGCGTTCTTCTGGAAGGACCGGGTGCGCGCCCACTTCGAGCTCTTGCGCGAGGTGGCGCAGGCGCAGCCCGAGGTCGATGCCACGCTGGCCTCGCTGAAGCGCCGCGCCGCCGTCGAGGGCTGGCCTCGCGATGCCTCCCCCGTGAAGCTGATGTCGGAGGTGGAGCGGCTGCGCGAGGCGGTGGAGCGCCTGGTGCTCAAGCGGCTGCCAGAGGCCGACGCGCCGGTGCCGCTGGCGCAGGCGCTCTTGCGGCTGGAGGAGGTGGTGCTGGAGGCGGGGCCGCTGCTGGGGCGGCGCACCTGGGCGCGCGCCATCGAGCTGTTGCCGCGAAACCTCCCGGAGCTGCGCGCCGCGTGTGCCGCCGCGGAGGTGTTCGAGCGTGTCTTCAAGCGCCCCGTGTCCGGGGGCGCGCTGCCCTTCGACGAGACGGAGGCCGGAGAGCTGCGCCGCGCCTTCCCGCTGGCCGCGTCCGCGCTCGAGGCGCTGTGGCGGCGGCTGGAGCACTTCGACACCAGCGGGAGGGTGAAGGACTTCCTGGTGCGCCGGGCCTCGCGCGCGCCGCTGCAGGTGCCTCGCAGCGGGCCGGAGCTGATGCTGCACGCGGCGTTCTGGCACGGCGTCGCGCTCGCGCGGGCGCGGGGGCTCTTGGATGAGCGGCTGTCGCCGCTCGTTCCGTTCGAGGGAGAGGTGCCGGAGCTGTTGCCGTGGTTCGCCGCGCGTGGAGGCCGCGAGGAAGGGCCCGGGCTTCTGGCGGGCGAGGCCTTCAGCGACGGGCGCGCGGGCCTGCTCGAGCTGGCGGCGGAGCTGGCGCGGCTGTCGCGCGAGCGGCCCTCGGGGGCCTGGAACGAGGAGGCCGCGTGGACCCGGCTGTGGACCGCGGCGCGGCGGGCTCGCGACGAGGAGGGCGCGGACGTGGAGCGGCTGCGCGACGCCCTGCGCCTGTTCATCCTCCTGCGGGGACAAGGCCAGACACCGGCCCGCTTGTTCTCGCCCACGCGCGCGCAGGCTCGGGCCTCCGATGACGTGGGGCCCGAGGTGAAGGACCTTCCTTCCCTGGTGCGGGCCGCGAGGAACGCGGCCCTGCGTCAGGAGTAGGGCCGCGTCAGTCCACCACGTCCACTTCGCCCAGCGGCAGGTCCAGGCCGTTGATGCGCGCCTCGACGCGGTGGAGCCCCGGGTAGTGGCGGCGCGTGGAGAGCTGCGCCAGCGACACCTTCTTGCCCACCTCCTCTTCCTGTCCGGCCGCGAGCGTCAGCTCCTTCACCTTGAAGACCTTGGGCTGGGGCGCCTCGCCGCGCGCCTTCATGAAGTGCACCGCCAGGTCCACCACGAGCGACTGGGACTTCTTGGAGCGGTTGGCCACCATGAAGCGCAGGTCCATGGCGCCGCCCAGCTTCGCGCGCTTGGGAATCCCCGTCGGACGCACCTCGATGCCGGTGGGCTTGCTCGCGCCCAGCACCTCCAGCGCGGAGGGCTCGCCCAGCTTGATGGCGAAGCGCAGCGCGTGCCGCACCACCCACTCGCGCTCCGGCGTGGCGTCCTTCATCCACGCCTTGGCGACCTTCACCAACACCTCCGGATGGTCCTTGCCGATGTCGTTGAGGTTGTTGGCCACCGAACGGCGCACGTACAGCTCCGGGTCGTCCTTGAGCAGCTCCAACAGCGCCAGCACCGGCGTGGGGTCCTTCTGGAAGCCGCGCAGGCGCGAGGCCCACGGCAGGCGCGGGCGCGTGCCCTCGGAGACGAGCCGCCGCACGTGGACGTTGGGGTCCTTCGTCCACTCGCGCAGCCGCGCCATCGTCCGCTGCGGATGCCGCTCGATGAAGGGCCGGATGGAGTACTCCGCCGTGAAGCGGCGGGTGAGCGCGTGCTGCGCCCGCATGGACTCCTCGAAGTGCTCCAGCCCGTGCTCGGACACGTACATCGTGTGGGGCAGGTAGAAGAAGACGGACATGCCGCCCACGCGGTCCGTCTCACGCTCCTCGCCCAGCGAGCGGATGAGGATGTCCACGGCCTGGGGATAGTCGCTCGGCAGCGCGCGGTGCATCGCCTGACGGATGTGTTGCGCGCGGCCGATGAGCTCGTGCTCCTCCAAACCCTGTCTCGCTTCACGCACGAAGGTGGCGAGCGGGAAGGCTGGATGGGCCAGATGGAGTGTTTTGCCCAAACGCTCCACCAGTTGGGCATCGAAGAAGAACTTGAGGGGCTCCGCCATGGCGTCAACAAAAGCCCGGCGAGACGTAACCCACAAGACGTGTCGCACCTTTCCTCGCTGCCCTGGAAGACGCCCTTTTGCTAGGCGTATGGGTCGTGGCGACACGCAAGGGCCGTGGCCCTCGGGGTGCGAAGCAGGGCGCGGTACGACGAAGCCGGGGTGACGGCGCGAATCGAGCCGTTCGTCCCACATCGGGTGCTCCTCCGTTGCGCGAGCAGCTCGCATCGGTGTCGGACCCGGTGGCGTTATTGGAAGGACTCTTCCTGCACTCACCGGTGCCCTACGCCATCTTCGACCGGGAGGGGCACTGTCGGCTGAGCAACCCCGCGTACAAGGCGATGTTCGGCTCGGTGCCTCCGCCCGAGTACAGCCTCTTTCGCGACGAGCTGGTGGCGAAGATGGGGCTGGACATGCTCCTGCGCCGCGCCTTCGCGGGCGAGACGGTCCAGACGCCCACCATCTGGTACGACGTGAAGGAGCTCCAGCACATCGAGGTGACGCAGGCCCACCGCATCGCCATCTCCTGCACCTGCTTCCCGCTGGTCTCCGACGCGGGCCAGGTGCGCTACATCGCCCTGGCCTACAAGGACGTGACGGCGGAACTGATGGCGAAGGAGGCCGAGCACCTGGAGCGGCGGCGGCTCTATCAACTGCTCACCAAGGCGCCCCTGGCCATCGACCTGTTGCGCGGTCCGGAGCTGCGCTTCGAGTTCGCCAGTCCCCTGCTCACGCGGCTGCTCGGCGGGCGCGAGCTGGTGGGCCGCAGGCTGCTGGATGCCGTGCCGGACATCGCCCCGGACCTGGTGACGCTGTGTCTGCGGGTGCTGAAGACAGGCGAGCGGGTGGTGGCGCGCGAGTATGCGTTGACCATCGACTACGCGGGCAAGGGGCAGGTGGAGACGCGGTACTGGAATCTCTCGCATGAGCCGCTGTTCGACGAGAAGGGCCGCGTGGATGGGATTGTGACGTTCGCCTTCGAAGTCACCGAGCAGGTGCTGGCCCGCCACGCGGTGGAGCACCAGCAGCGGTGGCTGGAGGCGGTGTTGGACTTGATGCCCATGCCGGTGGTGATGGCCGAGCCCAACACGGGCGTCATCACCTTCTCCAACGACGCCGCGGACCGGCTGTACGGAGGCCCCATGCCCACGCATGTGTCCGCCTCCGAGTACGGCGAAATCTTCCACGTGACGGACATGCAGGGCCGCAGGTTGGGGCCGGAGCTGCTGCCCTCCGCGCGCGCGGCGCGAGGCGAGCGGTTGGATGGCATGGAGGTCATGTGGCACACGAAGGCGGGCCAGTTCGTGCTCAGCATCTGTTCGGAGGTGCTGCCCGCCATGCACGGGCACCCCGAGGTGACGCTGCTGCCCTTCCTGGACATCACCCGCCTGAAGTCGGTGGAGCAGCGGCTGCAGGACGCCATCCGCGTGCGCGACGAGTTCCTGTCCGTGGCGAGCCACGAGCTGAAGACGCCGCTGACGGTGCTGGGCTTGAGGCTGCAAGCCTTCGCGCGCGCCGCGCTGGCGGACCCGGACTCCGACTGGTCTCGGTGCCATGCCCGCGACGTGGAGGGGATGCTGCGGCAGGTGATGCGGCTGGCGGACCTGGTGAACGGGCTGCTGGATGTCTCGCGCATCAGCACGGGGCGGCTCAATCTGGAGTACGAGCAGGTGGACCTGCGCGCGCTGGTGCAGGAGGTGACGGTCCGCTTCCAGCCCGAGGCGGAGCGCGCGGAGTGTGACGTGGAGATCTCCGGCCCCCAGTCCATCGTCGGGGCGTGGGACCGGATGCGGTTGGAGCAGGTGGTGACCAACCTGGTCTCCAACGCGCTCAAGTACGGCGCGGGCCGGCCCGTGCACGTCGACGTCGAAGTGGAGGACGGCCGCGCGCGCCTGCGGGTGCGCGACGAGGGCATCGGCATCTGCGCGGAGGCCCAGGCGCGCATCTTCCACAAGTTCGAGCGCGCCGTGTCCGAGCGGAACTACGGCGGCCTGGGCCTGGGGCTGTACGTCACCCGCACGCTGGTGGAGGCCATGGAGGGCTTCATCCGCGTGGACAGCCAGCCGGGCGCGGGCGCCACCTTCACCGTGGAGTTGCCGCTCTGTCCGTCCGGGCCGGTGGCCGTGGCTCTCAAGGCCATCAAGGACCTGGCGTCCTGAGGGACCTTGGCGGCCCAGGTGGCGGGCAGGGGGGAAACGGGGTGGGCGCGAGATAGCTTCCCCGCCTGGGCGCGGAGGCGGGTATACGGGGGGGGCCGTGCGCCTCCTCGCACTTCACGTCCAAGACTTCCGCAATCTCGCGCAGGTGTCGCTCACGCCCAGTGCCCATGCCACCATCGCGGTGGGGCAGAACGGGCAGGGCAAGACGAACCTGCTGGAGGCGCTCTACTTCCTGTCCACGCTCAAGCCGCTGCGCGCGGGGCGGCTGTCGGAGCTGGTGCGCTGGGGCACCGATGGTGCGCGCGTCAGCGGCCGCTTCCTCCTCAAGGGCGCCGAGCGTGAAATCGCCGTGGAGGTGGGCGGCGGCACCCGGCAGGCCTTCGTGGACGGCAAGAAGGCGCCCAGCCTGGAGGAGTACTTCGGCGGCGTGTCCGTGGTGGCCTTCACGCCGGATGACCTGGAGGTGGTGAAGGGCGGCCCGGACTCGAGACGGGGCTTCCTGGACCGGGCGGTGTTCAACCGCTTCCCCGCCTACCTCCGGGAGAGCCGGGAGTACGCGCGCGCGCTGAAGAACCGCAACCGGCTGCTGCGTGAGGGCGGCGCGGTGGACCCCGTCTACCTGGAGGCCTACGACGAGACGCTCGCGAAGGCGGGGGCGCGCATCTACTCGCGCAGGCGCGCGTTGATGGCGGAGCTGGCGCCCCGCGCGCAGGCGACCTTCGCCTCCATTGGCCGCACGGTGGACCCGGCCACGTACGGCTATCACCCGGCGCACCTGGGCGGAGACTTCGCGGGGGCGGACGAGGCGGCGCTCGCCCTGGCGCTGCGCGAGGCGCTGAGCGCGCGGATGCGCAGGGATTTGGACCGGGGCTTCACCTCGGTGGGGCCTCACGCGGACGACGTGACGGTGACGCTGGGGGGACGCAGCGCGCGGGCCTACGCGAGCCAGGGGCAGCAGCGGGCGCTGGTGCTCGGCTGGAAGATTGCCGAAATCGAGAACCTCCAGACGTGCATGGGGTTCCTGCCGCTGCTCATGTTGGATGACGTGTCGAGCGAGCTGGACCCGGAGCGCAACGCCTACCTGATGGACTACCTGTCGAGGAGCGGCGCGCAGGTCTTCCTCTCCACCACGGATGGCTCGCTGGTGCGTGGCGCGGCGGCGGAGGACTCACTCTGGCTCTCCGTGGCGACGGGGCAGGTGTCCCTGCGGGACATGCAAGCCCCCGACGCGGGCTGACGCTCCCGGCGCGCGCGCTACACCGAGCGGCGCCGCTGCCAGGGCCAGTGCATGTGCATCCGCCCCGAGTGGTGCGCGGGCAGGTCCTGCTGCCGCACATGGCCGAAGAAGGCGAAGCGGTACTCGGCCCACAGCACGGCGAAGGCCACGGAGAAGAGGAACGTCGCCAGCGTCAGCCACCAGCGTGTCCCCACCGCCAGGCCGACAATCGTCAGCACCAGCAACGCGATGCCGATTCCGAGCGACAGCTCGCGCAGCTTCTTGGATTCGCTGAACGCCATCCCCATGGAGATGACCGAGAGCAGCAGGATGGAGACCGCCATCCAGTAGGCGGTGCGTGCGTACAGGTTGGCGATCGACAACAGGAAGAGACCGAAGCCGAACACCGCGAGTCCGCCGTCCATGGGACCTCCTCTCGCCTCAACCCCTCCCACCGAGGGAGGAGGGGGACGGGCGGGCGCCACGCGTGGCCTCCTCGTCCCGGTGGGGTGCTGAAACGAACATGCGAACCCGAATCGCACCCGGGGACTCCCCATTCGCGGGAAGCGGGCCAGATTGATTGTGGACGGGGCGGACGAGCGTGATTCGTCCGGGACGAGGGAATAACCCGCGCGCGGTGCGTGGGTGACGGTGGGACCTTGAAGGTCTTGTGTCACCTATTCGTCATCCCGGGGTGGGAGAGGTGGCGTGGGGGTGGACGTTTCATGACGACGCGGAATTGCTTGCGGCACCGGCTGGGGTGACGCATGACTTGGCCCGCAGGGGCCGGAACGTGACAAGGCGAAGAACGGTGCCATGCAGAGGATGACGCTGCTGCTCGTGTTGTTGGCCGCTGTCGGAGGCTGTCACCGGGTGACCTTCGAGGACTCGGTGTTGTCCAAGCCGGAGGTCCGCTACCGCGTGGGAGAGTTGCCCAAGGGGTGGCGCCGCGTCTGGTTGGAGGACAATGACCTGGCGTTCTCCGAGACAGGCACGGGCCGCGCGCTCTCCGTCAACGCGACGTGCAAGGGACATGATGACCCGTCGTTGCAGGTGCTCACCCGGCACCTGCTGATGGGCTTCACGGAGCGCCAGGAGGTGTCTCAGCGGCTCATGGCCTTGGATGGGCGCGAGGCCTTGCGCAGCCGCTATCTGGCGAAGATGGATGGCGTGCCGGTGGAGTTGGAGTTGGTGGTGTTGAAGAAGGACAACTGCGTCTTCGACTTCACCTACGTGGCGCCGCCTGGAATGGCCCAGGAGCGGATGCCGGACTTCGACGCGTTGCTGTCGGGGTTCAAGTCGGAGCGCGTGGGATGAGCCCTTCGGTGGAGGCAGGGGCGACGGTGATGGCGTCCAGAGAGCGCCACGGGTTGGTGGAGCGGGCCCGATATCATCTGGAGTCCTTGGGGGCGTTGGCGGTGATGACGGGGCAGGTGCTCAGCCGCGCGGTGAGGCCTCCGTACAACGTCAGCGCGTTTGTCTTTCATGTCGAGTCGCTGGGCGTGCGCTCGCTGCCCATCGCGCTGTTGACGGCGACGTTCGCGGGCTTGGTCATCTCGCTCCAGTTCGGCTACTTCCTGGCGCGCTTCGGTGTGCAGTACACGGTGGGCCGCGTGGTGGTGCTCACCCTGTTCCGGGAGCTGGCGCCCGTGCTGACGGCGCTGACGGTGGGCGCGCGGTTGGGCAGCGGCATGGCGGCGGAGCTGGGCTCCATGACGGTGACGGAGCAGGTGGACGCCATCCGCGCGCTGGGCGCGGACCCGCTGCGCAAGCTGGTGGTGCCGCGGGTGCTGGCGTGTCTGGTGGTGATGCCGGTGCTCACGGTGTTCGCGGACGTGGTGGGCCTGGTGGCGGGCGCGGTGGTGGTGAACACGCAGTACGCCATCTCGTTGAACCTGTTCTTCCGAGGCGCGCTGGATTCGGTGCTGATGCAGGACTTCGTGTCCGGTGTGTTCAAGGGCGCGGTGTTCGGACTCATCATCGGCCTGGTGGGCTGCTTCAAGGGCATGACGGTGGAGGGAGGGACGGAGGGCGTGGGGCGCGCCACCACGCAGACGGTGGCGATTACTTCCGTGGCGGTGTGTCTGGCGGACTTCTTCATCACCAAGGTGACGCTGTACCTGTGACGCGCCATGCCCCTCTTTCGCCGCAGAGAAGCACCGGGTTTCGAGTTCCACCGGCCCACGCCCGGAGAGCGGCTCATCCACTTCGAGCACCTGCGCAAGGCCTTTGGCTCCAAGCGTGTGTATGACGACCTGGACCTGGAGGTGCGCGCGGGGGAGACGCTGGTGGTGCTGGGCGGCTCGGGGACGGGGAAGAGCGTGCTGCTCAAGTGCCTCATCGGGTTGCAGCGGCCGGACGCTGGACGCATCGTCTTCCAGGGCCACGACCTGACGGGCTTCTCGGAGGAGGACTTCATTCCGGTGCGCCGCAACGTGGCCATGGTGTTCCAGGGCGCGGCGCTGTTCGACTCGCTGTGCGTGGGGGAGAACGTGGCGTATCCGCTGCGTGAGCACTTCCCGGACATGTCCGTGGACGAGGTGCGCGAGCGCGTGGCGGAGAAGCTGGCGTTGGTGAACCTGCCCGGCACGGAGCAGCTGATGCCCGCGGATTTGTCGGGCGGCATGAAGAAGCGGGTGGGGTTGGCGCGGGCCATCGCCACCAATCCGGAGGTCATCCTCTGGGACGAGCCCACCACGGGGTTGGACCCGGTCACCACTCAGTCCATCAACGCGATGATCAACTCGATGAAGACGAAGCTGGGCAGCACCTCCATCGTCGTGACGCATGACCTGGTGAGTGCGTTCTCGGTGGGGGACCGGATGGCGATGCTGGCCGAGCGGAGAATCGTCCAGGTGGGGACCCGCGAGGAGTTCCGCCGCTCCACGGTTCCGGAGGTGCGGGCGTTCCTCGACGCGCGCCGGGTGGAGCTGGAGCCGGGAGCCGTGTCATGAGTCTCTTCACCTCCACCTCGAACGAGCGGCGGCTGGCGATTCGCACGGGCCTGTTCGTGGCGCTGGGCCTGGTGGTGGCGGGTGTGGTGGTGTTCTTCATCGGCCAGGAGTCGAGGCTGTTCCAGCGGCAGGTGACCTACCGGGTGTACCTGCCCAACGTGCAGGGGCTGAGCGACAAGTCCCCGGTGTGGCTGGGCGGCCTGGAGGTGGGGAAGGTGACGGGCATCTTCTTCTCCGAGGACCCTCAGGACCCTCGGCTGGAGGTGCAGCTGCGGGTCTCCGCGCGATATCAGGACCGCGTGAAGAAGGACTCCACCGCGCAGCTCACCAGCATGGGCGTGCTGGGGGACAAGGCCGTGGATATCTCGTTGGGGACGCCCACGGCGCCACCGTTGGAGCCGGGGGGCGAGCTGTCGGCCGTCTCCGGAGGCGACATCTCCAGCCTGCTCAGCGGCGCGAGCAAGGTGATGGACAACTCGGTGGCCATCAGTGAGTCGCTGCTCAAGACGGTGCAGTCGTTCGGGGACCCGCGGATGATCAGCGACGTGCATCGGGGGCTCGCGTCGCTGCGCGCGGTGTTGGAGGAGGTGGAGAAAGGGAGCGGCGTGCTGCACGCGCTCATCTACGACAAGGACGCGGGGCGCGAGGTGCGGGGGCTGGTGATGAACGCGTCGCGCGCGGCGCACCGCGTGGACGGCGCGGTGGGGCACCTGGAGGCGCTGCTCGCGGAGGTCCGCACGGGAGATGGCACCGCGCACGCGCTCATCTACGGGGACGAAGGGGCCACGGCGTTGCGCGAGCTGGGGGAGGCGGCGGGGCAGTTGGCGGGGCTGATTGAAGACGCGAAGAAGAGCGAGAACGGCGCGGTGCACCAGCTGGTGTATGGGGACGCGCGAGGCATGTTCGCGGACCTGGGCAGCGCGGCGGCGGACCTGAAGAAAATCACGGCCACGGTGGCCAAGGGCGAGGGCACCGTGGGCGGGCTCATCACCGACCCGACCATCTACGAGGACCTGCGCGAGGTGTTGGGCAACGTGAAGCGCAACCGCATCCTGCGCGCGCTGGTGCGCTTCTCCTTGGACAACCGCAAGGACCTGGACCAGATGGGCAAGGTCAAGCGCGTGGAGCCGCCGAGCGCGCCCACGTCGACACCGCCGGTGCCGACCACGGAGTGAGCGCTGCATCCCTCACGGACTCCGAGCCGAAGTGGCCGCCCGGAGTCCATGTGCCCTTCGCGAAGGTTCAGCGACGCTGTTCCATGTGGAGGGGGCCCTGGAATCCAGCGGGGGGCGTGAGCTCGACGTCCGTCCTCAGGATGAAGCCCCCTGTCTCCATCGAGGGAGGCCCGCTCGGGAAGGTGTGGCACGAGCCGTCATCCGCCCAGCTCGAGCGGAAGGTCCGCGTCTCCCAGGCATCCGTATCCCGGCGCACGTGGTACTTGCCCTTCACGGGAAAGGGCATCCGCGGCGCCATGGCAAACGTCATGTACGGTGTTCCCGTGCAGTCGTTCGTCTCGAAGTTCACGAGGGACGCCAGGTCGTCGAGGCGCAGGAGATGGCTCGGGTCTGTCCCTTCGAAGGTGGGCTGGCCCGTCTCCTTGTTCACGGCCCAGGTATGTCCTTGCGCATCGATGAGGTAGGGCACGCAGACGGGCGCGACCACGGTCCCCTTCGCGTCCACGTAGACCCAGCCGTCGCAGGGCGCGACATTCTTCGTCTCGCCGGGAGGGCCGGGTTCTCCTTGGGGCCCTCGCTCTCCAGCCGGCCCCCTCTCCCCCTGGGGGCCCGGCTCGGACTTGTTTCCCGTGTCACAGCCCGCGAGCAGCAAGAGGCCCACGCAGAGACTTCCGGCCATCGTGTGGCGCTGATGCGGATGCATGTCTTCCAGGTGCTTGCTGTCTGTCTTCAGGGTTGAGTTCACTCGCTCCTCGTTCTGGGTGTGCCTTCGTTCCGGCCCACATGCGGGGTGAGCAAGGAGCATGCCCCTTGCTTATTCCTCGACAGGCGCTCCCCTGTGCAGTCCCCACTGTGCAACGCCTTGCACGTCATGCCGGGGAGTACACAATGTCGTGCACCTCCTGGATGCCCTCGTTCGGCTGAGGGGGAACTCCCTGGATAACTCCCGTGCTGTCCCCGGAGCGCGTTTGGTGATTCCAACGCGAGTCTGAATAATGGCCCCCTTTGTCTGCTCATGGGGGTCTGGAAATGGTCCAAAGCACCCGCGGTCGAAGCCGTCGTTTCGCCGGAGTCGTCATTGCCCTCGGAGTCCTGTCGGGTTGTTCCAGCGGCGCCCCGGGGACACCGGAAGAGGGCTCGCCATCCGTCGGTGAAGAGGCGCCCACGGCGCGGGGGCTGAAGGACCGCGGTTGTGGAGTGAACCCCTCCCCCGAGGAGATGGCGGACCTGGAGCGCCGCTTCCAGCAGGAGCGGGTGGTGTCCGCGTCCGCGCGGCCCAACGGCTCGGTGGACATCCCTGTCTACTTCCACGTCATCAACAAGGGCACGGGCGTGGCGAACGGCGACCTCACCGCGAGGATGATTGCCGACCAGATGGCGGTGCTGAACGCGGCGTACGCGAACACGCCATTCAAGTTCACGCTGACGAAGACGACCCGCACGACGGACCGCATCGCATTCGATGACTTCGGCGCCGCCGTCAAAATCGCCCTGCGTGAGGGCGGCAAGAACGCGTTGAACCTCTACACCGCGAACCTGAAGAACAACCTGCTGGGCTATGCGACGTTCCCCGCCGACTACGCCAGCAACCCCAAGCTGGATGGCGTGGCCCTCCTGTACACCACCGTCCCCGGGGGCACCGCCGCGCCCTTCAATCAGGGCGACACGGCCACGCACGAAGTCGGCCACTGGCTGGGCCTGTACCACACGTTCCAGGGTGGCTGCGTGAGCCCGGGTGACGCCGTCAGCGACACGGCCCCGGAGGCCACCGCCGCCGCCGGCTGTCCCCTTGGCCGCGACACCTGTCCTGGCCAGGGCGTGGACCCCATCTACAACTTCATGGACTACACCGACGACGCCTGCATGAACGCGTTCACGCCGGGGCAGGCGGCGCGCATGGACGCGATGGCGCTGACCTACCGCTGACGGGGGCCGCTCCCTCCGAGGTCGCCCCCCACTTCGGGCCGGGGTTTCCGTGACCCGTTTGACGTAAGGGGAATCATTCAGGAATATCGTGCTTCCCCCGCATTTTCCGAGGAGTCGGGAATGTCCAGTGTCGTGCGTCGCAGCGGTCGTTTCGCCGTGGTCGTCGGTGCCCTGGTTGCGCTGTCCGGCTGTGCAAACAACGCCCCGGAGTCGGGTGACGCGAAGCCTCCCGCGGGCGAGGAGCAGCCCACGCAGCAGGTTCTCGAGGCCCGGGGTTGCCGCGTGAATCCGACCCACGAGGAGATGGCGGACATGGAGCGCCGCTATGCGCAGGAGCGCGTGCTGTCCGCGTCCGCGCGTCCCAATGGCTCGGTGACCATCCCCGTCTACTTCCATGTCATCAACAAGGGCACGGGCGTGGCGAACGGTGACCTCACCACGGCCATGATCACCAACCAGATGAACGTGCTGAACGCGGCGTACGCGAACACCCCGTTCAAGTTCACGCTGACGGCGACGACGCGCACGACGAACGCCACCTGGTTCACGGGCATCGGCAACGCGACGACGGAGCGCGCGGTGAAGACGGCGCTGCGCAAGGGCGGCAAGAACGCGCTGAACCTCTACTCCGCGGCCCCGAGCGGCGGCCTCTTGGGCTGGGCGACGTTCCCCTCCAGCTACACCAGCGACCCCATCATGGACGGCGTCGTGATTCTGCACTCCAGCGTGCCGGGCGGCAGCTCCGCTCCGTACAACCTGGGCGACACGGGCACGCACGAGGTCGGCCACTGGCTGGGCCTGTACCACACGTTCCAGGGCGGCTGCGCCAACCCGGGTGACTCCGTCAGCGACACGCCGGCCGAGGCCTCCGCCGCCTTCGGCTGCCCGACGGGCCGCAACACCTGCTCCGCCGCTGGCAACGACCCCATCACCAACTTCATGGACTACACCGACGACTCCTGCATGAACTCGTTCACGGCCGGCCAGGTGGCCCGCATGGATTCGCAGGCGCTGACCTACCGCTGAAGCAAAGCCCGCGGGTCGCGGTGGCTTCTTGATGTCGTGGTACCCGGCGCCGGGGCGCTCCTCACGCCCCGGCGTCGTCGTTTTCATTTCCGTGCGGGGAGCACCTGGGCTCCAATCGCGCGCCCATGACCGCGCTCTCCCTGCGTGAAGACCGTTTCCTGGATGTCCTCCGGCGTCTCATCGCCCTGACGCCCAAGCTGCAGAACAACCCCTCCGCGGGGCTGGTGCCCGAGGAGCGGCTCGCCGCCCAGGTGGTGCTGGACACGTTGGCGCCGCACATCGCCAGCGGCTTCATCCACGCGGAGTCCCTGGCCTCGCCCGGCAACGAGTCCCGCCCCAGCCTGGTGCTCACCGTGAAGGGCACGGGCGAGGGCGCGCTGGGCTTCGTGGGCGCGCACTTCGACGTGGTCCCCGCCGACCGGCAGGCGGAGGGCTGGGAGCACGACCCCTTCAAGCTGTGGGAAGGCCCGGACGGGCTGCTCTACGGCCGCGGCGTCACCGACTGCCTGGGTCATGTCGCGGTGGCGACGGACCTGCTGGCGCAGCTGGCGGAGACGGGCCAGCGTCCGCGCCGCACGCTGAAGGTGGTGCTCATCGCCAACGAGGAGTCCACGGACCTGCCGGGCCTGGGCCTGGGCTACGTCGCGGAGCAGGGGCGGCTCAAGGACCTGGCCGGGCAGCCGGTGTACTGGCTGGACAGCGCCAACTTCGGGCCCACGCTGGGCACCGCCGGCATCAGCCAGTGGGAGCTGAAGGTCACCGGCGTGGGAGGGCACTCGGGCATGCCGCAGAACTGCGTCAACGCGCTGGAGCTGGCCATGGCCGCGTCGCTGGAGCTGGCCCGCTGGTTCCACGCGCGCTACCCGCCTTCCGACGACGAGAAGCGCTGGGGCTTCCTGGCGTCCTCCAGCCTCAAGGCCACCGTGGTGGAGGCCGCGAACACGAAGGAGACGAAGATTCCCGCGGACGTCACGCTGCGCGGCGACATCCGCCTGACGCCCTTCCATGACCTGGCCGAGGTGCGGCGGGCCACGGAGGACTTCGTGCGGGAGCTGGACGCGCGGCTGGAGCGCGGCGACGTGCCCGCGGGGTTCCCTCGCGTCCGCACGGCCGACGGCAAGCGCGGCACGCTGTCGTTCCGCTTCCCGGCCTCGGGCACGGAGGGCATCGCCTGTCGTCTGGACTCCCAGGGGCTCCAGGCGCTGAAGGACGCGATGAAGGCCGTGCGCGGCGTGGACGCGCAGCCCTTCTCGCTCACCGGCTCGCTGCCGCTGGTGAGGGACCTGCAACGTCAGGGCTGCGACGTTCAAATCACCGGCTTCGGCGAGATGAAGTACTACCACGCGCCCAACGAGCAGGCCCATCTGGCGGATTTCCGTCAGGGGTTCTCCATCCTGCGCGAGCTGCTCGAGAGGCTGTGAGCCCAGGGATGTACAGTGCCCGGCGTGACGCGTGACGCGCTCAGGGCCCACGCCGGGCCGGCGCCACGCGAGGAGTGGTGACGCCGTGAGAGACCTGCTGATGATTCCGGGGCCCGTGGAGTTCGAGCAGGAGGTGCTTCAAGCGCTGGGGTCTCCCACTCTCGGGCACACGGACCCCGCCTTCATCGCCATCTTCGGACGGGCGCTCAAGCGCCTGCGCGAGGTGTGCCTCGCCCCCAGCGCGCAGCCCTTCGTCGTCTCCGGCTCCGGCACGCTGGCCATGGAGCTGGCCGTCGCCAACCTCGTCGAGCCCGGTGACGCGGCCCTCGTGGTGAATACGGGCTACTTCAGTGACCGGATGGCGAAAATCCTCGAGCGCCACGGCGCCAGGGTGACGCACGTGCGCGCCGCGCCGGGGGACGTGCCCTCCGTCGAAGAGGTGAAGGGCCACCTGGAGCGCGGCGGCTTCAAGGTGATGACCATCACCCACGTAGACACGTCCACCGGGGTGCTCGCGCCCGTGGAGTCCTTGTCCCGCCTGGCGCGCGAGTTCGGCGCCGTGTCGGTGGTGGACGGCGTGTGCGCCACCGCGGGCGAGGTGTTCCACCAGGACGCGTGGGGCGCGGACGTGTACCTGACGGCCAGCCAGAAGGCGGTGGGGGTGCCGCCGGGATTGGCGCTGCTCACCGTGGGGCCTCGGGCGATGGAGCTGTGGCGCAACCGGCGCGCGCCCGTGGCCAGCGTCTACTGCGACTTCGCGGAGTGGCTCCCCATCATGGAGGCCTATGAGGCGGGCAAGCCCGCGTACTTCGCCACGCCTCCCGTCAACCTGGTCCACGCGCTGGACGTGAGCCTGGGGCTGATTCTCGCGGAGGGGCTGGAGGCCCGCTTCGCCCGCCATCAGCGCCTGGCGCGCTCCTTCCGCTCCGCCTGGGCCGCGTTGGGGCTGCGCATGGTGCCGGTGTCCGAGGCCGTGACGGCGAACATGCTGAGCGCCGTCTACTACCCGGAGGGCGTGGACGCGTCGCTGGTGGGGCGCGTGAAGCAGGAGGGCGTGGTGGTGGCCGGCGGACTCCACCCGGACCTCAAGGCGCGCTACTTCCGCGTGGGCCACATGAACCGGGTGAGCCCCTCGGATGTGCTGGCCACCGTGGGGGCCGTGGAGCGGGCCCTGCTCGCCTCCGGCCACCGCTTTGAACCCGGTGCGGGGCTCTCCGCCGCCGAGTCCTCCCTCACCTCCCGCTGACAGCCCGCACCCAGGACGTCCTCCGCTCCCGAGGCGGGCCCCTCGGGAGAAAAGTGTCCAGAATCCAGGGGCTTCCGGTGCTGAACGCTGCCTTGCCCCATTTCCGGGGTCGGCTCGAACCCTTCGACAAGGGTGGAAAAATATGAGAGGGTTGGCAACTAGGAAGTGGGGGGAGTCCAGCTAGCTCTGTAATTCAAGGAGGGGGCTGGGTGTGTCCCCTGGGCCGAGGCAGCACGAGTCCCCTCGGGGAGACGACCATGTACGTGGGCACGGAAGTCAGCGGCGGTGGCGCGGCGTGGGAGTTGGAGCAGCGGCGCCTGGCGGCGACGGAGGATGACCAGGCGCGGGGCATGTTCTTCCAGGGGGCGCTGCACGTCATCGCGTGCCTGGGAGGAGAAGGCGCGGTGGCGCGGTGCAAGGGTGTGGCGGGGGTGTGGGAAATCAATCCCTTCCACCTGTACCCGGTGTCTCGCTACCTGCGGATGGTGTCCACGGCGGCGCGGTTGTTGGGCCCGGGCTCCCGGGGCTTCGACGAGGTGCTGCTGCGCATGGGCGAGCAGGCGTCGGTGGACTTCCTGTCATCGCTGTTCGGCCGCGAGCTCTTGGCGGAGACCACGGGCAGTCCCCGGCTGCTGGTGGATGCGATGGCGGACTCGTACCGCATGGCGGTGAGCTACGGGGAGCGCTACCCGCTGTGGACGGGGGAGCGCAGCGCGCGCTTCGTGATGCGGCGCGACTTCATGCCGGCCGTGTACCACGTGGGGGTGTTGCGCGGGGCGCTGGAGGCGGTGGGGGCTCGGGACGTGAAGGTGCGGGGGCGGCAGGTGGCGTTGTTGGAGAGCGAGTACGAGCTGTCCTGGCGGTAGCGGACGCGGCGGGAGGGAGGGCCCGCCGCGGCCGGTGAGAGACGCGTGTCAGCCCGGGTTGTTCACGGCGAGGTCGGGCACGTCCTGGAGCCCGTTGCCGCCGCCCAGGCTCACGGTGGAGGAGATGAAGGGCGCGGGCACGGCCTGCCGCGCGTCGAAGGTGGAGGTCGTGTCCACCAGCGCGTCGATGAGGGCCTTGAGCACCATGAAGTGCTGCGCCTGGACGCCTTCGATGGAGGCGAGGGCGAAGCGGGTGCTGGGCGTGTTGAGTCCCTTGAGCACGCGGTTGTAGGCGATGGTGCCTCGGCGCTCCTCGTTGGCGGCCAGCTTGAGGGTGTTGCCGATGGTGGGCTTGAACATGGGGGGCGGGATGAAGGGCGCCTGGTCCACGCGCAGGGGGACGGCGCCCAGGTTCGTCACCATCGCGACGAGCAGGTCCGCGTGGGCTTCATGGTCCTCCAGGAACGCCTGGGCGATGGCGAGCGCGAGCGACGCCAGGTCCCGCTGCTGCGAGGGGAGCGAGGTGTCATCGCGTCCGGCGGTGAGCAGGAGGATGGCTTGTTGGTAGCCGTCGACGAACTCGTACTCGACGGAGAGCAGCGTGTTGAGCGCGCTGGCCTCCCGGGCCCGGTCGATGGGGTTGCCGTAGACCTGGGCGCCCTCGTCGAGCTTCTTGCAGCCCGCGAGCGTGGAGAGGGTGGCCAGGGCGGCGAGTCCCCGCAGGAGCCGGCGGCGCTCGAGCGGGACGTCGGACGGAGGCGAGGGGGGCATGGTCGAGGTCTCCATCACTTCGTCACGTCGTAGGGGGGTAGGAGGGTTTCGTCGTCGAGCCCGGGCGAGCCATCGATGGTGATGGCGAAGCTGGTGGGCACGAACCGGGCGGCCACGGACGCAAGCGCGTCCGCGGGTTGGTTCACGGTGGACGCGGCGGGGGTGACGAAGCCGCGGGCGGCCAGGTTGAGGACGACGAAGTGTTGGGACTCCACCGCGCCGATGGCGGCGGCGAGCTCCGCGTTGTCCGTCGCGTTGAGGGTCTTCTGCGTGTCCGTGTAGGCGATGGCGGCCGCCTTCTCCGCGTTGGTGGCCAGGTCGATGACGTTCTGGATGCCGGGCACGAAGTCGGCGGGGATTTGCGCGGTGCCGTCGCCCACGTCGTCGGCGCCGCCCTGCCGGGTGATGAACAGCGCCAGCTTCGCGGCGTGGTCCGAGTGCTGCGCCATGAAGTGCTGGGCAATGGCCTGGATGATGCCCCGGAAGCGCAGGAGCGGGTCGGTGCTGGGGGCGGCGGCGAGCACGGCGATGCCCGCCTGGTAGGTCTTGATGGCGTTGCGTTCGACGATGAGCAGCGCCTTGAGCGCGTCCACGTCGGTGGGCGCGAACCGGGCGTGAGCCGGTGAGCCGCGTGTGAGCAGGCCCGCCGTCAGCCCCAGGCCCGCGGCGGTCCGCAGCGCGGCCCGGCGGGAGAGTGCGTCGGTCATGAGTCCATCCGGAGAGGCGGTCGAGAAGTGTGCGCCGGGTGCCCCCTGAAACCCGGCTGGGGCGGACTACGACGAAGGACCCCGCGCGGATTTTTGGAGGACGCGGCGATTTTCCCTGGCGCCCGGTGCGCGACACCCGGCACCGCGTCTCTCGTGCTCCAGGGTGAGGCCGCGTTCGTCCACGGGCCATGTCAACGGATTGGAGTCGGTGACAGCGGATGGGCGAGGGCGGTGCGCGCCCGGCGCGGGAAGTGGCGAGTGCTCAACATCGCGATGCCCGAGCGGGGAGGCCCGGGCAATCCCGTGGACGACGGGCTGTCATCGCGGCGGGGGGCTCGCGGTAGGCTCCGGGGCCCGGGTGTGAGTCCGAGGGCCTTGGGCGAGAGAGCGAGGTGCGTGCGTGACTGGGCCGCTGCTGGTGGTGGACGACGACGCGGACCTGCGCGAGGCCCTGGAGGAAGTGCTGCGCGACGCGGGCTATGAAGTCGTGGGAGCGAGCAATGGCAAGCACGCGCTCGATGTGCTGGGGGCGTCGCGCGAGCTGCCGGGGTTGGTGCTGTTGGACATGATGATGCCGGTGATGGACGGCGCGGGCTTCGCGCGCGCCATGCGCCAGGTGCCCGCGTGGCGTGACATCCCCTTGCTCGTCTTCTCCGCGTCCGCCAACGCGCGGCAGGTGGCCGAGGAGATTGGCGCGTGTGGACATCTGCGCAAACCCGTGGACGTGGACACGCTGCTGGACGCCATCCGCAAACACCAGGCGGAGTGAGCACGCACCCGCTCTGCCGGGTCTCCAACACGCACGCGGTGGGCGGGCAGGCGGGCGCAATGGATGTTTGACGCCTCGCGATGGGGGCTGGTAAGTGCCCACTTAACACGTACGTCATCGACGGGGAGGTATGGATGCACGCCAATGCGCTCACGCTGCTGCTGGTGCAGCTCATCGTCATTATCGGCGTGTCTCGGCTGATAGGACGTGGGACGCGTTGGCTGGGGCAACCGCTGGTCATCGCGGAGGTGGTGGCGGGCATCGTGCTTGGCCCGTCGCTGCTGGGGTGGCTGGCGCCGGACGTGATGCATGCGCTGTTCCCCGCGAACTCGATGCCGGCGCTGACGATGCTCAGCCAGGTGGGGCTGGTGCTCTTCATGTTCCTCATCGGGTTGGAGCTGGACCCGAGGCTCTTGAAGGGGCGCGGCCACGCGTCGGTGGCCATCAGCCACACGAGCATCGTGGTGCCCTTCGCGCTGGGCGCGGCGGCGGCGGCGCTCTGGCTCTACAAGGACTTGTCGGACCCGAGCGTTCCGTTCTCCTCGTTCGTGCTCTTCATGGGCGTGTCGATGAGCATCACCGCGTTCCCGGTGCTCGCGCGCATCCTCACGGAGCGGGGGCTGTTGCAGTCGCGCGTGGGCGCCATCGCGATTACGTGCGCGGCGGTGGATGACGTCACGGCGTGGTGTCTGCTGGCCTTCGTGGTGTCCATCGTCCGGGCCTCGGACCTGATGCAGGCGGGCATCACCACGCTGCTCGCCATGGGCTACATCGCCTTCATGCTGCTGGCGGTGCGGCCGTTCCTCGCGCGGCTGGGCGCCCGCGTGGCGAGCCGCGAGGGCCTGACGCAGAACGTGGTGGCCGGCACGCTGCTCTTGCTGCTCGCGTCCGCGTGGGCGACGGAGCTCATCGGCATCCACGCCCTCTTCGGGGCCTTCCTCTTCGGCGCGGTCATCCCCAAGGAGGGCGGGCTCGCCGAGGCGCTGGCGGAGAAGCTGGAGGACGTGGCGGTGGTGTTGCTCCTGCCCGTGTTCTTCGCCTTCAGCGGCCTGCGCACGCAGATTGGCCTGCTCAACACGCCCGAGGCGTGGCTGACGTGCGGGGTCATCATCCTGCTGGCATGCGTGGGCAAGTTCGGCGGCAGCGCGGTGGCGGCGCGGCTGACGGGCATGCGCTGGCGCGAGGCGGGCGCCGTGGGTGTCCTGATGAACACGCGCGGGTTGATGGAGCTCATCGTCCTCAACCTGGGCCTGGACCTGGGCGTCATCTCGCCCACGCTCTTCACGATGATGGTGCTGATGGCGCTGGTGACGACGTTCATGACCACGCCGCTCCTGCGGTGGTTCTATCCGACGGAGGAGCTGGCGCTGGACCGGGTGACGTTGGATCCTCCGCCCGCGCAGGGCTCGGCGGCGCCCTACTCGATGCTGATGTGCATCTCCCACCAGCAGGCGGGGCCGGGCATGGCCAGCCTGGCCAAGGCGCTGTCGGCGGGGCCGGAGACCTCGCAGCTCCACGCCCTGCACCTGGTGCATCCGGAGCGGGTGTCGCTGCGCGGCACGGAGGCGGAAGCCCTGGCCCCGGAGGTCGAGCCGGAGGGAGACGGGGTGCTCGCGCCGCTGTTGGGCCGGGCGGCGAAGCTGGGATTGTCGGTGCGGCCGTTGTCCTTCGTGTCGACGGAGCCCGCGCAGGACATCTGCCGCACGGCGCAGGCGAAGCGCGCGGACCTGGTGCTGCTGGGCTGGCACAAGCCGCTGTTCAGCCAGACGGTGCTGGGCGGCACGGTGCACGAGGTGATGAGCGCCGCGTCCGGCACCGTGGCGGTGCTGGTGGACCGGGGCCTGGCGGACGTGAAGCGCGTGCTGGTGCCCTTCATCGGCAGCCGGCATGACCGGGCGGCGCTGAAGCTGGCGCGCCGGTTGATGAAGCACGCGGGCGCGGAAATCACCGTGCTGCACGTGACGTCGCGCGAGGGCAACAACGCGCGGGCGCAGGTGGAGGAGCTGTTCCCCTCCGCGGAGGGGCCGGGCGTGCGGCTGAAGGTCGTGCGCAGTGAGACGCCCGAGGACGCCGCGCTCGAGGAGGTCCGTCAGGGCGGCTATGACCTGGTGGTGGTGGGCATGGGCGTGCAGTGGGGCCTGGAGGACCGTCTGTTCGGCCTGCATCGCGAGCGCATCGTCCGCGACGCGCCGGGCTCGCTGCTGGTGGTGCATGAGCCCGAGCCCGTGGTGGAGGCCGTGTCCGCGACCGAGGCCGAGCCGGTGGCTCCGGCGGTGGCGACGAGGAGCTGAACGTCATGCACCTGGGGGCCACACTGCGGCTGTTGCGGGTGGACGCGGGGCTGTCCCTGCGGGACCTGGCCCGCCGCATCGGCGTGTCGAGCGCGTACTTGAGCCGGGTGGAGAACGGCGTGGACGCGCCGCCCACGGTGGAGCGGCTGACGGCCATCGCGCGCGAGCTGGACGTGCCGCCCGCGCTGCTGATGGACGTGGCGAACCGGGTGAGCCCCTATGTCGCCGAGTACCTGGAGGACGTGCCGGGCTCCGGCACGCTCTTCCTGGAGCTGGCGCGCCGGCGGCTGACGGGCGCGCAGCTCGCCCGGGTGCGCGAGTTCCTGGACGCGGAGTTCCCGGTGCGCGGCGGCCACGGGGACGGGCCGGTGCCGGCGCTCGCGCCGCTGGTGGCCCCCGAGCGCGTGGTGCTCCAGGTCTCCTGTGGCGGCTGGGAGGACTTGCTGGACGTGGTGGCGGGCCGGCTGGCGGCGGCCCTGCCGGGCGTGGACACGGCGCGGCTGGTGGAGGGCTTGAGCCAGTTGGATGACCTGTCCTCGTGCTCGGTGGGGGGCGGGGTGGCGGTCCCTCACGTCTTCTTGCCCGGAGTGCCGTCGGTGGTGGCGTTGGTGACGTTGGCCAAGGGGTTGAAGGTGGACACGCCGGACGGCCGGCCGCTGCGGCTGGTGGTGGCGGCGGTGGACGGAGAGCGCGGCCGCGCGCGCCTCATCCGCATGGCCCACGTGGCCCGGCTGGCGGCGCGAGGGCTGGCGGAGCGCCTGGACGAGGCCCGGCAGCCCTCCCAGGTGCTGGCGGCGCTGGAGGAACTGGAGGCGCTCCGCTGAGGGCGCCCAGGCCCCGGTGCGCCTACCCCGCGCGCTGGAGCCAACCCACCCAGTCGCCCAGCTCCCGGTAGCCCAGCTTGCGGTACACGCTCCGGCCCTGCTCGGTGGCCTGGAGCACGGAGGCCTGGAGGCCGCGCTCGCGGGCGCCCGCGAGCAGCCCCCGCATCACCTCCGACGCCAGTCCGCGGCCCCGGGCCTCGGGCGCGGTGACGACCATGTACACCCCCGCGGTGTCGCCCACGTCCAGGGTGAAGCCGCACGCCAGGGCCACGCCCGCCTCGCGCGCCACCAGCGTGCGCACGGGCAGGGCGGGCGGCCGCTGCCAGACGGTGAGGATGTCCTCCCACTTCCCCCAGACGCGGGTGTTGAGCTCCACCATCTCGTCCTGGAGGGGCGTCTCCACCAGGGGGAAGGTGGGCGGGTCGTCCGGGACGTCCGCCAGGGCGAGGCCCATGGCCGGTATCCGGCTTTCGGGGCGGTAGCCGGCGGCGCCCAGGATGCGGCCGCCCTCGTCGTCCCCGGGCATGACGTTCACGCTCCATGCGGGGATGCCCTGGCCCCGGAAGTACGCCTCCATCGCCGGCAGCCCCTGGGCGAGCGCCTGGGGAGAGGCGAAGTAGGCCTGCTGGAAGTGGGACTCCGTGGGGTGCTCGGGGAGGCAGAAGGCGTCCAGGCCGGGGGCGCTCCAGTGGTGGAGCAGGCCGCGCTCGCGCTGCAGGTGTTTGAAGGCGATGACGTTGGTGCGCAGGCGGTCGTTCAGTTCGGCATCGGTCATGGGCTGCCCACAGCGTAGGCGGGCCCCGCCGGGAGGCGAACAACGGCGTGCTCAAAACCGCGCGTCCGCCGCCCAGGAGGGTTAGGGTGCGCCCTCACGCATGAGCAGCCCGCGCTTCTTCGCCTTCGACCCCCGCGCCACGCGCATCGCCCTCTTCCTGGGGGCCTGTGTCCTGGCGGTCCTGACGGCCTGGGCCCTGGCCAACGCCCGCGACGGGGGCGGCGTCCAGGACATGGCCCGCGCGGGAGTCTCCGCGGGGCTGATGTTCGCCTTCCTCGTCGCCCTCCACCGGCTGCGGCCCCGCTCCGGCTGGGGGGTCACCCTGGATGTCAGAGGGGTCCGCGTGGCCCGGCCCTTCAGCTCCCGCGAGCTGGATTTGCACTGGGGCCAGATTGATTCGGTGCGCCGGCTTGGCAGGAGGGGAGACGTGCTGGGTCTGTTCTTGAAGGAGGAAGGGCGGGTGCTCGTCACCCGGCATCTCTTTGCCCGCAAGGCTGTTTTCGAAGAGCTGATCTCAGCGCTGGAGGACCGCCTTCCTCCACCGCGTTTCGACGCTTGACCTCCCGGTTTCCGGGCGCTGCCGTCCGAGGGGGCGGCCAAGCGATTTTCACGAATATTTACGCAGCTTTGCGAGGGCTCGTTACTCTTGTTCAGTGTGCCTTGAGGTGGTAGGCACAGCCCTGTTGCAAGGCTCCTTTTCCCAAGGACAGCTTCACATGGAAAAGACCCCCGCTGCCGGCGCCGCGGTCGCTCCGCCGCCCGTGGAATATGGGACCGATAGCATCACCAAGCTCGAGGGCCTGGAGGCGGTCCGCAAGCGCCCTGGCATGTACATCGGCGACACGATGACCTACGGGCTTCACAAGCTCGTGTACGAGGTCGTCGACAACTCCGTGGACGAGGCCCTCGCGGGTCACTGCACGGACATCGAAGTCGTCATCCACGTGGACGGCTCGCTGAGCGTCATGGACAACGGGCGCGGCATCCCCGTGGGTCCGCACCCGGACCCCAAGTTCAAGGGCAAGGACACGCTGGAGGTGGTCCTCACGGAGCTGCACGCGGGCAGCAAGTTCGGCAATGGGGCCTACAAGGTCTCCGGCGGCTTGCACGGCGTGGGCGTCACCTGCGTGAACTTCCTCTCGGAGTGGTTCAAGGTCCGCGTCCAGCGCTCGGGCAAGGTGTACGAGCAGTCCTACGCCCGGGGCGTCGCCCAGGGGGCGCCGCAGGTGGTGGGCACCACCGACAAGAGCGGCACCGTCATCGCCTTCAAGCCGGACCCCCAGGTGATGGAGCTGGTGGACTTCAACTTCGAGACGCTCAGCCAGCGTCTGCGCGAGCTGGCGTTCCTCAACGCGGGACTGCACATCATCATCCGCGACGAGCGCACGAACAAGGAGCACGACTTCAAGTTCGACGGCGGCATCTCCTCGTTCGTGGAGTACCTGAACAAGTCGAAGACGGTGCTGCACGACAAGCCCATCGCCTTCACGGTGGAGAAGGACGGCGTGTCGCTGGAGCTGGCCATGCAGTGGAACGATGGCTACGACGAGCGCATCTACACCTTCGCCAACAACATCAACACCCACGAGGGTGGCAGCCACCTGTCCGGCTTCAAGTCGGCGCTGACGCGCACGCTCAACAGCTACGCGGAGAAGAGCGGCATCTGGAAGGACCTGAAGGAGACGCCCACGGGTGAGGACGCCCGTGAAGGCCTGTCCGCGGTCATCTCCGTGAAGCTGCCCAACCCCCAGTTCGAGGGGCAGACGAAGACGAAGCTGGGCAACAGCGAGGTGAAGGGCCTGGTCGAGCAGATGGTGAACGACCAGCTGGCCACCTTCCTGGAAGAGACGCCGATGGTGGGCAAGAAGGTCATCGCGAAGATTGGCGATGCCTGCCGGGCCCGCATCGCGGCGCGCAAGGCGCGTGAGACGGTGCGCCGCAAGGGCGTGCTGGACGGTGGCGGCCTCCCCGGAAAGCTGGCGGACTGCCAGAGCCGCGACCCGCACGAGAGCGAGCTCTACATCGTCGAGGGTGACTCCGCAGGTGGCTCCGCGAAGCAGGGCCGGGACAGGCGCAACCAGGCCATCCTCCCCTTGCGCGGAAAAATCCTGAACGTGGAGAAGGCGCGCTTCGAGAAGATGCTCACCAGCGCCGAAATCGTCACGCTCATCACCGCGCTGGGCACGGGCATCGGCTCGGAGGACTACAACCCGGAGAAGGCGCGCTACCACCGCATCATCCTGATGACGGACGCCGACGTGGACGGCAGCCACATCCGCACGCTGCTGCTCACGTTCTTCTTCCGCCAGATGCCGGAGCTCTTGCAGAAGGGCTTCCTCTACATCGCGCAGCCGCCGCTCTACAAAGTCACGCGCAACAAGAAGGACAAGTACGTCAAGGACCAGCGCGCGCTCGACGAGTACCTGCTGGGCATCGCCACCGAGCACGGCCGCGTGCTGACGCCCTCGGGCGAGGTGGGCGGCGCGGACCTGAAGGTGCTCCTGGAGAAGGTGATTGCGTACGAGGAGCGGCTGGAGAAGCAGGCGAAGCGTCGCGACGCGCGGGTGGTGGACGCGGTGGTGCAGGGCGCTCGGCTGACGGCGGAGATGCTGGGCGACGAGGTGGCGCTGGCGGCGGCGGTGAAGGGCGCGCTCAACGAGTTCGAGCGGCGCATGCCGGACGTGCTGGGCCGCGTGTCGCACGAGGTGGCGGTGGACTCCGAGAACCAGACGAAGAAGCTGGTGTTCCAGACGGACGTCAACGGCTCCATGCGGCAGACGGTGTTCGACCACGCCTTCCTGTCGTCGCCGGAGTACGTGGAGCTGATGTCGCTGCGCGATGCCTTCAAGGCGCTGGGGGATGCGCCGTACAAGGTGAAGGTGGATGGCGGGTACGTGACGGCGTACTCCGCGCAGGAGGTCCACGCCGCGCTCCGCAAGGACGCTCAGAAGGGCCTGGGCCTGCAGCGCTACAAGGGTCTGGGCGAGATGAACCCGGAGCAGCTCTGGGACACGACGATGAATCCGCTCACGCGCACGCTGCTCCAGGTGCGGGTGGAGGACGCGGTGGAGAGCGACGAAATCTTCTCGCTTCTGATGGGCGAGGCGGTGGAGCCGCGCCGCGAGTTCATCGAGCGCAACGCGCTGGACGTGCAGAACCTGGACATCTGAGTCCGGGGACACGGCGTTGATTCACGCGGGGCGCGGTGCCACTCGAGGCGCCGCGCCTCGTGTCGTTTCGGGGCCTGGATTGACTGTGGGGCCCGTTCGAGGGACGCAAGGGGGCATGTACATCCCTCGCCACTTCGAGGAGCGCGACGCACAGCGGCTCCTCTCGCTGATGAGCCGCCATTCCTTCGCGGTGCTGGTGACAGTGGGGGAGGACGGCGCGCCCTTCGCCACGCACCTGCCCTTCCTCGTGGAGCGAGACGCGGCGGGGGACGTCCGGCTGCTGGCGCACATGGCGCTGCCCAACCCGCAGTGGCGCGGCTTCTCCGCGGAGCGCGACGCCCTGGTCATCTTCCAGGGGCCTCACGCCTACGTGTCGCCCCGGTGGTACGCGACGACGCAGCAGGTGCCCACGTGGAACTACGCCACCGTCCACGCCTACGGGAGGCCCCAGGTCGTCACCTCGCGCGACGAGACGCTGCGCATCCTCCGGGAGTCCACCGCGAGCTATGAGCCCGACAACGCGACGGCCTGGCGGATGGAGCAGGCGGAGGAGCGGGTGGCTCGGCTGTTGGGAGGTATTGTCGCCTTCGAGCTGCGGGTGACGCGGCTGGAGGGCAAGTTCAAGCTCAGCCAGAACAAGGGCCCGGAGGACCGCGAGGGTGTCATCGCGGCGCTGGAGCAGGGAGGTCAGCCTGGGGACGTGGAGCTCGCGGCGTTGATGCGCGCGTGTACGCCGGAGGCCGGGTAGTCGAGACGGGTGCTGGAAAGACTCGTGGGCCCGGTGCCCTTGCTCGGCGCCGCGCCCACGTGCCTTTCCCGCCTTGTCGAGCCGGCCGCCGACCTTCGTGGCCTCGTTGACCCTTACGGCGGGAACCCGTCATCGCCTCGCCCTCCCGCCTGTCCCTGCCAGGAGGGTGGGTTCGTAAAGGGTGCGACAGCGGAAGGTTAGGCACCCGGAGGCACCCGTGGGGCGGGCTTCCGGGCGAGAGGTGCTGGCGGAGGCTCGTGGAACAAGCAGGGACGGATGGCTCGTCTGGCTGGCTGTCCGTGAGGGGGCGCTCGGTGCTGCTAGCGGCGCGAGCCTCGGAGGGCGGCCGCGCGCTCTTTTCGGGACAGCGAGGTGGTGTCCACGATGTCCATCTCGAGCGCACCCTGGTTGTCGTCCTTCTTCGTGTCCGGGAAGAAGCAGCGCAGGTCCTCGGCGCCGGTGATTTGGTATCGCTTGCCCGTCTCGAGCATGCGGTGCGTGGCGCGGACCGACGCGGGCGACGTGCCCCGCTCGACACACAGCACCTGCCGCACGCGGCCGTTGTCCCCCGGGTGGAGCTCCGCCATGTCATCCCGCACGGTGAACAGGTACGTGGCGCGCGGGTTGAGGCCGCGCAGCAGCACCTGTTGGTCGGGCTTGAGTTGCACCGCGTGCTGCTGCGCATCGAACGTGAGCGAGCGCGGAGGAACATAGGCGGACTGGCGGATGACGACCTGGATGGTGCCGCTGTTGTCCTCGGGCCCTGTCTCGTCCACCGCGAAGACGTACAGCTTGCGCGCGTTCTTGAGGGTCCGGGCGGAGGCGCTCAGCAGGCCGAAGCTGCCGTCGGCGGGGCCATCTCCTTCGATGAAGTAGGCCAGCGTTCCGGAGGCGGTGCCCCGGCCCTCGGCGAGCGAGGCAGTGCCCTGTGTCCAGACCGAGTACGCGACGTTGGGATTCAGGTCGATGGTGGCCGTGAGGTACTCGGGGATGAGCGCCGCGTTGTACATGGGGCGCGCCACCAGGAGCCGTGTCGGGTAGTCCACCTCGTAGAACTCGAGCTCCGCGGCGCTGAGCTGCGGGTTTCGTTCCACCAGGGGGACGGGGTCTTCACCTGGCTCGGCGGCGCTCGCGGTGTCCGCTGTGTTGGCCTGCGTCAGGACGCCTCCGTCCTCCGCTGGGGCGGCTTCTTCGACCTTGGCCTCGACGGGGGGCGCGGTGGTGGCCGCTGCCGTGGTGGTGGCCGCGACGACGACGGGGGGAGGGCTTGGGGGCTCGGGCGGGGCCATGGGCTGGAGCTCCGCCTTCATGGGCTCCAACATCACGGAGGCGGGCGTGAAGCGCCGCGTCCACGCGAGATGTCCTGGCAGCGTGAGCACCAGGGTGTTGGCCTCTCCGACGAGGATGCCCTCGACCATGAGGGGCGTCTTGCCGGCGACATCGCGGTTGTTGAGCTTCACCTTCGCGCCCGCGGGCGTGGAGGTGACCCACAGCGTGGCGGTGTTGGCCCCGGCCGCGTCGGGCGTGTCGGGTTTGAGGAAGTGGTAGAGCAGCGCGATGACCAGCGCGACGGCGGCGGCGCCGAAGACGTAGAGGCTCATCGTCTTCACGGCCTTCTGTTGCCGGGCGCGCTGCTCGGCCTCTTCCTTCGCCAGCGTCTCGCGTGCTTCGTCGGCCGTCGTGCGGTGGCCGGTGCCCGTGTACGTGTGCCCCACGCCCGAGGACACGGGCTGTGTCTTCATGGACTGGGCGGTGACGACGGGGCTCTCCATGGGCGTGTCCCGGGGAGTGGCCATCGTGGCCAAGGCCGCGGGGACGACGGTGGGCACCATCGTCTGGGCCAGGTCGTTCGAATCGGTGTCGGGCTCCTCGGGCAGCTCCGGCACGGGAGGCCCGGGGCGCTCACTGGTGGGAACCCTGCGGCCGGCGCTGGAGACCTCGGTGCGAGGCATGCCCGAGTTCGTCACGCGGCGCAGGCTCCCCGAGTTCGTCACGCGGCGCAGGGACGGATTGCTCACGGAAGAGGTGCGGCGCGTGCCGTCGGTGGGGGGCTTGGCGCCGCCGTCGCTGCCGGGCTTGGAGCGAAGGCCGGGGCTGGACGGACGCAGCGGGCGCGCGCGGGACTGGGAGGACTCCGCCGAGCCCGCGCCCGATTGCCATGCGGCGACCTGCTCCATGAAGGCAGGGGTGACCTCCGCCTTGCGGCCCTCCGCCGCGAGCTCCTCGGCGAAGAGGTAGGCCATGAGCTGCGACAGCACCGCGGGGGTGAAGCGCGGGTTGTCGCGGTAGAGCAGCTCCACGAGTGACGCGCTCAGCTCCTTGGCGGTCTGGAAGCGCGCGTCGCGGTCCACGGCCATCGCATGGGCGATGACCGACTCCAGGTCCGGCGTCACCGACGGGTTCACCGCCGACGGCGGAAGACAGTCGCCCTGGAGGATGCGAGGCAGGACGGTGACGAACTCGCCCTCGTAGGGGCGCTTGCCGCAGACCATCTCGTAGAGGACGACGCCCGCGGCGTACACGTCCGTGCGGGCATCCAGGTCCTGGCGCCCCTGCGCCTGCTCCGGAGCGAAGTAGGGGTACTTGCCCTTGAGCGTGCCTGGAGACGTCTTGGCCTCCACGGCGCTGGTGGCCTTGGCGATGCCGAAGTCGATGACCTTGACCTCGCCCTCGTAGGAGATGAGGACGTTGTCGGGCGAGACATCTCGGTGGACCAGGCCCATCTCGACGCCGTCTTCGCCCACGTGGCGGTGCGCGTAGTCCAGGCCGTCACACAGCTTGCTGGCCACGTGCAGCGCCAGGCTCTCCGGGAAGAAGCCCATGCCCGCCCGCTGCGCGCGGCGAAGCACCTTGGAGAGGGGCTGGCCCTGCACCAGCTCCATCGCGATGAAGTACTGACCGTCCACCTCTCCGAAGTCGAAAATCTGGGCGATGTTGCTGTGGCTCATGCTGGCCACCAGCCGCGCCTCGCCGATGAACATCTCGACGAAGTCCTCATCGTCCACGAAGTGGGGGAGGATCTGCTTGATGACGCAAGGCTTCGTGACGCCCGCCGCTCCCGTCATCCGCGCGCGGTAGGTCACCGCCATGCCACCCGCGGCGATTTTCGAGAGAAGAACGTATTTGCCGAATGTCTGGGGGGTGGGTTCCGCCACGATCAAAAGGCCAGGTCAGGATGTTGGGAAAAAAGGAGCATACTCCTCTTCTGCCGAAAGTCCCGGAGACGGCTCGCGTCGCATGCGAAGTTTCGGGTGAGGTCGAATCCGAACCCCTCCCGCTGGGGCAGCTCTCGCTCTGAGGCGGCGCGGGTCTCAGAATGATTCGTCAAGCGCGGTGGATAATCCGGGGTCCGGGGCATTGGTTTCCGGGTGGCTCGTGATTCCAGCGGGTTGTGCGGGACGGTGGTGGTGCTGCCGGGCTCCTTCACATTTCTTCACGGTCGGCCGCGGTGCATGTGGAGAAAGGGCGGTTATCTAGGCGGACGCGGCCACGGGCCGCGGGGTGAGGGCGGTCGAGCTTTCCCCAGAGAAAGAGGGAGACCGATGGAGTCCGAGCAGTCCAGGCGCTCGTGGCCCTTCGCCGGGGTGGTGCTGTGGATGAGCCTCGCGTTTCCCGCCCAGGCCCTGGCCCAGGATGGGGGCGCGCGGCTGTCCGCCCTGGAGCTGCTGATCCGCAGCCCTCAGCTGGGTGGAAGCGATATCCCCCGCGACCTGCCGGGCCCCATGGGAGTGGAGGTCCCCGTGCGTGGGGACCCGGCCGCGTCGTCCGGTGCCGCCATGGCGGGTGCGCAGGCCGTGTCGGCGACGACGCTGTCCGATGCTGGAGCACCGAAGGCCGCGGAGGTGGCGGCGACACCACCGGACGCGCAGGGCGGGGCCGCGAAGACAGAGTCCTCGGTGGTGACCGCAACGCCACCAGATACACAGGGCGGAGCCGCGAAGACAGACGCCCCGATGACGGAGTCCCTCTCCGCTTCCACGGCGCCGAGCTCATCCTCGACGTTTCAGGACAAGGGCTCGTTCGCGCTGACGCGGACGGGTGTCTCCGACGGCACGCTCACGCTCCTGCCCGAGTCCTCACCGTCGGCCACGTCGCGCTCGTTCCAGGTGCTGCCCGCGGCGGTCGCGGTCGTTCCGGGCTTGCTCTTTCATGGGCTCGCGCCAGCGATTGCGGGAGATGGACAGACCGCCAGGCGTTTGTTCGCGATGGAGGGAACGGGCCTGGGGCTCATCGCGTTGGGCGGTGTTCCCATCGCGCTCACGGGCGCTTCGCGGCGCACGATTGCTCCGCTCTACGCGGTGACGCTGGCGGGCTTCAGCGTGTTCGGTATCTCCGCGCTCGCCAACCTGTACTCGGTGGTGTCGCCCACGTTCGACCCGGGAATCCCCTCGGCCTCGTTGCCTCCGCTCGAGCTGGAGATGGGCTACCAGTACGTGAGCGACACCTCGTTCGACTACGACCACTTCGTGGCGCTGGGCGCGGTGGCTCGACTGGACTCGGTGAAGCTGGAGGCCACCGCGAGGCTGGCCCCGGATGATGGCAACGCGCAGGTGCGGTTGGGCGGCGCATGGCGTCTGCTCGGCGCACCGGAGCAGCGCCGAGGTGGCACGGATGGCTCGTCGCTCGACGCGGAGCTGTACGCCCTCTACCACCGCTACCCCACGGAGGGCTTCACCGTCTTCGGTGGAGACCTGGGCCTGCGAGGCCGCTTCGCCATGTCCCGCGTGAGTCCGTCGCTGGCGGGCTCCTTCGCGGAGGCGAGCATCGGCATGTCGCTCCAGGGCTACAGCTATCCGGGGCCGGTGAGTGACGGGAACCTGCACGAGCAGCTCCTGTACGGCTTCGGCTACGGCGTGTGGCTGGGGCGCGGTGGACCGTTCAAGGGCGAGGCGATGATTTTCTACGACCACCGCAAGGACGGCTTCGCGGGAGGACTGCGAACGTTCGGCGGTGGCGTGGTGGGCAACTTCGGTCTCCGGGGGCGAGCGCTCCTGACGGAGTCCTGGGGCGTGGCCGCCGAGGTGGCCGCGGGTGGTGCGCTCGTCGGGCGGCTGTCGCTCATCTACGCGCTGGGAGGCGAGTCGTGATTCGCGTGGGCAGGCAAGGAGTGCTGTTGGCGTTGTTGCTGACCGGATGCCTGCGGCCGGCGGAGAACCGCGCGGTGCGCGACTCGAAGGTGGGCCAGGCCGAGGGCGGCGGCATGTCGCTCCAGGTGGAGGACGGGCTCGCGGCGGTGCGGAGCCTGGGCGCGGGCGAGGTGACGCTCTGGGGCAATGCCCCTGTCTTCACCGCGAAGGCCACGCTGAGCGCGTCGGCGACGGGGCAATGGTTCGTCACCGTGCGCAACGCGATGCCGGATGCACGGCTCGTGGTGGAGTCCGACTCCGGCGACGAGCTTCCGGTGGAGCCCGTGTCGCAGCCGCTGCCCACGGTGAAGTCCTGGCGCGTGGAGCTGCGCGCGGGAGGCACGGCGACGTTGCGAGTGGCGCCGCCGGATTGGGAGTCCTCCGAGCCGTTCCGCTTCGCCGCGCTCGCGGACGTGCAGGAGGCGCTGCCCCGAGTGGGCGACATCTACGAGCGCCTGAGGAAGGACGACACGCTGCGCTTCATCCTCTTCTCGGGAGACCTCACGGAGCGAGGCACCCGCGAGGAGCTGCTCGAGTTCCAGGACCGGTTGGAGGCGGGCTCGCGTATTCCGCTGTACGCCACGCTGGGCAACCACGAGACCTTCACGAAGGACGCGGAGGAGTACTCCTCGCTCGTGGGACGAGGCAGCCAGAGCTTCGTGTTCCGCGGAGTGCGCTTCACGGTGGTGGACTCGAGCAACGGCACGTTGGACCCCATCGTGGAGGAGCAGCTCGACGGGTGGCTTGCGTCCTCGCGAAGGGGCACCCACGTGGTGGCCATGCACGTGCCGCCGCAGGACCCGGTGGGCCTGCGAGGCGGAGGCTTCGCGAACCGCGGCGAGTCCGCGGGACTGGTGGGCAAGCTCGCGCGCGAGGGCGTGGACCTCACGCTCTACGGCCACATCCACTCGTACTACTCCTTCACCAACGCGGGCATCCCCGCGTTCATCTCCGGCGGAGGTGGCGCGATTCCGGAGACCTTCGATGGCGTGGGCCGCCACTATCTGGTGGTGGACGTCGGCGCGAACGAAGGGCTGCGCGAAGCATCCCTCGTCCGCGTGGACTGAGCGGCGGATGCTGACACTGAACGAAGCGTCAGCCGGCACCGTGTGGGAGAAAACGCGCGCGGGGCCGACTTTCCGGCCCGGCAGCATACCCTCTTGATCTGACACTGAACACGTGAGCAGATGGCGGCCCCATCGTGAGGAGCCAGAGGAGGCCCGCCATGTTCGACTCGAACGAGAACGACCCCATTTCCCCCGCGCTGCGTGCGCTGCTGGAGCTGTTCACCACGGAGCTGGCGGAGGTGCGCTTCCCGGACATGAGCGGCCAGGTGCTGGAGGACGCTGCGGCGCAGGTGAAGGCGAGCGCGGAGGCGGTGGCCCGCGCCCAGGCGGCGCTGGAGGTCGCGCGTCAGGGGTTGCAGGAGAGCCAGGACGCCTTGCTCCAGAAGGGGCAGCGCGCGCTGGCGTACGCGCGGGTCTTCGCCGAGGAGAACCCGGAGCTCAACGCGAAGCTGGAGTCCATCCACCTGCCGCGCGCGGCGCGCAAGGGCGTGAGGGTGGACAGCCTCGTCTCCGCGGAGCCGGTGGCCGCGGCGAACGGCAACGAGGAGAACGCGCCGCGCCGCCGGGGTCGTCCGCCGAAGGCGCGTCCGGCGCCGGGGGCGTCGTTGTTCGCGGAAGGGGTGTCGCCGGAGTCGCTGTCCGTCGCGCACGAGGGCAACGGCGTGTTGCCCACCGCGTGATGCGCGCGGGCCCCTGGACAAGCCGAGGCCCGGGCGCGAGACCTTCCCGGAGCCCCCCTCCGGAAGTGCCCCGCGACCGGGCCGCGGTGCCGGCGTGTTCCGAGGGCAGCCACGGAACACGCCGGTTTTCTCAAGGGTGAGTCGGCTGCGTCAGTTCTGCGGGAAGGACGTCCAGCCCGCCAGCCAGTTGGTGGTGCCCACCGCGCCCACGAAGCGGGCGGTGGTGTCGAAGCCCGCGGGCGGCGTGGCCGCGTTGTCGGGGTTCAGCGCGGGCGAGCCCGCCTTCGGCGCGAAGTTGGGGGCGAGCAGGTTCAGCGCGTCGTTGAGCTGCGGGTCCAGCGCCTTCACGCCGTTGGCCGCGACGAGAATCTTCTCCGCCTCGTTGAACTTGCTGACGTCGGGGTCCACCGTGACGCCGTTCTCCACGCGGGGGTTGGGCGCGAAGGGGATGGTGGTGTTGGCGTTGTCCCAGAAGAAGGTGTTGCGGATGGACAGGCGCGAATCCCCTGTCTCGTTGAAGAGCGCCGCGGACGCCACGCCGTCCACATCCACCGCCTGGTCCTTGAAGTAGGCGACGATGACGTTGCGCAGCTTGCCGCCGGCGCCGGTGTTGAACACCAGGCCCTCCTGCGACGGGTTGCCGCCCGGGTCCGCGTTGGAGCCGATGAACGTCGCGTTCCAGATTTCAGGGATGCTGATGGGCTCCTGGGTGGCCGTCGTCTTGTTGCTGGACGCCTCGATGCCGCGGTCGCCCACGGCGGCGCTCTGCTGCACGACGAGGAACTGCACCTTGCCGCTGTAGCCCTGGTCGTAGTCGAGCGCGTCGTCGTCCGCCTGGGTGATGACGATGTGCTTGAGGGGCGCGGTGCCGCCGAACATCTCGATGCCGTCATCCAGGCCCTTGTGAACCTGGAGGTAGTCGATGTCCGTCGTGCCGCCGCACGCGCCGGTCGTCAGACCGTTGAGCTCGTTGTTCGGGGCCAGCTCGAAGCCGGCGAACTCGATGCGCGCGTACTTGAGGGTGCCGCAGTTGTGCGCGTCATCCTGGCCGCCGTACTTGGTCAGCTCGTTGCCGCTGGTGGAGAAGAAGCCCTCGATGTTGGTCTCTCCGCCGGAGACGTTGATGCGGGCCTTGCCGAGCAGCACCACGCCGCCCCAGTCACCGGCCTCGCGCTTGCCGGCCTCCTTGGACGAGGTGAAGACGATGGGCTTCTCCGCGGTGCCCACCGCGTTGATGCGCGCGTTGCGGGTGATGATGAGGGCGCTGCCGCGCTCACCCTTGATGGTGACCCCCGCCTCGATGGTGAGGGTGCCCTTCTCCACGAAGATGTACTTCGTCAGCGTGTACGTGTTGCCGGACTTCCAGGTGGTGTCCTGGGTGATGTTCTCCGTGACGTTGATCTTCTCGCCCTCGGGCTGGACGGGCGGCGGGTTCTCCGTCTTCTTGTCGTCGTCTCCGCAGCCGGCGCCAAGGACCAGGCTGGACAGCGTGAGGATGGATGCGAACAGGCGCTTCATGGCGGGACTTCCTTTCGGGGACTTGCACTACAGGGACAGGCCCAGCGACGCGGAGAACGCGATGCCCGGGCGGTACTGAAGAAGGGCGATGTCGCCCTGCTGGAGGGTGACCTTCGAATTGAGGAGGTTGGAGGCGGTGAGCTTCAGCTGCGTGGCCTGGGTGAGCTGCTGGGTGACGGCCAGGTCCACGCGGTGGAAGGGCTGCTCGTAGACATCCGGCAGGTTGTCGGTGCCCACTTCGCTGATGCGCCGGCCGTACACGTTGTAGAGCAGCGCCACTTCCGTTCCGCTTCGCGCGTGCTCGTAGCCGACGTTGACGTTGATGACGTAGGGCGACTGGCCCTGGAGCGGACGCTCGGCGTTCGTCTGGAGGCCCTGCACGTTGCCCAGGTCGATTTTCGACTGGATGAGGGTGAGGTTCGCGCCCACGCGCACGGGCTGGAGCGCGGGAGTCAGGCGGCCCAGCGAGGTGCGCGCCTCCAGCTCCACGCCGTAGGTGTCCGCGCCAGCGGTGTTCTCGAAGTTCATGTCGCCGGCGCCCACGGAGTTGATGACGCGCTCGATGGGGTTCTGGAATCGCTTGTAGAAGACGCTGGCGGCCAGCACTTCGTTGTCACCGACGAACCACTCGAGGCGGGTGTCGACGTTGTGGATACGCGTCTGCTTCAGGTCCGGGTTGCCGGAGATGTTCCGGCGGCGCACGAAGTCGTAGAAGGTGAACGGCGCCAGCTCGCGGAAGGTGGGCCGCGCCAGCGTGTAGCTGTAGCCCGCGCGCACGTTGATGGTGGGGGTGAGCGCGTAGATGGCGTTGAAGGTGGGCAGCCAGTCCAGGTAGCTGACCTGGTTGTTGGACTGCTCCACGCCGGTGAACTGGTTGAGCGCGGTGAGCTTCTGCTCGGAGCCCTCCAGGCGCACGCCGCCGACCAGGCGCAACTGCTCGGTGGGGGTGACGTCGGCGGTGACGTAGCCGGCGAACACACCGAGCGACGCGTCATACGCATCCGAGTCCGGGCGGGTGCTCTCCTGCACGCGCATGCCGTTGCCCAGGGAGTCGGGGCCGAAGAGCTGCTCGGGGGGGAGGAAGCGGTCCACCTCCATGTTGGGGACGATTCCGTAGCGGAAGCGGCGGGCGCGGAAGTCGCGGCCGGAGAACTGCGCGAGGCCGCCGACCTTCAGGCGCACGTCGGTGAAGGGGACGGTGAGATTCACGCTGCCGCCGCCGGACGTCTCTCCGAGCTGGGCGAAGAAGCGCTCGCCGCTGTTGGCCTGGTTGGGGAAGGAGACGGCGCCGGAGGGGTTGCCCAGGTTGTCGCTGTAGAGCGAGTCGCGGGTGTCTGGCTCGTCGCGGTCCACGCGGGAGAGGTTGGCCTGCCAGTCGATTTCCGCGTCGCCCAGGAGGCCCACGCGGTGGAAGCCGCGCAGTTGGTTGAAGGAGAGCTGGCGGACGATGAACTGGAGGCGGCTGCCTTCGTACCGGTCACCGCGGAGCGTGTCGCTGCCGGTGCTGGTGGTGGTGCGGGTGTCGGTGCCGCGGGTGTAGAGGCTGAAGACGGTCAGCTCGTTGTCGCGGTCCAACTGGTAGCCGATGCTGGCGAGGCCGCTGAGGGTGGCGGTCTCCACGCCGAGCTTCGCCTGGGCGTCGTCGTAGCTGGTGAAGGAGCCATCCAGGTCGAACGCGGCCTTGTTGTACTGGGTGTTCTGGACGGACTCCTTGTGGCCGTAGTTGATGGTGGCCAGGTAGCCCAGGCGCTGGTTGTCGAAGCGCAGCGTGTCGCCGAGCGACGCGCTCAGGCCCATGTTGGGGAGGGCCGTCTTGGAGCGGGCCTTCCAGATGTTGGGGAAGCTCTCCCACTGGCGCTCGAGCTCGGCGGGAGACTCGTTGCCATCACCGAGCGCATGGCCGGTGGGGATGGCGTCGGGGAGGCGGCGCTGGCTGCCGGGGAAGCCGAGGAACTCCATGGCGCCTCCGCCGCGCTGGCTGTTGCGGGCCTTGCCCGTCGTCTCGGTGTCGCCGCCGAAGGTGATGCGCGGCTTGAACTCGAACTGGCTGGGGTAGGTGTTGGTCTCGATGAGGAGGGTGCCGCCGCCGAAGGAGCCGGGCAGGTCCGCGGTGTAGCTCTTCACCACGTTGAGGTTGGCCAGGAGCGAGGTGGGGAACAGGTCGAGCGGGACGCTGGGCTCGTCGGGCTCCGGGCTGGGCAGGAGCGCGCCATTGAGGAGCGTGGTGCTGTAGCGGCCACCCAGGCCGCGCAGGAGCACGTAGCGGCCGTCGACGACGGTGGCGCTGACGACGCGCTTGACGGCGTCGGAAGCGCTGGAGTCGGGGGTGCGGGAGATTTCCTGGGCGCTGATGGCGTCGGAGACGGCGGCGGCCTTCTTGCGCTCCTGGAGGAGGGCGCCTTCGGCGCGGCGATCAGAGCGGGCCTCGACGACGACCTCCTGTACGGCGCCCACGTCCGCGCCGAGCGCGACGTCGAGCTTCGTGGCCTTGCCCTGCGTCACCACCACGCCAGTGATTCGGCGGCCCTGGTACACGTCGTAGAAGACGCGCAGGTCGTACTTGCCGGGCGGAAGCGCGAGCCGGTAGTTGCCGTCCAGGTCGGTGAGCACCTGCTTCTGGCCGCCGGTGACGACCTTCACGGTGGCCTCGATGAGGCCCTCGCCGTTGGCCTCGTCGGAGACCTTGCCGTGGATGCCGGTGAAGCCCGGGGGGGGAGCAGAGGACTCGGCCAGCATGGCCTCGTCATCGGCGGAGGGAGCGGACTCCGAAGGCTGCGCCACGCCGGTGTCCTGCGCCTGCGCGTCGGCGGGCTGCTGTGCGGCGTCCTGCGTCTGCGCGGACGCGGGTGCCGTCTCAGAGGTGGTCGGCTGCGGTGCGGACTCCTGCGTCGTGGTGGGCGGCTGAGCAGCGGTCTGCGTCTGCGCGGCGGGAGCAACCCCATGCGCGGGTGGCTGAGCAGCGGTCTGCGTGGTGGGAGCGATTCCAGTCGCGGGCGGCTGTGCGGCGGTCTGCGTCTGCGCGGCGGGAGCGATTCCAGGCGCGGGCGGCTGCGCGGCGGTCTGCGTCTGCGCGGCGGGAGCAACCCCATGCGCAGGTGGCTGAGCAGCGGTCTGCGCGGTGGGAGCGATTCCAGGCGCGGGCGGCTGCGCGGCGGTCTGCGTTTGCGCGGTGGGAGCGATTCCAGGCGCGGGCGGCTGCGCGGCGGTCTGCGTTTGCGTGGTGGGAACAATCCCAGACGTCTGCGCCTGCGCGGGGGCGGGGGGCGTCACGGACTGTGGCGCCTGCGCGGCGGCCTGCTGCATCTGCGTGGAGGCGGGAGTCGAGGTTTGACCGAGGGCCAGCACGGAGGTGGTGACGGAAGCCAGGGGCTTCGAGCCATTCATCCCCGCGAGTGCGGGCGAGGTGAAGAGTGTGAGCGCTGCCACGAGGGCGCGCGAAAAGGGTGCGCGAGACAACACGGCTCTCCTTGCCGACGGTCGCGCTGTAAACAACGCGAGACGTATGGCATTGGAATGGATGACTTGTGACGATTCAGGCGGCGAATCGCAAACTCGAGGTCACGACTCGCCGCCGGGCGGAGCTCTCAGTCCGCGAGTTTGTCCGGCAGCACGCCCACGGTGAGGTTTCCTCCCCGGGCGAGGTCCAGCACTTCCATGGCGGCGCCGTAGGGCACGTCGTCGCCCGCGTCGAAGAACACAATCTTGTCCGGGCGCGCGTTGAGCATGCGCTGGAGCCGCGCGACCACCTGGTCTCGCGCCACCTCTTCTCGGTTGATGCGCAGCACGCCCGCCTGGTCCACCGTCAACACCACCGGCGGCAGTGCATCGGGCGGGGGTGGAGGCTGCTCCTCCGTCTTGTCGCTCTTCGCGGGCACCGTCATCCACATCTGCTTGGTGAGCAGCGGGGTGACGACCATGAAGATGATGAGGAGGACGAGCACCACGTCCACCAGTGGCGTCACGTTCATCGACGGACTCAGTCCGCGCTTCTTGCCGCCTCCGAGGTCGAATGCCATGGCGAGCTCCTACTTGCGCTGCTTGTCGATGACCTGCAGGTTGATGCCCGGGAAGCCCAGGTCCTGCATGCTCTTGAAGACGCCGCGCACCTCGGAGTAGCGCACGCCCCGGTCGGCCTTCAGCACCACCGGCGAGTCGGGCTTCTTCTCGCGCAGGGCCTTCAGCTCGGAGATGAGCGCCTCGCGCTTGAGCTCCTTGCGGTCCATGAAGATGGCCCCGTTCGCCGCCAGGCTCACCGTGGTGGGCTCCAGCTCCTTGTTCTCCTTGTCGGGGTTCGTCGCGGCGGGCAGCTCCACGGACGCGCCGGATTCGATTTGCGGCGTGACGACCATGAAGATGATGAGGAGGACGAGCACCACGTCGACCAGCGGCGTGACGTTCATCTCCGGGGTGATGGAGCTACGCCGGGCGGACATCGAGCCCCTCCCGGCGAGCCACCGTCTCCGGGCCCGTGGCCACCGCGCCGTTGTTGGAGCTGGGGCGCTTGTCGGAGACCATATCCTCCAGGTGGTCCATCAGCTCGCTGCGGGCGTTGTCCAGCGAGAGCTGGAGCGCGTCCGCGCGGGTGGACAGGAAGTTGAACATCAGCACCGCGGGGATGGCGACGAGCAGACCCAGCGCGGTGACGACGAGCGCCTCCGCGATGCCGCTGGACACCGCGCCCAGACCGCCGGAGCCCTCCTTGGCGATGCCGGAGAAGGCCTCGATGATGCCCACCACCGTGCCCAGCAGACCGACGAACGGCGCCACCGAGCCCACCGTCGCGAGCACGGACATGCCGCGGCGCACGTCGGCGCTCACGCGCTCGTTGATGCGCACCAGCTCGCGGCGGGTGAGCTCCACCGGGCCCAGCTTGCCCGCGGGCAGCTTGGACTTGGCGAGGAACGTCTTCATGCCACCGCCCAGCAACGTGGCCAGGTGGCTGCCCTTGGTGCCTTCCGCCTCCTTCACCAACGCCTCGTGCTGGTGCTGCATCAACAGCTGCCCGGCGCGGGCCGCGAAGGCGCGCGAGGTGGCGCGCGAACGGAAGAAGACGAACAGACGCTCGAAGAACACCGCCAGGGACGCGACGGCGAAGAGCATCAGTGTCCAGGCGATGCCCAGGGCGAACACGCCCATGTGGTTGTAGATGTCCCTGAGATTGAAGTTCATGACGAAGTGCTCCTGGGGGGCAGGGCGGGTGAGACCAACGGCCTACGACTTGAGACGGAAAGGAACCTTGAAGATGCGGAACACGGCGGTGGGGCGGCCCTCGACGACGGCGGGCTTGAAGCGCCACGACTTCACGGCCGCGAGCGCGGCGCTGGCGAAGGGCTCGTCACCGCGCATCACCTTGAGCTGCGTGACGCGGCCATCCACTTCGACCACGCCCTTGAGGATGACCATTCCCTCCAGCCCCTTGGAGCGGGCCTCGGAGGGGTAGTCGGGGATGAGATTGGACTCGAGCGGCTCGGGCGGCGTGGCCGACTCGGGCAGGTTGATGGGGGCCGCGCGGCCACCTCCACCCACGAGCGCTTCACCGCTGCCCGTACCACCCACCACGCCCCCGGGCACCAGCGCGCCCGTGCCACCGACGGCGATGGGCGCCGCGGCGACGGTCTCCGTCGCGGCCTCGGGCGGCTTCTCCAGCGGCACGGCCTGCGGGGCGACGATGGGCGCGGGCGCGACGACGGGCGCGGCGGGAGGCGGCGCCTTGGCGAGCGGGGGCGGCGCGGCCTTGGGCAACAGCTTGGGCTTGGGTGGCGGCGGAGGAGGGGGCGGCGGGGGCTTCACCTCGACGACGGGAGGCGGGGGCGGACGGAAGACCACGTCCGTGCCCTTCTTCTCCTGGATGACTTCGCGCACCTTGCTCGCGGCGGAGACGGCGACGACTCCGATGAGCACGAAGACGCCGACGGAGGCCGTGGTGGAGAGCGCGAATCTCCGAGCCGCTTGGACATCGGTGGCGCTGTCGAACGTTTCAAACATGGCTGACGCCGCATATAGCGACGCCATGTTTCAGGGGTGTCCGGTCCCCGTGACACTTTGCGGCCAGGAAGATGACGGAAGCGTCACGGCGACTGCATGCTACTCAGCGTGCGCGGCAGACGCGCCAGAGTGCCACCCGGTGTCGTCGCGCGAGGCGCACCCTGGCGGCGAATCTGCCACAACATGGCGATCAGCAACGCCGAGTAGACGAGCGTGAACGGGCGCAGCATCAGCACCTCGCGTGACAACTCCGTTCCCAACGTCGCGTCGGAGACCACGACGCCGACCAAGGCAATCATCGCGACGAGCGAGAGGTTGAAGCGCGAGCGTCCCTCCGCGGCGGCCCGCACCAGCGGCCAGGCGAGCACGAAGTTGGCGCGCCACGCCAGAGGTGACAGCAGCGTCACGCCCAGGCAGCACAGCGCGAGCAGGTCCGCGGGCCCCGGCCGAGCCCACAGCAGCGCGGCGACGAACAGGGCGATGGCGACGAGCTGCCCCATCGAGATGGCGAAGGAGGACGGAGTGCCGCCGAAGGAGGCCGGCTCGATGATGGGGATGAAGAGGGTGGGCAGGCCCTGCGCGTTGGACTGGAGCACCCACGGCGGCGTGGTGCGAGCCAGCGTCTCGCTCCAGAGCTGGAACTGGGTGAGGGTGCCGTCCCAGCCATAGCGGGCCAGCGTGGGCAGCGAGAGGGCGATGCCGAAGGCCGCGGTGGCGCCGATGACACGCCAGTGCCGGCGCCAGAGGAAGAAGAGGCCCACGAACGCGGCGGGGGGCTTGAGGAGGAAGGCCAGCGCGAAGGCCGCGCCGGGACGCCACACCTGCCCGCGCTCGGCGCCCATGGCGGAGATGACGACCAGCAGGAGCATGACGACGTCGACCTGGCCGTAGAACAGCTCGAAGGTGAGCGCGGGCAGCAGGGCGATGGTGGCGAGCGGCGGGCCCCAGTCCCACGCGTCGGCCTCGCCCGCGCCATGGGCGGAGCGGCGGGTGAAGCGGGCCACGCCGATGAGCGAGAGGATGGAGCCGACATTCCACAGCGCGACGGCGAGGCGCGGGGGCAGGAACGAGAAGGGGATGAAGAGGGGCGCGGTGATGGGCGCGTACTTGAACGGCATGGTGCCGTCCGAGATGCGGTAGAGGGCCGTGCCCTCGATGAAGCGCTCGGCGGCGGTGAGGTAGACGCGGAAGTCCGCGCCGCGCCGGGGGTGCTGGCCCACGGCGATGGCGGCCACCATCAGCACGGCGAGCACCAACCACCAGAGCCAACGGGCCGACTTCGTGGAGAGGTCGTTCGCGGGGGCGGAGGCCTCGCTCAAGACACTCGCGGACTGGGACGAGCTCGTCACGGGGCCAGGCTCCGGGATTCGAGGTGGGGGTGAGTCGGCAATAGCGGGGGCGGGCCCATGTCGCGGCGGGGCCCCGAGGCGTCGACGGTCATCGGAGAGACAGGTGAAGTGGGGGAGATGTTCACCATTTCACGGCGATGCCCTGCCCGGCAACGGCCTCCGTTCCGAGGCCGCCCGGGGAAGGACTCTGTGGGGTTTCCACGCCTGCTCGCGCGCGGGGGCCGCTAGAGGCCGTACGTCTCCAACAATCGCAGCCACACCTCGCTCATGGTGGGGAACGAAGGCACCGCGTGCCAGAGCGTATCCAGGGAGACCTCGCCCGCGACGGCGATGGTGGCCGCGTGCAGCATCTCCCCCACCTCCGGGCCGATGAAGGTGGCCCCCAGGATGATGCGCCGCTTCTCGTCCACCACGAGATGGGTGATGCCGCCCAGCTTCTCTCCGAAGAGCGCCGTGCCCGTCACCTTCCCCAGGTCATACTCCACGGTGCGCACGGGCAGCCCCGCCGCGCGGGCCTTGGCCTCCGTGAGTCCCACGCTGGCCACCTGCGGGTGCGTGAAGATGACTTGTGGAGTCGCCTTCGAGTCCGCCCACGCACTCGTCTTCTTGCCCGCGATGACGTCACCCACGAGCCTCGCCTGGTACTTGCCCATGTGGGTCAGCATGTTGCGTCCGTTCACGTCGCCACACGCGTAGAGCCAGCCGCCCTCCACGCCCTTCGCCCGGAGCTGGTCGTCCACCTGCACCGCCTCGCCGGGCTTCAGGCCCACCGTCTCCAGTCCCAACGCGTCGGTGTGTGCCACGCGGCCCATGCCCACGAGCAGCGCGTCCGCGCGGCGCTCCTCTCCCGTCGAGAGCTTCACCGTCACCTCGCCCGTGCCACCGGGGCGGCTGACGCTCGTGGCCGTGGTGCCGAGGAGCACCGTCACGCCGTCATCGCGCAGCGCCTGCGCCACGCGCGCTCCCACGAAGGGCTCGAAGCGCGAGAGCAGCGACTTGCCTCGCTCCACCAGCGTGACTTCCGAGCCCAACGAGCGCCACGCCTGCGCCAGCTCCACCGCCACCACGCCGCCGCCCAGCACCAGCAGCCGCTTCGGCACCTGCCGGGCGCCCGTGCCCTCGCGGTTGTCCCACGGCCTGGCTTCGCGCAGCCCCGGGATGTCCGGGATGCGAGGCCGGCTGCCCGTGGCCAGCACCACCGCGCGGCGCGCCTCCAGCTCGCGTGGGGTGCCGTCCTTGGCCTCCACACGGACCTTGCGCGGGCCGGCGAGCTTGCCGTGTCCACGCACCACGGTGAGCTTCGCGCGCTCGGCCCACTTCGCCTGCGAGTCGTCGTTGTAGTGGCCCACCATCGCGTCGCGGTGCTCCAGCACGGCGCTGGCGACCAACGGGCCCTTGATGCTCTCGCGTGCGCCGGGGACCTGCTTCGTCAACCAGAGGGCCTCGGCGGGACGCAGCAGCGCCTTGCTGGGAACACAGGCCCAGTACGAACACTCACCGCCCAGCAGCTCGTGCTCCACCAGCGCCACGGACAATCCGGCCGCGGCGGCGCGGGCCCCCGCGTTCTCGCCGGTGGGTCCGCCTCCGACCACCACGACATCGAAGACTTCCGCCATGTGTTCGCCCTCGCACCTTGCTGCGTATGCAGGGGAGTACGCGCCGGCCATCCCACTCCGGTCTGCTCGTCGGCTGGTGGAAAGACGTCATGGCGACCAGCGGACATCCGCGCTGTCCCTTGGGAGGAAATCGCGCGCGGGGTGTCGCCCAGATGACGGTGCGCGGCCCCATGCGCGGGGCCCGGTCATCCACCGCGCGACATCGGTGTTGTCAGGTCCGTGATGCGCTCATCGTCCGCGTCCGCCGTGGAACGCGGGCAGGCGGAGCGCGCCGTCCGGGCCACGTGGCTTGAACAAGAAGAGGGTCCGTGCCGGAGGCCCCGTGCGCGGCGGGAGGTGTGCCATGGGGACTGTCATGAACGGTGTCTTGGGTCGCTGCGCGTCGCGCGTGTCTCGAGGGAGCTGAAGCCCCCTTCTTCGTCAGCCCGTTTGAAAGGCGGACGAGGGAGTTCGAGACGGCGCCGTACGCAAGTCGCTGTCACCGTGCACTTCGGCCCAGGGGCCCGCGTGTCTTCGTGGAGTGAGTGACTCCTGAGGCCGTGGGCCACCCGTGGCCCGCCGAGAACTCTTCGTCCACTCATGTCTTCTTCCAGGAATCGTCGTTCCCGCTCGGGGTCGTCGTTCGAACCCGTCTCCGCGCGGCATCTGCGTGTGCAGTCCACGTTGTTCCAGGACGTCTCCCTCCTCTTCCGGGATGCACTGTCCGACCCTCGGCTCGAGGGCGTCCGGCTGGCGTCGTTCGAGCTGACGCCGGATGGCCGGCTCGTCCACCTCGGCTACACCCTCACCTCCGAGTCCGCGTCGAACCCGCGCGAAGTCCAGGAGACGCTGGTCCGCGCCAGCGGCTACCTGCGCTCGCAGCTCGCGCAGCACCTCGACCTCAAGCGGGTGCCCCAGCTTCGCTTCACCTTCCTGGGCCTGGCCCTGGATGGTGGCGGGGAAGGAGGTGCGCGATGAGTCCCCGGCTCCTCCCGGCGGAGCCCGGCGCCGTGCCTGTCTTCGTCTGGGCGCGCACGATGCCGCCCGGCGCCGAGCAGCAGCTGCGCCACCTCGCCTCCCAGCCGTATGTCGTCGAGCACGTGGCCGCGATGCCGGACCTCCACGTCTCCGAGGGCATCGCCGTGGGCTCCGTCTTCGCCACCGCACAGCATGTCGTGCCCGGCGCTCTGGGCGGAGACCTGGGCTGTGGCGTGAGCGCGTACCGCTTCGAGTATCCCGCCGCGTCCCTGGGCCGCGACGTGTTGTGGGGGCTGCTCGAGCGTCTGACGCGGGTCATCCCCGTGGGAGACGCCACGCACCGCGGACAGGGGCTTCCCCTTCCTCCCGGACTGGAGGCTCCGCCGCTGTCTACCCAGAAGCTGCGCCATGCCTGGGAGCGTCTGGCGCCGCGGCACCTGGGCACGCTGGGCGGTGGCAACCACTTCCTCGAACTGGACCGGGACGCGGTGGGAGACCTCTGGCTGCTCGTGCACTCCGGCTCGCGCGGCGTGGGCGCGGCCATCTCGGAGCACCACCAACGCGTGGCCCAGGCGCTGGGAGAGGGCAGCCTGCCCGGCCTGCGCGTGGACACGCCGGAGGGGGCCGCGTGCCTCGTGGACCTGGAGCTCGCCTGCCACTTCGCCCGGGCCAACCGCGACACGCTGGCCGCCAGGGCCCTGGACGTCCTGGCCTCGACACTGGAGGTCACGCCGGACGCTGCGTCAACCGTGGATGTCCACCACAACCACGTGTCCCGTGAGTGGCACTTCGGCCGGACCCTCTGGGTGCATCGCAAGGGCGCCATGGGCCTGGCGGCGGGGGGCCGGGGGCTCATCCCCGGCTCCATGGGCACCGCCTCCTATGTGGTGGAGGGCCGGGCGGAGCCTCGCGCCTTCCACTCCTGCTCCCATGGCGCTGGCCGCGTCCTCACCCGGCGCGAAGCCCGCGCTCGCATCCGTCCCGCCGCGCTGGAGCAGGCGCTGCGGCGCGTGGTGCACGACTCTGGCCGCTCGGCGTCGCTCGTGGAGGAGGCCCCCGCCGCCTATCGCGACATCGCCGAGGTGCTCGAGGACGAGGCGGACCTCGTCACCCCCCTGCGGCGCCTGACGCCCATCGCCGTCCTCAAGGGCTGACAGCCCCCGAAGGCGAGGGCCCGATGCACCGTCACCGGGTCCTCGCCAATACGCCCGGAGCGGCCAATTCACTCCTGGTGGAAATCATGGGGTGAGGGGGCGGCTCTTTCGGGGTTGATCCGCGAGAAGCGCACAACCCTCGTCAGAGTGGGTTCCCGACTTCGTGCAGATGCCGTAGAATCGGCCGCCAGAAGTACACGTGCGAACCTGCTGGGGCGTCGTCTAATGGCAGGACATCAGACTTTGACTCTGAGTATCAAGGTTCGAATCCTTGCGCCCCAGTCAATCCGCTCCGGGGGGACGCGGTAGCCAGCGCGTCCGTCCGTGTGCATTGAAGGACGGTGGCCCGATGCCGCAGAAGACGCTCCTGCTGGTCTCCGTGGGAAGCCAAACGGCCCCGCTGTTGAAAGACCTCCAGGACCCGCTGGCTGCGCAGATGGGAACCCTTTCGGTGGCGTCGAAGACGGCGCTCCCCACTCCGGCCTACGCCTTCAACAAGGACCGCGCCCAGTACCACTGCAACGCCATCATGCGGCGGCTGACGCCCATGATGGAGCCGGGGCAGCACATGGTGCTGGGGCTGACGGACGTGGACCTCTTCGTCCCGGACTCGCCCTTCGTCTTCGGCGAGGCGGACCGGGAGTCGCGCACCGCGGTGGTGAGCGTGTTCCGGCTGCGCCAGGGCGCGGACGGCGAGCACCTGCGGCGGCGAATCCAGGTGGAGGTCATCCACCAGGCAGGGCACCTGCTAGGGCTGTCCTACTGCGAGGACCCCCGGTGCGTGATGTTCTTCGCGCAGTCTCCCCAGGACTGTGACCGCAAGCAGCTGTCGCTCTGCAACCAGTGCCGCAACGAGCTCATCAAGCTCAACCGTTGAGCGCGGCGGGCGGGCGGGCATCCCGCGGAAGCTTCCTTGAATGCTTCCGGATGCGTTGACGTCCGAGCCTCCGCGCCCTGTACTGCGGGCCACTCAACTGGGCCGGGGACGTGGAGCTTGCACCTGTGAAGATGGGCACTCGGTGGTTTGTCGGTGGGATTCTGGCGGCGGGGCTCTTGAGCGGTTGCGAGCCGCTCGACGACGGTGGCGGCGGTGGCACGGGCGGTGTCCTCTTCAGCCGGGGCTTCGCCTTCGTGCGCGAGGACGACCGCAACGTCTTCGTGGTGGACGACCAGGGCGACCCGAACAGTCCGCAGCGGCTCACCTCGGTGGGCGGGGCCTACTGGCCCTCGCTGTCCCGTGACGGCCGCGCCGTCGTCTTCGTCCAGCGCGGCGCCGCGGGCACCTCGCTGCTGACGGTCCCTTCCACGGGCGGCTCGGTGGCGACGCTCTTCAGCGCGAATGACCCGGCGTGCCCGCGCGGCTGCTCCAACTTCCGCACGCCCGTGTTCAGCCCGGATGGGCGCAGCGTCGTCTTCGTCTACTCCCCGGGCAACAGCTCCCAGACGGCGCTGGGGCGGGTGAACACGGACGGCAGCGGCTTCCAGGAGCTCACGCCCAACAGCATCATCGCCTACGGCGCGCCGTCCTTCATGCCCAACGGCGGCGCGGTGGTGGCGCCCGCGGGCACCAGCGCGCAGCAGTTCAACCAGGTGGCGTACATCCCGCTGACGTCCGGGAGCATCGTCTACACCTCGGGTTTGGGCGAGGTGACGGCCGTGGCCAACCGCATCGCGGTGTCGCCGGATGGCACGCAGGTGGTGCTGGACGGGCGCGGGTCCTCCGGCGGCGTGCGCACCTACGTGGCGCCCCTGTCGAATGGCCGCGTGGGGATGGTGCGGCGCGTGACGAACTACGGGAGCTCGAGCGCGCAGGAGACGTGGCCCATGTGGACGCGCTCGGACCAGGTGGGCTTCCTCTTCGTGGACTCGGGCGGTGGAGACCCGGGCATCTACCGGACGACGGTGGGCATTGCCCCGTCGAACTCCGTGACGCTCGTGGTGCCCAGCGCCGCCGAGCCCTCCTACGGACCGATGTAGTCCCATTCAGCATCGCCCCGGGCCTTCGAGACTCCCCCCGGGGCGATGCTCCCGCCGCTGACCGAGGCTGCCATGTCCCTCTTCGATGCCGTGCTCGCCCAGGACGCCGCGTCCTTGAAGTCCCAGCTGGATGCCGGCGCGGACCCCAACCCGTTCGACGACGAGGGGCAGACGCCGCTGATGGTGGCCGCGCGCGCGGGCGACGTCGAACTCATGGGGCTGCTGTTGGACGCGGGCGCGGACTCGTCGCTCACGAACGCCGTCGGTGAATCCGCCATCATCCTGGCCGCGGCGCATCACCACGAGGAGGCGGTCCGGCTCCTGGCGGGCTCCGCCACGGACGACGAGGCGGCCATGGTGCAGGCGCTGATGGCCGCGGACGCGTCGGGCTCGCGCTCCACGCCTCCCGCGCCGCCGCCGGATGACTTCCGCCGGAAGCTGGCGTCCGCGGGTGCGTACGTGGCGGGCAAGCTGGGCGATGACGGCCCCGCCAAGCGGCTGGAGCGGTTGCTGCGCGCGGTCAAACCGCGCAAGCCCTGAGCCGCGTCTGACGCTGGACAGTCGCGACGTTCACCACCTCCCAGGCACGAGGTGAGTGGCACCACGCGCGAGGCTTCGCGCTTACCTTGAAGGGCTGTCAGCCTGTCGTCAGGCCACGAGCGGTGGGGCGCGGTGTCTTCAGGGGGAGACATGCGCGTGCTGGCCGGACATCAGGTCCCTTGTGGGGTTCCGCATGGAGACACTCGAGCCGAAGCTGGTCCAGGGGGTGACCATCCAAGGCCTCTTCGAGATTGCGCTCAAGGAGCGCTTGTCCGAGGACGCCTGGCGCGCGCTGTCCGCGGGAGGATTGGACCGCTCACGTCCTGTCCGGCCCACCTACCCGGTGGCGGTGTGGCTGCGCTGGCAGAACATCGTCCTGCGGGACTTGTGGCCAGACGCGCCGCTGGACGAGGCCTGGCGCCGGCTGGGCCACACGGTGATGGAGGGGCTGCTCGCGACGGTGCTGGGGCGAATCATGGGCGTGGGGGCTCGGGCCCTGGGGCCGCAGTTCGCCCTGGCCAAGCTGGACCACGCGTTCCCCGGCACCGGCAACTACATCCGCTCCCAGGTGAAGCCCGTCGCGCCGTGCCGCGCGGAGCTGTGGCTCAGCGACCTCAACGACCGGCCCATGTACTACGTGGGGGTGCTGGAGGCGGTGCTGCTGCTGGCCGGAGCCACCGCGCCTCACTGCGAGCTGCTGCGCCGCGACGGGGACTCCGGCACCTACCTGCTGGAGTGGAAGGTGTGAAACGCGACGCGGCCCCGCGGAAAACTCCGAGGGGCCGCGCCGTGCTTCATCGAATCGAGGAGAGGACTACTCCGGCTTGGCGCTCAGCGTCGTGCCGGGAGCCACGCCACCCGCGGCGCCGCTGCGCGTCTCGAGCGCGTCGGCGACCAGCTCGGTGATGTCCTTGACCTTGATGTTCTCCTCGCGGCCGGTGTCGTTGACCGCGTCCGAGAGCATGGTGGAGCAGAAGGGACACGCCACCGCGACGATGCCGGTGCCGCCCTTCTCCTTGTAGTCGCCCACCTGGCCCGGCTTCTTCTTGTCCGCCGCGTCGGGGAACGGGGTGGTCGGGTCCTCCGCGTGCTTGAGCGTCAGCGCCGCCTCGTTCAACCGGTTGTGGTTGATGCGCGTGCCGATGTGCTCCTCCATCCACATGCGTCCGCCACCCGCGCCGCAGCAGAAGCCCTCGCGCTGGCTGCGCTGCATCTCCACCACCTCCAGCCCGGGGATGGCCTTGAGCACTTCACGAGGCGCGTCGTACACGCCGTTGTGCCGGCCCAGGTAGCAGGGGTCGTGGTACGTCAGCTTGGTGTTCATCACCGCGGACAGCTTGATGCGCTTGTCGCGCAAGAGCTCGTTGATGAGCTCCGTGTGGCTGATGACGCGGTACTCGCCGCCGAACTCCGGGTACTCGTTCTTGATGGTGTTGAAGCAGTGCGGGCACTGGGTGATGACCGCCTTGACGCCCAGCGAGTTCCACGACTCGACGTTGGTCTTCGCCATCGTCTGGTAGAGGTACTCGTTGCCCATGCGGCGCGCCGTCTCGCCGTTGCACATCTCCTGCTTGGACAGCGTGGCGAAGCTGACGCCCGCCTCCCGCATGATTTTCACCAGCGAGCGGCTGACCTTCTTCTGCTTGTCGTCGTAGCTGCCCGCGCAGCCCACGAAGAACAGGTACTCGTAGGGGCCTCCGCCGTCGCCCCACGTGGGCAGCGCCAGGTCCTCGGCCCACTCGTCGCGCCGGTCCTGTCCCAGGCCCCAGGGGTTGCCCTGGCGCTCGATGCCCTCGAACACGCGCTGGATTTCAGGCGGGAACTCCGCCTTCACCTGCACCTGGTAGCGGCGCATGTCGATGAGGCGCGGCACGTTCTCGATGAACACCGGACACGCCTGCTCGCACCAGCCGCAGCTCGTACAGGCCCAGACCGTCTCGGCGGACAGCGCCGTGCCGACGACTTCCGGCAGCGCCTCCTTGCCGTTGGGGCCGTAGCCCTCCTCCACCCAGCGCTCGTGCTCCCAGATCCAGTGCTTCAGGTCCTGGTTGACGGCCTTGTGCGTGAGCGGCTTGCCCGTGATGTACGTGGGGCAGTGCGTCTGGCAGCGGCCGCACTCCGTGCAGGAGTACAAGTCCAGGCCCTGCTTCCAGGTGAGGTCCTTCACGGTGGCCGCGCCGAACTCCTCCTTCTCCAGGTTGGGCGTGGACAGCTTGCCGGTGGAGTGCGTGCGCTGGAAGAAGACGTTGGGCAGGCCCGTGATGATGTGGAAGTGCTTGCCCACGGGGAGGAAGTTCAGGAACGCCAGGATGATGCAGAGGTGAATCCAGAAGCCCGCCACGCCGACGACGTGCGCGGCCGTGACTCCCAGGGGCATCATCGCCATGCCGACCAGGCTGGTGAACGGCTCCCACCAGATGAACGCGGAGGTGCCCGGAGATGCCGCCTGCGCGGCCACCAGGTGGCTGCCGCCGAAGAGGAACTCCGACACCATCAGCCCGGAGATGAAGCCCAGGATGAGGTACGCCTCCCAGGACTGCGACATGCGGTCCGGCTTCACCTTCCAGCGCATCCAGACGTAGTACGCGCAGCCCAGGATGGCGCCCGCCGCCACCACGTCCTTGGCCAGCAGGTACACCTGGTACAGGCCCAGCAGCGGCGTCTTGTCCATCCAGAACGGATGGGTCAGGTCCGTCAGCACCTCCAGCGCCGTGGACGAGAAGCCCATCGCGAACAACATGACGGTGCGCAGCGAGAGCACCATGAACGCCGCGTAGATGAGGACGTGCATGAAGCCCGGGGTGAACTCCTCCGGGTCCACCAGGCGCTTCTGGCCCAGGCCGAACAGCGCGAGCCGCTTGAGCCGCAGCGGGATGTTGTCGAGCCGCCCCTCCTTCCTCATCGCGAGCAACACGCCCGCGCGACCCGACAGGGTCATCACGAAGATGGGGACGGCAATGGCGAGCAATAGGCCGGTGATGATGGGACTCATTGGGACTCGGGGGACCTCTGGGGGTGCGCGGCGGAAGGTCCGTTGCCGCGACGCGGCAAAACTAGAGTGCCCGTCAACCCTAACAGGGGTGATTCTCGAATCAAGCTTGGAGCGGGCGAGGTGTCCGGGAGTGAAGCACGGAGGCAGCGCCACACGCGAGCAAGCTTGCTGGATACACGAATTTACTGAAACCAGACCAGGACACCCACCCCGTTGAAAAGAGCGAAGTGTTGACTGGTGTAGGGTTTCCTCGCGCCCAGGTCGGTCCTACCTTGTACGACGGCCTGGAGGCCGTGTTCACCGGTCAACGCTCTTTCATCTGTTTGAAATCATTGAGATATGGCCGGATGAGCGGGCGGGCAGAGGCGGGCTCAGTGGGGCGACCGGAAGATTGACGTCCCAAGGGCTTTACAATGCGCTGCACCATTGTCACCATGGTCGGTAAATCGGTCAATGAGTTGGAGGCCGGGTACCGCATGGGGCGGACCTGGGAGGGCCGAACAGGGGGACGCCCGCGAGGCGGCGAGCCGGAAGGCCGCTGACCGTCGGTGAAGCGGAGCGCCCGAAGGAGCCAGACATGGTTCACGATGACACCACGTACATGGACGATGAGGGGCTGCCGTATGTGGACCTCGCGGAAGATGGTGAGAGCGAGTCCGTGACGCCGGTGGAGGGCTCTCCCGGAGGCCGTGCATGGGGCTACGCCGAGGAGTCGTGGGGCGGGTGGAATGCCGCTGGCGGCGAGTGAAGTGTGGCCCCCGCGGCTGGTGAGGCGCGGGGGCGTATCCGTGGGTGTTGATTGAGCCAGGGTGTGGGTTGAGCCGGGCCGTCTCAATGGCGCGCCGCGTGGGTGGCTCCCCCTCTTGCTTCCAGGGCGTGTCTGCCGACATCCTCGTCGTGGACACCCTCCCGTGAGGATTCAGACGTTGCCGCCGTGGCCCATGAGACTTCTGGCCGTGGGGGACGTCGTCCTTCTGGGGTGTGTCGCGGCACAATGTCTCGTGGGCTCGCGCGGGAGCACGGATGAAGCAGACGGCCTTGGCAGTGGAGCGCGACAAGGACAACGGCCGCCGCGAGGTGCTGCTGCTCGTCACGTTGGAGGCGGACGCGGAAGCGCCTCGTGCCCCCGTGGCCATCAACCTGGTGATGGACCGCAGCGCGTCCATGCGCGGGGCGCCGCTGTCCGCGGCGGTGCAGGCGGCGCAGGCCCTGGTCGACCGCGCGGGACCTCGCGACTACCTGGGCCTGATGACCTTCGACGCGGACCCGGAGCAACTGCTGCCCGTGCGCGCGATGGACGCCGTGGCGAAGGCGCAGCTGTTCAAGGTGTTGTCGAAGCTGGAGTCGGGTGAGGGCACGGCGCTGCACGAGGCCGTCGAGCGCGGCGCGGAGGCGGTGCGCCGGGTGCTGGTGCCGGGGGCTCGGCCCCAGGTCCTGATGCTCACCGACGGCGAGCCATCCGTGGGCCCTTCCCACGTCGCCGACTTCAAGACGCTGGGCGCGCGCATCGTGGAGTCCGGTGTCTCCTTGCATGCGCTGGGGTTGGGGCGCCACTACCTGCCGAACGTCCTGGAGGCGCTCACCAGCCCTTCCGGCACGGGCCACCACCACGTGGACAACCCGGAGGGGTTGGGGCCGGCGGTGGGGTCGCTGTCGGCGGAGCTCTTTGGCGAGGTGGCCTCGGAGGCTCGCGTCTACGTATTGCCGTCGGGCTTCGCGGAGCTGCGTTGCCGGCATGTCTTCCCCTCTCGCGTGGAGGGGGATGCGATGAGTGCTTCGCTGGGGGCGGTGTCGCGCGCCTATCCCCGGCGAGTGCTCTTCTCCGGGACGCTCGCCTCGGCCGAGTGGAGCCTGGGCGTGACGGCCTCCTACGTGGAGGGGAGCGACACTCGCCGGGTCCCCGTGCAGGTGACGCGGGTGCTGCCCGACAGCGCGGAGGGGCGCATGGTGCGCGCGGTGTCCGCGGAGCTGGACATGGCCAGCGCGGAGGACGCCGCGTGGAGGGCCTTGTCGAACGGGGCGAGTGTGTCGAAGCGCCATCATCTCACCTCGGAGCAGGCGCTGGAGAGCATGCGCCGGGCGTTGGAGGTCGCGAACAAGTCGCTGGAGCTGGCGGACGAGGCGCTCGCGAAGCTCGTTCGGTTGAACGCCGCCGAGGTGCCGCCGCAGCGTCACCTGGAGCGCCTGGCGGACCTGCGCCGCACCATCGACCGCCGCGCCGCACATCCTCACGCGTTGGTGATGCGCCGGGCCCGCGCCGAGGTCTCTCGCATCACCTTGAGCCGCGTGGGTGTCGTCCCTCCCGTGGACGAGCAGCCGCCCTCGAAGTTGGAGGACTGAGGCGCGAAGGCGCCCGGTCGGCTGGCCACCCATCCCACGGGAGCGGGTGGGGTGTCCTCCTCGTGTCACCCACCGCGTTGCCCGTCGCGCCGCATGCCCGTGGCGCGAGCGAACCTGGGGAATGCAGGGTTGCCTGGAAGGTTCTGGCGCGGAAGTCGTGCCCGTCTGGTGCTGGCGAGCCGGCGCCGGGTGGGTTAACGGGAGGCGCATGAGGCAACGGGTGTCCAAGAGGCTCGCGCTGGTGGGCGGTATCGGCATGTGGTGGGTGGCGGCGGTGGCGCATGCCGCGTTGCCTCCCACCGCGGTGGCTTCGGGGGCACCGGATGAAGGAGACCCTCGCGTCGAGGCCTCGCTGCTGGTCGATGCCACCCAGGTGAAGCCGGGCGACACCTTTCGCGTGGGGGTGCGCTTCCGTCTCGACCCGGGTTGGCACATCTACTGGAAGAACCCGGGTGACTCCGGTCTGGAGACGGACGTCGCGTGGGACACGCCGGGCACCACGGTGGGCCCGCTTCAGTGGCCCTTCCCCAACACCTTCCGCACGCCAGATGGTTTCATCGTCACCCACGGCTACGACGGCGAGGTGCTCCTCTTCGCGCAGGCGCGTGCGTCCGAGCAGGCCACGGGCTCGCTCAGCCTGTCGGCCGGAATCAACGCGCTGGTGTGCGAGGTGCACTGCATCCCCGCCGACCTGATGCTCACGCGCTCCATCCCCGTGGGCCCGCAGACGCTCGTGGACGCGGAGACCGCGCCGCTCTTCGACACGGCGCGCTCGCAGGTGCCGCGCCCGGTGGCGGACACGGGGCACAAGGCGGTGCTCGAACTGGACTCGAAGCAGCTGTCGCCCGGCCAGGAGTTCTCCGGCACCGTCACGGTGACGTCCGTCAACGGCGCGCCGGTGCCCACGGCGGAGAAGGACTTCTTCGTCGCCGAGCGCATTCCAGGTGTCGCGAAGGTGTCGCTCACCCAGACGGCCCCGGGGCGCTATGCGCTCAAGGGCAAGACGGAGCCGGATGCGCCGCAGGGGGAGCCTCGGCTGAAGGGGGTGTTGCGTCTGGGGGCCGCGGCGTCGGGGTTCCAGCCGTTGGAAGTGGACCTGCCCATGGTGCCCTTCGCGGCGGCGCAGGCGGCCGCGCCCGCGACGCCCGTGGTCAAGGCTCCGTCCATCAAGGACTCGCTCGCGGCGGTGAAGCCGGTGGCGAGCGCCGCGCCGGCGGAGTCCTCGCTGGGGCTGGGCATGGCGCTGCTGTTCGCGCTCCTGGGCGGCGCGCTGCTCAACCTGATGCCGTGTGTGTTCCCCGTGCTGGCGCTCAAGGCCTACGGCTTCACGCGCATGGTGCGTCAGGAGCAGGGCCGGGTGGGCGCGCACGCGGCGGCGTACGCGGGCGGCATCGTGGCGAGCATGCTGGTGCTCGCGGGCGCGGTGCTGGCGGTGCGCGCGGGAGGCGCGGGCGTGGGCTGGGGCTTCCAGTTCCAGGAGCCGCTCTTCGTCGCGGCGGTGTGCGCGGTGCTGGTGGCCTTCTCGCTCAACCTCTTCGGTGTCTTCAACGTGGGCCTGGATGGCACTTCGCTCGCGGGGAAGGTGGACCAGAGCCACGGCCTCATGCACAGCGCGGGTGAGGGTGTGCTGGCCGTGGTGCTGGCCACGCCGTGCTCGGCGCCGCTGCTCGGCACGGCGGTGGGGTTCGCCTTCGCGGCGGGCCCGTTCACCGTGCTGGCGGTGTTCACCGCGCTGGGCCTGGGCCTGGCGCTTCCGTTCTGTCTGCTGGTGCTGGTGCCGGGGCTCGCGCAGAAGCTGCCGAAGCCGGGCGCGTGGATGGAGCGCTTCAAGCAGGTGCTGGGCTTCGCGCTCTTGGGCACGGCGGTCTGGCTGGTGTCGGTGATGGGCGGGCTCGCCGGCGTGGACGGCATGACGCGGCTGTTGGCCTTCCTCGTGGCGGTGAGCCTGGCGACGTGGGTGTATGGCCAGTCGCAGCTCCAGGAGGGGGGACGGAAGTGGGCCTCGGTGACGGTGGCTGCGCTGGTGTTGGGCGGCTCCGGCGTGGCGGCGCTGCGCTTCGATGACGCGGCGCCCGCGGCGCATGGCGCCTTGGCGTCCCCGTCCTCCACGATGGCGTTGGCGGCGCCCTGGAGCGAGGAGGCGGTGGCCTCCGCGCTGGCGGCGGGCAAGCCCGTGTTCATCGACTTCACGGCGGACTGGTGCCTCACCTGCAAGTTCAACGAGCGCACGGTGCTCGCGCGGGACGAGGTGCGGAACGCCTTCCTGGAGCACCAGGTCGCCTTCTTCGTGGGGGACTGGACTCGCCGCGATGCGCGCATCACCGCGAAGCTGGCGGAGCATGGCCGCGCGGGGGTGCCCATGTACCTGGTGATGAGCCCTGGCGCGCCGGACAAGCCCGAGGTGTTGTCGGAGTTGTTGACGGTGGACTCCGTCGTGGATTCGGTGAAGCGCGCGGCGGAGTGCTCGAAGTCGCGGCACCAGGATGGTGCGAAGGTGGTGTGTTCCGCGGCCTTCCCCCGGCCCTGATTCGCCCGGTCATCCGCAGTCCAGCAGCCCCAGTCATGCAGTCAGGAGGAACGCCATGAAGCAGATGTTCGCCGCTCTCGCGCTGGGTTCGGTGTTCGTGGGTGTGCCCGCTTTCGCGGACGCGGAGGTGGGCAAGCCCGCTCCGGCCTTCACGCTCAAGGACGAGTCGGGCAAGGAGCATTCGCTGTCGCAGTACAAGGGCAAGGTGGTGGTGCTGGAGTGGACCAACCCTGAGTGCCCCTTCGTGAAGCGCCACTATGAGGCGGACACGATGGCCAACACCCTCAAGGGCTTCGACGCCAAGAAGGTGGTGTGGCTGGCGGTGGACTCGACGGCGCACAACACGCCGGACAAGTCCGCGGACTGGAAGAAGAAGGAGGGCATCAGCTACCCGGTGCTCCAGGACGCCAGCGGCGCGACGGGCAAGGCGTACGGCGCCAAGACGACCCCGCACATGTATGTGATTGATGCGGAGGGTGTGGTCCGCTACGCGGGCGCCATCGACGACGACCCGCGCGGCAAGAACGCCAAGAAGGTCAACCACGTGCAGACGGCGGTGGACGCGGTGCTCAACGGCCAGCCGGTGCCGGCCTCGACCACGACGCCGTATGGCTGCTCGGTGAAGTACAAGAGCTGAGAGCCCGCACACGGGTGGTGCCGAGGGCCTGCTTCCCGTCTGGGAAGTGGGCCCTCCGTGTTTCGCGGGCGCGTCACGGGGCTGGCGGCTACCATGCGCACTCATGAGCGCGAACCCGGCGGACTGGTGCATTCGCAAGGCGGGGCTCGAGGACCTGGAGCAGGTGGTCCGGTTGCGGCTCGCGTTGATGTGTGAGCTGCATGCCCCGGCTCCTGGAGAGCTGGATGCGTGGGCCTCCGCGACCCGGCGCTACTTGATGTCGGCGCTGCCGTCGGGGCGGTTTCACGTGTGGCTGGCCTTCGCCGGAGACGAGGCTGTGTCCTGCGGCGGGCTGAGCCCCTTCGAGCGTCCTCCCGCTCCTGGCAACCTCTCGGGTCTGGAGGGCTACATCCTCAACATGTACACCGTGCCCACCTGGCGGAAGCGTGGCGTCTCCCGCGCGCTGCTCGCGGACCTGATGGCCTTCGCGCGTGAACTGGGAATGGGGCGGCTGTGGCTGCATGCCTCGGATGATGGCCGTTCGCTGTATGAGTCCGTGGGCTTCGCTCCGAACCTCACCGCGCTGGAGTGGACGCCGGGCCCATAGCTCACGCGTGCAAGGGGTCCTTCGCGCGAGGCGGGGCCGCTCGTCGGGAGGGGCCTTGCGGCACTCGCCCCACGTCCTTGGGCAGCAGCAGATACGAGCACAGCGCTCCCAGCACGCAGAGGCCCGAGGAGATCCACAGGGCCTCGCGTGTCCCGGAGAGGAAGGCCTCGCCCGTCTTGTTCGCGAGCCCTCCCAGCATGGGCAACAGCGCCACCGCCAGGAGCCCCGCGATGCGCGCCACGGCGTTGTTCACCCCCGAGGCGATGCCCGCGTGCCGGTCCTCCACCGCGCCCAGCACCACCGCCGTCAGCGGGCCCACCGTGAGACTCAATCCCAACCCGAGCACCAGGACCCCCGGCAGCACCGTGCCCGCGTAGCTCCCATCCCGGTGCAACCGCGTGAGCAGCGCCATGCCCACTCCCGCGAGCAGCGGCCCCATCGTCATCAACGGCCGCGCGCCGATTCGCCCCGCGAGCCTCCCCACCAACGGCGAGAGCACCAGCAACAACAGCGTGATGGGCAGCAAGGACGCCCCCGCCTCGAGCGCGGAGTATCCCAGTTGCTGCTGCAGCGCGAGGATGAGCAGGAAGCTCACGCCACCCAATGCGAAGTACACCGCGAGCGTGGTGAGGTTCGCGCCAGAGAACGTCCGTGAGCGGAACAGCCCCAGCGGGAGCATGGGATTGCGAGCGCGTGCCTCGATGGCGAGGAACACCGCCAGCAGCCCCGTGCCCCCCACCGCGGCGAGGATGGACACCGCCGTCCAGCCTCGCGCGGGGCCCTCGATGAGCGCGTAGATGACGCCGCCCAACCCGAGCGCCGCCGTCACGGAGCCCGCGATATCCAACCGTCGCGCATCCCCCGTGGGCCGGTCATCCGGAACGTGGCGCAGCGCCGCCCAGCCCGCGAGCACGGCCATGGGCACGTTGAGGAAGAACACCCATCGCCACGAGCCCACGTCCACGAGCCAGCCTCCCAGCAGTGGCCCCAGCGCCGTGGTGACCCCCGACAGTCCCGCCCACGCGGCCACCGCGCGCTGCCGGTCCGCTTCGGGGAACGACGTGCGCAGCAACGCGAGGCTCGCGGGCACCAGCAACGCCGCGCCCATTCCCTGTCCCGCGCGGAACAGGGCGAGCGCCCACGCGTTCGGCGCCAGGCCACACAACACGGACAGGAGGGTGAAGGCCACCATGCCCCCCAGGAAGACCCGCCGCTGCCCCCACGCGTCGCCCAGCGCTCCGCCCGTCAGCACCAGCGAGCCGAGCGTGAGCAGGTACGCATCCACGGCCCACTGGAGTCCGGCCAGGCCCGTGTGCAGCTCTCGGCCCAGCGCGGGCAGCGCCACGTTCACCGCCGTGGAGTCCAGGAAGGCCATGCCGCTGCCGAGCACGCTCGCAAGCAACACCCCGCGCCCGTGCGCGCTGTCATAGGCGATGAAGGTGCCGCCACCAGAAGTGTCGGAAGGCATACGGCTCAACCGTGCGACGTGCTCCTCCGCCGCGCCAGGGCTCACCCGAGCCTGCGTGGGCGCGAGGGCCTGCCCGCACGTCCGCGTCACTCATGGATGCGCGTGACGCGGATGCACACCCTGTCCCCGGGCGAAGGGCCTACTTTCCAGGGAGAAGAACGATGGCGACCGAGTGCAAGCACATCGCGCAGGCGGGGAACCCCGAGCCACGCACCAACGGCTGCGAGGAGTGTCTGAAGATGGGCGCCCAGTGGGTCCACCTCCGGCGCTGTCTCGAGTGTGGCCACGTCGGGTGCTGTGACTCGTCCCCCAACAAACACGCGACCAAGCACTTCCATCAGACGAAGCACCCCGTCGTTCAGTCCTTCGAGCCGGGCGAGACGTGGGTGTGGTGCTTCGAGGACCGCGTCTTCATGGAGGACCGCCCTGGACAGGAGGATTCGGCTCGCATCTGAGCAGGGCCTGGGTGATGGGGTCGACGTCGCATAGAAGGCCGATGTCTTCGTCGAGCCCATCACCTCCCGGAGCGCCGTCCGCGCCCAGGGACATCAGCTCCAGCGTTCCTCCATGGAATGAGTACAGGTACGGGGAGGCCCACGGGTCCTCGGGGATGGCTCCCAGGTCTTGCCCGTCGACGAGGGGTTGGAGCTGCTACTCACTCGTGGGGAGCCGCCCCGTACGCAGTTGATGGCGTCGCAGGGCACCCTGGAGGTTCTTCAGGTCGAGGTCGACGCGCTCTCCCCTCGAGACTCTGCATTGGAAGAGGAAGTTGTTGGCCAGCAGGAACAACGTCAAGCCGAAGGAGAAGACGACGGCGAGGTAGCGCAGCGCTATCAGGACTTGCTTGAGGGAATGTCGAAGCGTCCTTCGGGCGGGGTTCTCATTCATGCGCGCCCCCGCGATTTCAAGCCGTGTGCCTATCGCTCCTCACAGGGGGGCGGCCGCGCGCCCCTTGTTCGCGTGTCATTCCGTCACGGGTGTGTCCTGGGGACGGCCGGAATGACAGACACGGCTCCGGGCCTCGTGGACCCGGAGCCGGAGTTCTCACGCGGCGACGGACTCGTTGCGCGCGCGGGTCCTCGCGGAGACCTGCTTGCGGCGGCTCTTGCGCAGCACGTCCAGCGACACCTCTTCGTCCGTGGCCAGGGCCATCAGGCGCTGGAGGTCATCCACGCTGCCCACCGGGCGACGATTGATGGCCAGCAGCAGGTCCTCCGGCTGAAGCCCCGCGTCGTCCGCGGGTGTTCCGCTCTGTACGCGGATGACTCGCACCGCGCGGGGCTGACCGGCGTCGCGCGCTTGCTCGGTGTCCAGGTTCACCGCCACCGCCGCGATGCCGAGGAACCTGCGCTCCACGCGGCCTCGTTGGATGAGCAGGCTGGCCACCCACGCCGCCGTCGTGGCGCTCACCGCGAAGCCGATGCCCTGCGCATACGGCAACACGAGCGTGTTGAGCCCCACCACCTCGCCGCGTGTGTTGATGAGCGGCCCTCCCGAGTTGCCCGGGTTGATGGCCGCGTCCGTCTGGAGCATGCCCTCCAGGATGACGCCGTCGGGCAGGGTGACGCTGCGGTTGACCGCGCTCACCACGCCCAACGCCACCGACTGCTCCAACCGGAAGGGATTGCCGATGGCCATGACGAGCTGGCCCACGCGCACCGTCTCCGGCGCGGCCAGCGGCAGCGTGGGGAAGTTCGTCCCCTCCGCTCGCACCACCGCGAGGTCCGTGGGCGCGTCTCCTCCCACCAGCGTGCCTCGAAGCTCTTCGCCGTTGGACAACTGCACCGTCAACTTGCGCGAGCCCCGCATGACGACGTGGCGATTGGTGAGCACATACCCATCGGGTGTGAGGAAGAGGCCCGTGCCGTGGCCACGCGCGTGCTCCACGCCCACCACCGCGGGCGCGGCGCGCGCGACAAGGGTCTCCAGGTCGTCCGAGAACTGTTGCAAAAGCTTCATGGTGTCACCTCGCTCCTCACGAACGCTTGCCCACGGTGATGGAGACCTCGCGCACCGCTCCGGCGCGCAGCACGCGGGCCTGGACGGTGGTGCCCACCTTCTCGTCTCCGAGGTAGCCGAGCAGGTCCTCCACGCCCTGCAAGGGCTGTCCACCCAGGCTCACCAACACATCACCCAGCAGCAGCCCGGCCTTCTGCGCGGGGCCGTCCGGGTCCACCGAGACGAAGATGAGCCCCGCCTCCGCGCCGGCCGCCGCCCACTGGTGCTGGGGCAGCTTCACGGGATAGGCGCCCACGCCCAGGTATCCCCGGCGGATGCCTCCGTACTCGCGCAGCGAGGACGTGACACGCGTCAACGTGTCATGCGGGATGACCACGGCCGCGGTGCGCGAGAAGGCCGCGGTGAGCAGGCCCACCAGGCGGCCCTCCGCGTCCACCAGCGCGCCGCCAGAGAAGCCGGGCGGCAGGTCCGCGTCGGTCTCGAGATAGCGGTCCACGCGGCCCCCCGCGTGGGTGCGCCACCCTTCGCCATGGGTGCTCACCATGCCGAGCGTGGCGCGAGCCGTGCGCCCCGGCCGTGCCACCGCGACCACGAGGTGCCCCACCTTCACGCCGTCGAGCGAGGCTTGAGGCAGCGGGACGAGACCCGGAGCGTCGACCTTGAGCAAGGCGACGTCGGTGCTGGGGTCGCGGCCGATGAGCTCCGCCGACACGGCGCGGCCGTCGGACAGGCCCACCTGGAGGTGGCCTTCATGTTCAACGGCGTGGCTGGTGGTGCTGGTGGTGATGATGAGCCCGTCTGAACTCCAGACGAGCCCGGTAGCGCCGCGACGGCGACGGGCTTCGACGCGGACGATACTGGGGGAGGTTCGCTCCACCACCGAGGCGAGAGACTGCGAGAGGGCGGGAAGAAGGTCGGCGGACATGGCGTGTTCCTTTCGAGGGAAAACTAAAGACCTCGAAGGCGCGCCACATCGGCGGACCAGGCAGGGCGCACACCTGCCCGTTCGGGTAGGCCGCCCCTCCTTTCGGGGAGAGGGTTACTCCACGACGACCCGGATGGGCAGGGATGTACCGCCGCCCGGTGGAGGCGTCTCTATCGTGACGTCCACCCCTCCCGGGGTCTCGAGCGCCGCGGCGGGGAGGTCCGCTTCGAAGTGGTTGGTGTCGCCGATGGAGTCGAACACGGGCTTGAGGCTCGAGCGGAACTCCTTCCAGCGCAGCTGACTGGTGGGGTGGAAGCCCTTGCCCCAGATTCGCAGCCTCAGGCGCGGGTCTCCTCTGGAGACGCTCATGGGCTCGAGCTTCATGAGCAGCGGAGCGGGACGCTCGGGGACCACGTTGAGGAGGGCACCGAGCGAGGCCCCCCCTCCTTCCGCGACGCGCGACACGGTGACGGTGCGCACGCCCGGAACATCCACCGCGAGGCGCGCGAAAGGCAGCCGGCTTTCTGGATGGACGATGTCCTGGATGGACGGATTGCCGGGGACGCTCACGTTCATCGTGATGAGCGGTTGGCGAGCAGACCCGTAGGTCCATGAGAAGTCCCAGCCATGGCTCCAGAGGACCGGATGGGGGACGTCGAGCCACCGCGAATCCCGCGAGATGACTCCGGGAATCAGTCCGAAGAGGATAGGGGTCTTGGCTCCATGGACATACAGATGGACCGGGGCGCTGATGCTTCGCCCCGCGTCCTCGGTCCGTATCTCGAAGATGCGTTCGGATGAGGTCTCCTCCGGGCTCAGGCTGAATGAGGAGTCGGTGTGATTGAAGGAACGCTCGCGGCCGTCCACGAAGAGTCTGGCGACCTGAGCCCCGTTCCGTCCCCGCGCGGTGAAGGAGACGCGTTGCTCGTTGCCCTCCTTGCTGGCGCCGATGTCCAGGTCCCGAGGGCTGAGCGTGAGCGTGGTCTCCACCCCCGCGGTGAGGACGAGATACCGCGGTCGACTCTCGCCTCCTCCGGAGCCGGGCGTGAGGACCGTGACCCTGACGGCCCCGGGCGTGCGCGCCCATCCCTCGGGGACGCTGGCCACCAGCAAGGCCTGGTCCGAATGGCCCGCAATACAGGCAGGGGTGGGGCACTGCCATTGCGTGGGCAAGGCCTGTCCCGCCCAGTGCACCACGGAGCGAGGTGTGAAGCCTTTCCCCGTGAGGTGGAGGGCCATGGATTCATTGCGGGCCAGGACCGGGTTCTCTCCGCCGGGGCCCATGACCGCGTCAATGGAGGGCTGGGGGGACTCCTCATGGACGGGGAGCAACAGTGGAAGGGAAGTGCCTCCTCCCGGCGCGGGCGTTTGCACGGTGAGGGTGAGGACTCCCTTCTGCTCCAGGTCCGAGGGCGAGATGTCTGTCGAGATGTTCCCCGGCTCGTGGAAACGGGTGGGGCGCGCCTGTCCATTGATGAGGACGGTGGACTGGCCGGTGAAGCCCGCGCCGCCAAGAGTGAGGCTCCCGGGGGCGTCACCGACGGACAGCACCGAGGGCCTGAGCTCGTAGACGATGGGGGTGGGAGACTCCGAGACCACGTGGACGAAGAGGGGCGCGGACTCGACGCCGTCGTAGGTGCGCTTCACCGTCACGGGGAACACCCCGGGCAGCGTCAGCAGATGGCCGGGGACGGTGAAGGTCCACGAACCATTCGGCGGTCCACTGGGATTCTCCTTGAAGGTCTCGGGGGCCAGCGGGGTGCCATTCCAAAGCAGGACTTGCTGTCCGGATTCACCAAGCCCCTCGCCTCGGAGCTCGAAGGTGATGACGTTCGTGGAGCGGGCCTGAACCCAGGCGGGAGACACGGTGTACAGCACTGGCGCGGTCTTCACCGCGAGGGGGTGGCTCGCGGACTCCAACGGGCCCTGGGGGCTTGGGGTCTCCAGGGTGATGCGAGCGGTGGAGGCGTCCCGTCGCGCGTCGAGAGGAAGGTTCGCCCAGATTCTCCCCGCGAAGGGGGAGGCGAAGGTGGTCAGGGGCTTGCCGTTCCACTTCACCACGGTGGTGGAGCGCAGCTGGGTTCCGCTGACCTCGATGGATGCGGTCTTGGCCGCGCCCGCCTTGCCCTGGAGCTTGTCCACCGCGTTCAGCGTGGGCGGCCATATCCCGGCGATGACGGGCGCGGGAGTCGTCACCTTGAGCGGGCGCGCCGCTGTCTTGATGTACGGGGTCCCGGAGGAGCCGGGCACGGGGACCTCGACGTGGAGCAAGCCTCCATCCGAGGAGGTGTCCACCACGCTCGGGGGCAGCTCCACCGTGCCCTCGCGCGGGTGGCTCAAGGCGATGCGAAAGCGCCCGCCTCGGAAGACGGCCTCGCTGCCGTTGACGAGGTTCTTCCCTCGCACCGTGACGAGGAACGGCGCCGAGGGTTCCGAGTCGATGGTCTCCGGCGAAATCGAATGGAGCTCGGGGGCGGGCTCGGTGACCCGCGCGAAGGGCGACCTGGCTCCACCCGGGTAGTGGGGAGTCCCCGGTGGAATCCTCACGTCGACGCGGGGCTCTTCCGAGGTGATGTCCGTGAGGAAGCGGCGAGGGATTCGCGCCCGAAGCTCCGTGTCACTGACGAACCGGGTCTCGAGTTCATGGTGGTCCAGATAGACGAGGCACACTGAGCTGAAGCTTGAGCCGAGCACCTGGACATCCAGGTCCTCGGTCCCCTCGTCCGCGATTTCGACGTCACCCAGGGAGATGGGAGGCAGGACGGCCGAAGCGGGAGGATGCAACGGGGGTGTTTCAGTGTCTGGATGACCGGAGGGTGGCTGGGTCGGAGCAGTGAGCCCCGGTCCGCATGCACATGACAGCCATAACAGACAGAACCCGCTTCTCATCCACCGCTGGTGCATCCGGCCATCCCTTGGTGAGCAGTCTCGCGCCATTCTTCACCCTCGAGCCTCGCGGTTTGCGCAAGAGCGGGGCGTCACTCCACGACGACCCGGATGGGCAGGGATGTACCGCCACCCGGAGGGAGCGTCTGTACCGTGACGTCCACTTCCCCCGGTGTCTCGAGCGCGGCGGCGGGGAGGTCGGCCTCGAAGTGCGCGATTCCGCCGGCGGAGCTCAACACGGGCTTGAGGCTCGAGAGGAAGTCCTTCCAGCGCAAGTGGCTGCTGGGGTGGATGCCCTCGCCCCAGATTCGCAGCCGCAGGTGAGGTGCGCCCGCGGAGACGGTCATGGGCTCGAGCCTCGTGAGCAGCGGCACGGCCCGTTCGGGGACCACGTTGAGGAGCGCGGGGAGTGACGTCCCTCCTCCTCCCGCGACGCGCGACAGGGTGACGGTGCGCACGCCTGGGATTTCCACCGAGAGGAGCGCGGTGGAGACGTTGTCGCCCGGAGACGTGACGTCCCGCACGAGCGGCTGGGTGGGAGCACGCAGGCTCATCATGAGCCGGGAGTCACGAGCGGGTTCATCAGGCCATTTGAAGTCCTGTCCCATGAGCTCGACGGCTGGCGCGGGATGTCCGGACCAGAGTGAGTCCCGCGAGATGACTCCGGGGTTCACGCTTTGGATGCGGGGCGTCCTGGCGCCTTGGACATACAGATGGGCGGGAGCGCTCAGGCCTCGCCCCACCGCATAGGTCCGTACCTCGAGCACACCTTCGGCGGCGGTCTCCTGTGCGCTCACGCGGAAGGAGCTGAAAGCGCTCTCGAATGGACGCTCGATTCCATTCACCAGGACCTTTGAAACCTCGGCCCCGTTCAGGCCGTGTGGTGTGAAAGACACCCATCTGAATTCGCCTTCCTGGAGGGCTCCGAGGTTCAGGTCCGTGGGACTGAGGGAGAGCGTGGTCTCCGGCTCCGAGGCGAGGACGAGATGGCGCGGGCGGCTCTCTCCGCCTCCGGGACCCGGCGTGAAGACCGTGACCCGGGCGGGGCCGGGCACGCGCGCTCTCTCCGCGGGGATGATGGCCGTCAGCTCGGACTTCACTCCGGGGCCCGCCGTGCATGGGCTCGTGAGGCATTGCCATTGCGTGGGCATGGGCTGGCCTTCCCAGCGCACCTCCGAGGCGGGCGTGAACCCTTGTCCCTGGACATGGAGGGTCATGGGCTCCGAGCGCGCCAGGACAGGATTCGCGCCGCCAGGACCCATGACCGCTTGGATGGTGGGCACGGAGCGCTCCTCGTGTACGGGGAGCAGCAGCGGAAGCGACGTGCCTCCTCCTGGCGCGGGGGTTCGCACGGTGATGGTGAGGACTCCCACTCGCTCCAGGTCCGAGGGGATGAGGTCCGTGGACACGCTCCCCGCGCCGTGGAACCGCGTGACGCGCGCCTGCCCATCGACCAGGACGACGGACTGCGCGGTGAAGGCCGAGCCCTGGACGTAGAGGGCCCCCGGGGCGTCACCGACGGACAGCACCGCGGGTCTGAGGGAGGAGGAGAGCGGCGCGGGGGCCTCGGCGACCACCTGGACCAGGAGCGGGGCGGACTCGGCGCCGTCGTAGGTGCGCTTCACCCTCACGGGGAACACCCCGGGCTGTGTCAGCAGCGCGTCGGGGACCCTGAAGGTCCACTTGTCATACTCCGGCCCTCCGGTGACCCTGGTGAAGGACTCGGGGGCCAGCGGCGAGCCATTCCACAACAGGGTCTGTTGCCTGGATTCTCCAAACCCTTCTCCACGCAGCTCGAAGGTGACGCCCGTGGCGTGGGCCGGAACCCAGGCGGGGGACAGCGTGTACAGCACGGGCTCGGTCTTCACGACGAGGGGGTGGCGCGTGGACTCCAAGGGGCCCTGGGTGCTTGGCGTCTCCAGCGAGACCTGCGCGGTTGTTTCGTCCAGTCGCGCGTTGAAGGGGAGGAACGCCCGGACCCTTCCCGCATAGGGCGATGAGAACGTGTTCAGGGGCGTGCCGTTCCACTTCACCACGGTGGTGGAGCGCAGCTTCGTTCCGCTGACCTCGATGACGGTGGTCGAGGCGTCGCCCGCCTTGCCATGCAGCTTGTCCACCGCGTTCAGGGTGGGTGGCCATATCCCGGTGATGCCGGGCGCGGGCGTCTTCACCGCGAGAGAGCGCGCGGCTGTCTTGACGTACGTGGACGTGTAGCCCCTGGGCAAGGGGACCTCGACCTGGAACATGTCCCCGTCCGAGTGGGTTCCCAGCGCGCTCGCGGGCAACCGCACCGTGCCCTCCCCGGGGCTGGTCAGGGTGAGCGGATAGCGATTCCCACGGAAGATGGCCTCGCTGTTGTTGACGAAGTTCTTCCCCGTCACGGTGACGACGACAGGCGCGGAGGGCTCCGAGTCGAGGGTCTCCGGCGAGAGTGAATGGAGCTCGGGGATGGGCCGGGGGACTTGCGCGAACGGAGACCTGGCGCCGCCTGGGTAGCCAGGAGTGTCCGGCCGGATTCTCACATCGACGGAGGGGTCGTTCTCGTTCCAGAAGAGACGGCGTGGGATTCGCGCCCGCAGCTCCGTCTCGCTGATGAAGCGCGTCGCCAGCTCCTGGTTGTCCAGATAGACGCTGCACGGCGCGGTGAAGTTCGAGCCGAGCACCTGGAGTTCCACGTCCAGGAGGGCCACGTCCGCCACCGCCACGTCGCCCACGGAGATGGGGGGAAGGAGGACCGAGGGGGGCGGCAACATCGGCGGATGTTCCGTCTCCGGGGGGCCGGTGGGGGGCTGTGTGGGTGGGGCGAGCCCCGGCCCACAGGCACACCACACCCACAACAGGCAGAACCAGCCTCTCATCCACCCCTGGCGCATCCGGCTATCCCTCGGTGAGCGGTCTCGCGACCCCTTCACACCCGAGACGCTTTTCTTGCGCAACGGTCGTGTGCGCCCCGGGGCCGGAGGACCAGGGCGTCGGGGGCACCCTACGGCGCCAGGGGGCCGTTGGTGATGACCAGGTCGTCCAGGTAGCCCCGATAGTCCCCCGTGGCGGCGGGCCGGTCGTAGCTCACCAGGATGCGGTCCACGGTCTTCCCGTTCAGCCACTGCCCCACCTGGCTCTGGATGCGCGTCCAGGTGTTCAGCGGAATCGCGCCCCCATGGCCCGCGTTGGCGTGAAGGCTGAAACCATGGGAGTCGACCGCGCCGCTGTCGCGCAGCGTCGTCCCGTCCGTGCAGACGAAGTCCACCGCCACATAGCGGCCGTTGTCCTGCTGCGGATGAATCCAGTAGCTCAGCTTCGTGCCCGCGGTGATGGGGAGATGCACGTCGAACACCCGCGAGTTCGCGTAGGACACCGCCGCGCTCGTGTCCTTGCCCGAGTACATCAGCGTCGCGATGCCCGAGCGCGGAGTCTCCTGGCGCGGTGAGCACTCCACCTTCGATGCCCACGTCTGGGCGACGACGTTCTGGCTCTCCTCCACCGTGTCCAACCACGTCGGCTGGGTGTCCGTGCTCTCGAAGCCGGACTTGAACAGCACCGCGGTGCCGGGCGCGGGCGCAAGCTCGAAGGAGACCACGTGGTACGGCGGCACGCTGTACGAGAAGCTCGCGCCCGTGAACGGAAGCGTGGTGAACGAGGTGGGGTTCGCCGTGGTCGCCGCGTTGACGACGCGCACCTTCACCGTGCCGGAGGACACGCCGTGATTCACCAGCGAGACGGTGACGTCGTACGTGTTGCCCGCCGTGTCCTTGTTCACCACGGTGAGGAACGTGGTCCCCGTCGCCAGGTCCTGGCTGCCGAGCGCCTCCAGGGTGGCGGTGTCGCCCGTCGTCATCAGGCGCCGGTCTCCCGTGTAGTTGCCGAAGAGGAACAGCGTGAAATACGGCGTGTACGGCGAGAAGTCCGTGTTGCGAAGCAGGCCCAGGTGGTTCTTGTCGTTCTCCGCCAGGTTGTAGAGGGTGAAGAGGTCCACGCCGCCCTTCATCGCGTTGAGGAGCGCACTGGCCGTCCACGTCGCGTTGAATTCGCTGTGGTACTTGGGATTGAAGGCCGCGAAGTCACCCTGGGCCACGTTGAACTCGGTGATGGCCGCGCCGAACGTCTTGCCCGAAGGGCCGGTGAGCACCCCGTTGAGGCCGCCGCTCTTCACCTTGAGGACATCGTCCTGATAGTTGGGTTTCGTCCACGCCATCCGGTCCGCGTCCGTCCGGGTCGTGTCGTTCGCCCAGGGGCCGTAGTTGTGCCAGCTCAGGTAGTCCGCGTGTGCCTCCAGGTTCTTGGCGACGTTGGACACCCAGCTCTCCGTGGGGCCCTTGTCCAGGTCTCCCGAGTGGGTGTCCGCGGGCCCGATGAGCTTGATGCCCGGGTCCTTCGCACGCATCGCCGCCGCGACGGTGGTGAAGAAGGTGTTGTAGTCCGCCATCGAGGTGAATTTGCCGTCCCATTCGATGGAGGGCTCGTTCCACATCTCGAAGTAGCGCACGGACTTCGACGGGCCCAAGGCCTTGTCCACGTTGTAGCGCTGCACGAGGCCCGCCATGAAGTGGCCGTACTCGGCCCAGTCGGCGGAGGTGATGGCATTGCCCGCGCCGAGCGTGTGCGCCACGCCGCCCGGAAAGCCACACACGACGATGAGCGGCTCCGCGCCAGAATCCCAGACGGTGTTGAGCAGCGTGTCCAGGGTCGCCCAGTTCCAGGTGTCATGGGCCGGGTACACGTCACTGTTGTTGTACTTGCCCCACTGCGTGAGTCCCAGCCGGACGATTTTGACGTTCGCGTCGCGGATGCGCTGCCGCAGCGTCGCGTTGCCGGGCCAGTGCGCCAGGTACTTGTCCGGCGCCGCGACTCCCCAGGAGAACGGGCTGATGCTTCCCGCGTTGGACGTGGTGTCGATGGTGAGCGTGGTGGCCAGCGCCGCGCGTGTGACGCCCGTGCTTCGTGACTCGGAGGTGGGTTGAGGCGCTCCGCCGCACGCACTCAACAGCGCGAGGCACAGGCCTCCGATGAATGGCTTGAGGCCACGCAGAGGGGAAGGGCGAACAGGACATGAGTGGGGCGTCACGGAGCTCCTCCGGGGGGCTGAAGCGAGGGGGTGTTTGAAGCGCGCCGAGGCTCAGCCGCGCTCGAGGAGCGCGCCGCCAGGGCCGAAGCCCAGGGTGAGGCACAGGATGCGCGTGTGGTTCGCGAGGCGAGGCTCACGCCGCGCGGCTTCGGCGGAGAGCTCCGCGTCGTTGAGCACGAGCACGTCGCCGCCCCCGGGCAGGTGGGCCTGCTCGAGGAGGTCGTGCACGAGGGACGTATGCCCTTCCCACCCGTAGGTGCAGCCTCCGGGGCGCAGGGCATCATCCACGGGACAGGGAAGCGCCAGACACAGTCCATCGGGCGCGGAGGCGCCGGTGTCTCGCGCGAAGCTCTGGAGCGCGCTCGCGATGAACCGCACGGCCGCTTGGATGTGATGTCCATCCGAGGGCCGAGGCATGCCGATGAAGAGGCGTGGGAGCGCGGTGACATCTCGCTCGAAGACACGCGGTGGCGCGTGCTGGCTCACACATTTGACGCTCGTCTGGCCGACATCGAGCACCCATGGTTGTGTGACGGAGGCAGGGAACACGTGGAGCCCCGCGAGCACCGGAGCGTAGCGGGGGGACTCCGCGAGATGGACGGGGCAGCGAAGCTCTCGGGCTGCCTCCTCGAGCGCGGGCCTGAAGTCTCGCAGGCACAGCAGTCCACCGGTGAGCCACACCGCGTCCGCCGCGTGCCGAAGGACCAGCGATTCCACGGCGGAGACGAGGCCGGGCATCAGGCGATGTGCGAGCCGCGCCTCGGGTACTCCTTCGCGGCGGTCCGCCTCCACGCGCGGGGTGCTCAGCAGCTCCCACAGCTCATGTCCGAGCACCGGGAGGTTCCAGACCTCGAGCGGCGTCACGTCCGGTGCCCGATAGCGGCGTGCGCGCCACGGTTGCGCGAGGGAGCTCACGCGGGTGTCCCCGGTGGCTGCGCGCCGTCATGGCGTGTGCGTGAGGCTCGCGAGGAGCTGCTCATGCCGGCCAGGCCCGTTTGCGTGGCCTCCCGTTTCGCGCGAGGCGCCCATACGTGGATGCGCATGTCGGCCAGTCCCCCTGGTGGCGTGGCCCATCGGCCGGAGCGCCGGCTTCGAGGGCAACGCCTCATGTGACGAGCCGGACGATGCGCTCGGCGGCTTCCTTCGCGCCATCACGGGCGCGATACGACGCGGAGATGGTGGCGAGCTTCGCGCGCAGCGGAGTGCCCGGCTCCAGGAGTTGGCGAAGCGCGTCGCGGCAGTCCTCCACCGTCAGCGTGCCGGGCTCTCTCGTGAGCCCCGCGCCCGAGGTCCGGAGGAAGTGGGCCTGGATGGGTTGGTCATTGCAGACGGGCAGCAGCAGGAGTGGCACTCCCGCCGTCAACGCCTCCATCACCGAGTTGGCGCCACCATGCGAGACGAAGACGGAGGCCTTCGGGAGGAGCTGGCGCTGGGGCGTGTAGGGGACGGCCACCACGTCGCCGGGCAGCGAGCGCGAGAAATCCGTGTCGGCCAGCTCTCCGGCGCTGAGGACCAGCGTGACACCCAGCGGCGCGGCGGCCTCGGCGATGGTGCGGAACAGCGTGGGCTGCCACGAAATCTGGCTGCCGAAGGACACGTACACCACGGGCTTCGAGCCCAGTCGCGCCCACGGGAAGTCCACCTCGTCGCCTCGGGGCTCCGGCGGAATGGAGGGGCCGACCAGCGACGTGTTGGGGGGAAGATCCGCGTCGGGGCCGAGGAACGCCTCGGTGGCGAAGAGCGTGTTGAGGCGCGGAGAGAGGCACTCGCAGTTGCGGAAGCTCGCGTCGAAGCCGTGCTTCGCGAACAGCGCCGCGCGCTCGTGGGCCAGCGCGCGCACGTTGCGGCGCAGGCCGTAGTCCTCCATCGGCTCCAGCAGCGAGAGCGCGGAGGACACCCCCGCCCACGGAATCTTCTCCCGGTGCGCGGCAAGCACCGCGGCGTACTGCATTCCATCCAGCGCCATGACGTCGGGACGGAAGCTCCGCACGACCTGGCTCACGGGCTCCAGCAGCGCGGGCACCGCGTCGATGAGCAGCCCGCGAATCCACTTCCCGAGCGCCACCTCGTCGCGCACCAGGCGCGCCAGGGCCTCGCCTCCGGTCTCGATGCCCGGCGCCTCCTGGGCCGAGGCGGGCAGGTGGAGCACCTCGACTCCCAGCTTCGCGAGCTGCGGCGCGGGCTCGGGGATGCAGAGCCAGCCCACGGTGTGGCCCATGCGGCGCAGCCACTGCGCGACGCCCATCATCGGGTTGATGTGACCCTTCTCGGGCGATGTGCCAATCAGGATTCGGGACATGAGGAGCCTCGCGCCGCGTGCGCGTGGAGCATGGCGAGCGAACACAATCGCATCAACAGGCGGTCCACCGCGCTGGCCTCCGCGGTGTCGGGTTCCATGCGTGTGGAGTGGTCCAACAACGCGAGCGTGGCCTTCGGGTCGATGACTTCCAGCGGCTCCAGGCGGGAAGGGGCGAGCCAGGCGCGATACAGCTCCAGCCAGCGGGGCCTCATCGGACTGGAGAGCGCGGTGTGCCCATACCTGGGCGTCTTGCGCGCGAGCCGCACCTCATCCGGGATGAGGCCGCGCACGCCGTGGCGGAACAACCACTTGCCCATCCCCGCGTGTGAGAGCGAGGACTCCGGCAACGCGAGCGCCACATCCGAGAAGCGCGTGTCGAGGTAGGGCGTGTGGATGGTGAGCTTGTGGGCGCGCGCGCTGCGCCGCTCGGGGGGGAGCACCAGTTCGCGTAGCACCCAGGCGGCGTAGCGCACCTCCTCGGTGGCCTCCTCGCCACCGAGAGACCAGGGCATGGCTTGCGTGTCCCCCAAGTTGTCCACAGGGCCGCGAAGCACTGTCCGCGCGAGCCGCCGGTCCTCCTCGATGCGCGCCGCCGCGGACGCCATCGCGTTCGGGTTGCCCATCAACACCTCGTCCGCTCCGGCCCCGCTGAGCATCGTCGAGGCCCCCAGCAGCCGGGCCGCCGCGTAGAAGGCGAAGCTCGCGATGACCCGCGCGTTGAGGATGGGCGTCTCCGTGGCGATGACGGTGGGCTCGAACAGGTCGGGCAGCACGGCGTCGGGGATGGGGACGTCCACCAGCTCCACGCCCGTGGCGCGTGCGACCATCCTCGCGTTGCGCCGCTCGGTCTCGTCGGCGAAGTGGACGTCCATGCTCCAAGCTCGGACGCGGCCTGGGGCTTGCCGCGCCGCCAACGCACACAGCACCGCGCTGTCCACGCCGCCGCTCAGGCTCACGTCGAAGGCGCCCGCGGTGACCCGGGTGCTCACCACGTCGGCGCAGGCGGACACGAGCCTTCGGGCGGGGGCGTCGTCTCCCTCCTGGCAAGGCGTCGCGGCGTCGGCCGGCGTGGGCTCACGACGGACATCGGGCAGGGGTGGGGCCACGCGGCGCACGCCCCGGTACAGGCTCCGGTCCGGAGAGAGGGTGTGCATCAGGAACGCGGCGGTACACGCTGGCTCCAGGCCCACGGGAGAGGAGATGGGGCCCCGGTCATCCGCTGAAGACGTGGAGCGGGGCCCTTCACCGGGCACCGGGATTCTCCCTCGGAGTGGAAGCGCGAGCAGCCGCCACACGGACTCCTGGGGTTCACCGGAGGGGGACTGATAGGACGGCAGGATGGCGAGCGAGCTGCTCGCGTCTCCAGAGGATGCAGACACGCGGCGACTGTCTCAGCCCTGGGGCCACCCGGCAACCCCGCTATAGTCGCCGGGTGCGTTACGAGTTGCACGACGGCCGAATCCTCACCTGGTCCCTGGAGACGCACGTCGTCACCCACTGCAACCTGCGTTGCGTGCAGTGCTGCCCCCTGTCACCCCACTTGCCCGCGTGGGCCGTGGAGCCCGCGGCCCTCCAGGCCGACCTCACCCGGCTGGCGCGAGTCCTCCAGCCCAACATCTTCAAGCTCACCGGTGGAGAGCCCTTCCTCCACCCGAATCTTCCCGCCGTGCTGGACGCCGTCCGCGCCTCCGGCATCTGCGAGCAGGTCTCCGTCACGACCAACGGCCTGCTGGCCCACAGCGCGCCGGATGCCGTCTACGAGCAGCTGGACCGGATGACGTTGTCCGTCTACTCCTCCGCGCCGCTGCCGGAGAAGTCCCTGGCCCGCATCACCGAGCGCTGCTCGCACCACGGTGTCCACCTCACGGTGAAGCACATCGACGCCTTCCAGCAAATCACCCCGGAGGCGCCGCTGACCTCGGACGCGGAGGTGCGCGACGTCTTCGCGCGGTGCTGGCTCAAGGTGCGCTGCCACCTGGTCCACCAGGGGCACTTCTACTCCTGCACCCGGCCACCGCACGTGGCCACGGTGCTGGGCCCCGCGCATCCAGAGATGCCCGCGCTCGCGGACGTGGATGGGGTCCGGCTGGATGCACCAGACTTGTTGGAGCGGATGCTGGGCCTGCTGGAGCGGGACACGCCGCTGGCCACGTGCCGCTACTGCCTGGGCTCCAGTGGCCCGTGGCACCCGCATGCGCAGCTTCCCCGGGCCTCCCGAGCCTGAGGTCGCCGCCGCTTCAACGCGGCCCGCTCCTGCTCGATGGAGTGAGGTGCCCGCACCTTCTGCTAGCGAGGCTCCGCGGCGGGAGAAGCGCTGCCGCTCGCGAGGTGACGGAGCGTCGGCAGGGCTGTGAAGTCGCGGACAGCCATGTACGAAAGGTTGCCTGCGATGAAGGCCACGAACCACCCGATGCCCGTTCCCGTCAGTGCGACGAGCAAGAGGATGACCGCGGTCACCCAGTGGCCCCGGATGGCCCATTTCCCTGGGGCCGTTGCCACCAGCGCGCGACGAACCTCCACGGCCGTTCTCGCGGAGCGGAATGCGTCGGGTTGCAGGGTCCAGTGCATGCGCATTCGCGATGCGCCATCCGTGTCCGCGAAGCCCGCGTCGTGAGGTCTCATCGTGGCCATGTCCTCATGAAACATGGCCACGATACCCGCTTCACCTTTCCGTCAGCGAACGGGTTCTTCCGCGCCCTTGGCTCCGCGCCCGACTTGGGGACAGCGGCACTCGGGTCAGCGCTTCTCCTGACCTGACTTGGGCACCGCGCCCTGCATCGACGGCGGGTAGCGGTCACCCGCCGCGACGCCTCGGGGGGCGACGGCGTCGATGTCCTTCAGGTCCTTGGGCGTGAGCTTCACCGCGAGCGCGCCCAGGTTCTCGTCCAGATACTTGCGCCGCTTGGTGCCGGGAATGGGGACCATGTCCTGTCCCTGCGCGAGCACCCACGCGAGCGCGAGCTGCGCCGGCGTGCAGCCCTTGTCCTTCGCCAGCCGCTCCACCTGGGCCACCAGCTCCAGGTTGCGCGTGAAGTTCTCCCCCTGGAAGCGAGGCGAGTGGCGCCGGTAGTCGTCCGCGGCCAGGTCCTCGAAGCGCTTGAGCTGCCCCGTCAGGAAGCCGCGCCCCAGCGGGCTGTAGGGCACGAAGCCGATGCCCAGCTCCCGGCACACCTGAATCACCTCGTCCTCGGGGTCCCGGCTCCACAGCGAGTACTCACTCTGGAGCGCGGCGATGGGATGCACCTTGGACGCGCGGCGCAGCGTGTCCCCATCCACCTCCGACAGTCCCAGGTGCCGCACCTTGCCCTGGCGCACCAGGTCCGCCATGGCCCCCACCGTGTCCTCGATGGGCGTGTTGGGGTCCTTGCGGTGCAGGTAGTACAGGTCGATGACGTCCACCCCCAGCCGCCGCAGGCTGCCTTCACACGCCTGCTTCACGTACTCCGGCCGGCCGTTGATGCCGCGCGTCTGCGGGTTGTTCGGGTCCCGGACGATGCCGAACTTCGTCGCCAGCACCACCTTCGCGCGATGCGGCTTGAGCACCCGGCCCACCAGCTCCTCGTTGCTCCCGGAGCCGTACATGTCCGCGGTGTCGAAGAAGGTGATGTCCTGGTCCAACGCGTGAAGCAGCGTGGCCTCCGACTCCGCGTCGTCGCGCCCCGAATAGAAATCAGACATCCCCATGCAGCCCAGGCCCATGGCGGAAACCTTCAGGCCCTGCTTCCCGAGCGTCCGTGTCTCCATCTGTCCCTCCCTCGCGTTGGCCACTGCCGTGGCGTTGCGTCCGTCGCGCGGTCTTTACTGCGGCTGAGCCGCCGGGACGTCAACCGGAACGACCCGCTCTCGAGGCAGGTCCACGGTGAAGATGGAGCCTCGGCCCTGCTCGCTCTCCACGCGCACCCGGCCTCCCATGGCCTCCACCAGCGTCCGGGTGATGTAGAGCCCCAGGCCCAGGCCGCCGTAGTGCCGCTCCGACACCGCCCGCTCGAAGCGGCCGAAGAGCCGGGGCAGGTGCTCCGGCGCGATGCCGATGCCCTGGTCCCGCACCTTCAGCCGCGCGCGCGTGGGCCCCTGCTCCAGGCTCAGCAGGATGGGCTTGCCCGCGCCGTACTTCACCGCGTTGTCGATGAGGTTCGTCACCACCTGCTCCAACCGGAGCCGGTCCCACCGTCCGACCAGGCCCCCCTCGCCTCCTTCCACCTGGAGCGTGGAGCCCGCCCGGGCCGCGTGGGGTTCGTAGCGCGCCGCCACCTCGCGGATGAGCGCGCCCAGGTCCACGTCCTCCAGCTCCAACGCGAGCCGGCCCGCGGCGATGCGCGACACGTCGAGCAGGTCCCCCACCAGCTCCGCCAGCTTCTTCACCTGCCGCGCGCCCGTGTCCACATAGCCCTTCACCACCGAGTAGGGGATGGTGTCCGGATGCCGCTCCAGCTCCCGCGCGAGCGCCTGGAGCTTGAGGCTCAGCGGCGTGAGCGGCGTCTTCAGCTCGTGGCTGGCGATGGACAGGAACTCGTCGCGCAGGCGGATGGCCTCCTGCGCCTCGCGGTACAGCCGCGCGTTCTCCATGGAGAGCGCGGCGCGGTAGGCCAGCTCCAGCCCGAAGGCGAGGTCCGCCTGTGTGTAGCGGCGGTTGGAGAAGGACGTGAAGAAGCTGAAGACGCCCAGCGTGTGGCCGCGCACCACCAGCGGCACGGCGATGAAGGAGCGCAGCCCGGTGGCCAGCATCACCCGCGCGTGGTTCTCGTTGTGGGCGCTGCGCTTGATGTGCGCGGGCGTCATCTCCTCCAGGAGGATGGCCTCTCCGCGCAGCAGCGCCGCGGTGGGCGGGTGGCGCGGGTTGCCCTCCGGCATGAGCTGGAAGTTGAGCACCTCCGCCGCGGTGGGCGCGTCCTCGGGCCGGGCGTGGGCGACCTCCAGCCGCCGGAAGTTGCCGTCGGGTTGCGCCAGGTCCACGAAGCACCAGTCCGCCAGCGCCGGCACCACCAGCTTGGCGAGGTTGCGCATCGTCATCTCGTAGTCGAGCGAGGACGCGAGCACCGTGCTCACCTCGGCGAGCACGCGGGTGCGGAACTCGGCCTGCCGCAGCTCCGTGGCCAGTGCCTCCGCGCGCTGACGCGCATGCACCAGGTCCGTCACGTCGAAGCCGAAGCCCGCGACGCCGTCCACCTGCCCCTGTGCGTCGCGGGTCGGCTGGTACACGAGGTTGTGGAAGGTCTCCTTCTCCATGCCGTCCGCTTGGAGGAAGCGCAGCGGCACGGCGGTGCCCACGAAGGGCTCGCCGCTGGAGTAGACGCGGTCCAGCACGTCGCGCGCATCCTGGTCCGCCACCTTCACCACGCCGCCCTCGAAGGGCTGGCCCAGCAGGTCGCGGTTCTTCAAGAGCGTGCTGTTGCGCGCGTTGGAGAAGTCGAAGGCGTGGGCGGCGCCCCTCAGGAAGAAAATCTGGGCGGGGGCCTGCATGAAGATGGTGTGCAGGCGAGACCTCGCGGCCTCGGACGCGGCGCGGGCCTGGTGCTCGCGCTCCAGGAGCGTGGCCCGCTCCTCCAGCGCCCGGTTGAGGGTCACGTTCAGCTTGGTGATGAAGATGGAGAGCAGGGCGAAGATGCCCAGCGAGAGCACGTCCGCGGACCGCATCTGGAGCGTCAGCCGCGGCGGCAGGAACTGGTGGTCCACCGACATCAGGGACAGGCCCGTGACGAGCAGCGCGGGGCCCCAGCCTCCCCACCAACCCGCCACCATCACCGCGCCGTAGAAGAAGAGGAACGGGCTGGTGGACATGAGCGGACGCAGCTCCATCTGGAGCAGCATCGCGATGCCGTAGAAGGCCAGCGCGACGCCATAGCGGCCGGGCCACGACTTCTTCATCCAGCGCCAGAACCTCCGCGCGTCCGGCGCGGGGCGTGGCTCGAGCGAGGCTGATGCCAAGGAGTGCGACGCCCCCGACGGGTGCGAGGGTTCTAGATGAGGAATGGGCGTGGGCAAGGCGAGCAGCCTCCTCACGGCGAGATGGCGCCGCGACCATCCGAGTCGAGTTGCCCAGGAGGACATCGCGGCAGCCGCATGATGGTCCTACTCAAGGCCTGGCCGCGCCATTCCCGCATGAAAGTGATTGAAGGAATACGCTCCGAGGGAGGACGTGTGTCTTTTCGCTTCCACTTGTTGCGTGGTTACCGCTTCCTCGGAGGACGGGGCCTGGAAGACCCAGCCATGCCTGACGCTGATGATGAAGACTTTCAGGCGGGTGGTCTTGGCGTGACGCGTGTGCGTCACCCCTCCTCACCGGTGCGGGAGGGGAGGTGTTGGTATGGCAACATGATTGCGGAAGGGGAGGGGCTTGCTCCCGGTGGTCAGCGACTGCGCGCTCACAAAGCGCACGAGGAGCCGAGGCGGCTGACTCCAGCCCAGGTTGCGCAGCGCGGACTGGAGGCGCTCACACAGCGGGGCCACGTCCGAGTCCACTGCGCCGGCCAGCTCCAGCTCGAAGCAGGAGGGTTCCACCTGGGTGAGCCGGAAGGCTCGCAGCGCATGGTGTTTGAAGACCCAGGCCAGGGCCCAGGCATCCACGGCGCGCCCGGAGGGGAGCCTGTAGAGACATGCGCCCCGGCCTCCGAATTGTCCCAACGTCCATCCGTGGAAACCGCAGGTGCACACCTCCCTGCATGTCCTGCCCGCGTCGCCCGGCAGGTAGCGGAGCAGGGGGAGGACGCTGGGGCGCAGGCGCGTCACCACCACCTCGTCCGTGTCCGGCTCCAGCCACACGTCGGGCGCGAGGACATGGAAGCGGCCGGGAGACTGGAGGCACTCCCACGCGAGCGGGCCCGTCTCCGTCGTCGCGTAGTAGTTGAGGAGCGGAGCGGGCAGCGCGTGCGCGAGGGCCTGTCGCGTGTCGTGAGGCAGGTGCTGCGCCGAGGTGAGAATCAGCGCGGGATGCGGGAGGTCACGCTGCTCCGAGAGCCAGCGCAGTCCCTCCGGGTCCGAGAAGAGGACGGCCGGGCGCACGCGGCAGAGGCGCTCTCGCGCGTCGTCACGCAGCACGGAGATGCGGTGCAGCGCCCCGCCGTGGAGGATGGGCAGGCGCACCGAGTACTCCAGGCCTCCGGGCAGCGCGTCCAGCAGCACCACGCGCGGACGCGGTGGGAGCGAGGCGCCCGCGCGCTCCAGCCAGAAGCGCAGCACGGCCCACATGTGCAGGCAGTCGAGCCTGTCGCGCACCACCTTCACCGGCTCCCCCGTGGAGCCGGAGCTCCTCACCACCACACCTTCGTCTTCGGGGGACAGCGGCGTGGGGACCTGGTCCCAGTGCCGGGCGAGGACACTGCGCTCCAGCGCGGGGAAGTGCCGCAGGTCCTCGAGCGTCCGCAGGTCTCCGGGGTGCAACCCGGCCTCGCGCAGGCGCTGCGTGTAGTAGGGCGAGGCGAGCAGCGCTACGCGCAAGGGCCCGAGCTGGGATTCGAGCTCGGCGCGGGCCTGGACCTCGTCCTTGAGGGAGGTGAAGTGGGCCAGCGCGTGGGCGATGGACTCGGCCCAGGGGATGTGGCGGCGCTGGGTATCCGTGTCCCGGCGGATGTTCGCGCGGGGGGCCACGCGAGCCTCCGGCGGGAGGCCGTGAATCACTCGCGCCATCCTCGCGCGTCGGCGGCGCGCTTCTCCGCTTCCTGGAGCTCCTTGAGGCGCTTGTCAGCCTCCTTCTTCCGAGCCTCCTCGGCCCGCTCCATCTCCTTGAGGGCGGTGCGGTAGTCGAGCTGCTTCAGCCGCGCGTCGGAGTCCCGCGCGGATTCATCCTTCACCTGGCCACGCACCGCGTGCACCCACTTGCGCAGGAACTCCTCCTGACGGAAGGCATTGGAGCGCACCATCTCCGCCGTCAGCGGCTCCACCCGCGTGAAGAACACCCGCAGCATCACCTGGGGGTCGGCGTCCTCGCGCAGCGCGCGGGCCGTCTCCTCGCCCAGGGACGACGACGTCAGCACGTGCGCGAGCATCCCCACCTGCTCCTTCCAGAGCGCGGCGGCCTTCGAGGTGTGCTCGATGCTGGCCCAGTCCGCGCGCGAAGGAGGGCGCAGGCCCGCCAGGCGGAAGGTGTCGCAGATGATGGCCACCGACAGGTCGTGCGGATACGGCGACACGAGGGGGACGGCGGAGAGCTGCTTCTGGATGTCCTTGATGTCGAAAGCCATCACTTCTCCAGCAATGCCTGGGACAAGGCCGCGGCGGCGGGGCCGAAGTCCGACAACGATTTCACCACGACCAGGCGGAAGCCGCGCTCCCGCATCACCGGTGCCAGCGTCCGCCGCGCTTGAAACTCATCCGCGAGCGAGAGCAGCGCGACGAGCATGCGAGAGCCCCTCACCGCCTCCACCAGCGTGTCCATGTTGTCGCCCGCGGTCACGTTCGACAGGAAGTCGCTGTCGGAGATGATGACGCGCAGCACGTCGGGCTTCTCCCGGGCGGACCGACGAAGCACGTCGACGGGGAGCCACGTCCCTCCGCCGATGTAGTGCAGGAAGAAGTCGCGGGCCCGCTCCTCGTCGTACATCCAGGGGGAGACGAGCGGCGAGTCGTACGAGTAGATGACGCCGCGCACCTTCGCCTGCTTGCGCAGCGCGGACGCGGACAGCACCTGCGCGGCCAGCGTCATCGCGTTGAGCTTCACCTCGGGGTTCGGCATGGAGCCGCTGGTGTCCAGGTAGATTTCCAGCTCGGGCACGCCGGGCTCGGAGGCCGGGGGCACGTCCGCTTCCAGCTCGCGCCGCAGCGGAGCCACCGCGGCCAGGTGTCCCTGGGAGAGCACCGTCAGCGTCCAGTCGATGGAGGACGGGTCATCGCCATACTCCCAGGCCTCGGGCGTGGTGCGCAGGTACGGCTCGGGCTTCGACGGCGCGGAGGGGAGCTTCAACAGGTACTTGTCGACCTCGCGCCGGTAGTGCCGCGACACCAGCGCGCGGCGCAGCTTTCCATCGGACGTGCCGGGCAGGCTCCGGGTGACGCGGTCGATGTGGTCCAGCGCGTCGGGGGCCTTCGCCGAGTGCTCCGCGCTCAGCCAGCCGCGCTCGCGGGCCTCGTCCAGCGCGTCCTCCCAGCGACCTCCACTCTGGAGCGCGGAGTCCCAGTCATCCACGTCCGGCAAGGGCACGTCGCCCGTGAGGGGCATGGACCCTGCCACCTCGTCGGCGCTTGGGAGGTAGCGGATGAAGGTGGCGCAGAAGTAGACGAACTGGAGGCGAGGATGGGGCAGGGCGTAGAAGGTCTGCGCGAACACGCGCGCCTCCACGCGCAGGCCCGGGAAGCGCTCCTCCATCGGCGCCATCGCCGAGGCGGGCACCAGCGTCCCGGGCTCACGGCCCCACAGCTCCTCGTAGATGGCCAGGTAGAAGAAGAACAGCGAAGACACATCGCCATGGCCGCGGGCGCGCTGGAAGCCCTGGTACACCTGACACAGGTCCGTCGCGTGGGTGCGTCCCACCACTTCATTGACCTGGAGGTCATAGAAGAGATTCGTCAGCGATTGCTTCATGCCGGGCAGCAGTCGCTGCTCCATGACACGCAGCTCCGCGTCCCAGCCCAGCGTGTGCGGGAAGCGGGCATGGTGGCCGATTTCGTGGGCCAGCACCGCCATGAGGCTGTCCGCGGCGCCCATGGACTCGAGCATGTCGAAGTGGACGAACACCTGCCGCTTCACCAGGTCGATGTACGCGAGCGGCTCGTTCGCGTGGTCCTCTGCCGGGCGGAAGGGGACATGCGGTTCGGGCGGGCTCAAGCGGACCTGCACGTCCCACAGCGCCAGCGCGTCCCGCCAGCACCTCGCGATGAGCTCCGGTGTGAAGCGCGACGTGCTCATGCGGGCGCGAGCACCAGGACGAAGCGCGAGGTGTCCAGCGTGCCGGCGGCGCGCCACTCATTGGCCACGGTGGCGAACCAGGCGTCCACGCGAGGGTCGGTCTTCGCGACAGAAGTCAGGTGCGGCGACTTCGCGTGCGTGACTTCGGGCGTCTCGCGGCAGCCCATGGCGCCGAGGGGAATCGGCGTCTCTCCCAGGAGCAGGCCCTGCGTGGAGGCCTCGCGTCCCGCGACGGCGTGACGGTGCCGGTCGTGCACGCACAGCACCGTGGGCGCGAGGAAGTGCAGGGGACCTGGGAGGAAGCGGCTGTCCTCGCGGGACATGTCCACGAGGAAGGGCTGGGCGCGGTCCCCCAGCTTCGCGGAGGGCGGCTCCAGGGCGAGGGTGGCCGTGTCGCGCAGGCGCTCCTCGATGCCCTCGAGCGAGTCGAGCCGTTGGCTCACGCGATGGAAGATGCGCTGCACCCAGGGCGGCGCGGACTCGAGGTTCTCACCCACGTTCCAGAGCTGCGCGAGCACGTTGGCGCGGGCGGGCTCCGGGACACTCGCGAGCAGGCGGGGCACCAGGTCCGACCACGCGAGGGTGAAGAAGTTCTGCCGGCCCGCGGTGGCCGGGTAGAGGTAGCCCAGGCCGATGGCCTCCGAGCCCAGGCGCAGGTAGGCGCGCATCAGCTCGGCGGCGAGCGCGTCGGAGGTGCCGGACCGGGACAGCGCTTCACCGAGGCGCTGGGCGGGGCCCTGGAGCAACTCGCGCCACAGCTCCGCGTCCCAGCGCACGTAGCGGCCCCGGGCCTGGGCCTCCAGCTCGTCCGCGAAGGAGGCGCTCACGGCCGGCCTCCCGGGTTGTCCTTCAGCCACGTCGCGTAGTTGCGGTAGCGGCTGTACATGGACTTGAGGTGGATGAGGTCCTCGTAGACAGGGCCGGAGAGCTCCTGCTTGGTGAGCAGCTCGTTCATCAGCGCGGTGACGGCGGTGAGGCGCTTCTCGGTGGTGCGCAGGTCGATGCCGGACAGGCCCTTGTCCAATTCCTCGCGCAGCACGGACACCTTGCGGCGGATGGGCTGGTGGCGCTCGTGGTGCTCCATGGCCATGTCGAACATGTGGCGAATCCAGGCGACGCGGTCCTGGAGGAGGACCTTGTGGCCCTTGGCCTCGAAGAAGGCGCTGCGGATGTTGGGGACCAGCTTCTCGTGCAGCACCCACGGGGCGATTTGACGGAAGTCCTCCAGCTCCACGGTGTGGTGGCCGCGGAAGAAGGCGAGCGCCTTCGCGTAGTGGAGGATGGTCTGGTAGGCGCGCACGCTGACGCCGTTCTCCGTCTGCGTGCAGAGGTGCACCTTCTTGTCGAGCGGGCACTGCTCGTTGCACACGGCGGCCACCGTCTGTCCCGCGAGCTTGAGCGTGTCCTTGTGCTTGAACTCGAAGCGGGGCGAGGCCATGCGGCAGAAGTCGAGCTGGCCCAGGAAGAAGGCCACGCGCTCCAGCACGTCGCGTGGGACTTCGACTTCGAGGATGGAGGCATAGGCGCGCTCCAACTCCCCGGGGGTGAAGATGATGTCCTTGGGGAGCAGCTCCTCGGGGGACTTGTCGGCCTCGATGCGCTGGAGGAGCGTGTCGATGAAGTTCGAGTTGAAGGGGACCGCGCGCACGACGACGTCGAGCCGGTCCTTGAGGGCCTCGATGACCTGGAAGGTGCCGCCGCCCTGGTCGTCATTCGCGGTGAGGAACCACGAGGAGCGGCCCGCGTAGACGTACTGGTCCATCATCTCCGCGTAGCCCTCGGCCATGAGGGAGAGGAGGGCGGACTGCGTCTTGGTGGGGATGCGGTTGTACTCGTCGATGATTTTGACGCGTTGGGTGATCCACTTGCGCCAGCTCACCTTGACGGCGGAGAGGTCCTCCGCCTTGAGCATGTCGGAGGGGAGCGGCGCGCCGAGCAGGTCCGCGATGGAGAGCTGCGGGTGGCCGCGTTGGATGGAGCGGTGGATGTCCTCGCGGGACATGCCGGACAAGAGGGCCATGAGGATGGCGGAAGTCGTCTTGCCCCGGCCAGGGCCACCGATGAGCAGCGCGCGGCGGCAGGTGAAGAGCGTGAGCAGGGGGATGAGGACGAAGGAGCTGTAGCTCATGTCCTCGGGCAGGTGGAGCTCATCCCCGGCGGAACTCTTGAGCGCGGCGGAGCCCCCGAACTCGATGTCGTAGTAGGGGCAGATGACGGCGTTGTTGGTGATCCACCAGTACGCCTGCCGCATCTTGTCGTGGAGGCTGCCACCGTCACGCTCGGAGAGGTGGACATTGAGTCCCTTGTCCACCGACGCTCGCCCGGTGAGCAGGCGTGACACCCAGTCCTGATTGGCCATGTGCCGCGGAGCCTAGCAAATGGCGTGGAGCTACAGGGTGACGAGTCCCATGCGCGCCGCGCGCACGACGGCCTCCGTGCGGCGCTGGACGCCCAGCTTGGCGAGCACCGCGTTCACGTGGAACTTCGCGGTGTGTTCGCTGATGGCGAGCCGGTCCGCGATGGCCTTGTTCGACAGTCCCTCCGCCAGCAGGGCCAGCACCTCGCGCTCGCGCGGCGTGAGCGTGTCGGGGCCCTGGCTCGGCGGGGCGGTCGAGCTCCTCGGCGCGGCGCGCACGTCGGCGAGGCCGGAGTCGAACACCGTGAGCCCTCGCGCCACCGCGTACAAGGCCGCCAGGAGGGCACCAGGGCTTGCGTCGCGGAACAACAGTCCGCGTGCCCCCGCCGTCAACGCGAGCTCTCCCGCCGCTTCGTCCGCCACCAACGCGAGGACGGGAGCGCCCAGGTCCGGTGTCTCCGCGCGCCCCTCGGTCTCCGGTAACCGCATTCCCGTATCCCAGAGCACCACATCGGGCGCCTCGCCTCTCGCCGACTCCAGCTCGGCTTGGGTGCCGGAGGCCAACACGAGCAGCTCGCTTCCCTGGTCACTCAGCACCCGTGAGAGCGCACCTCTCGCCAGCGGGTCTTCCGCGACCAGCACGAGGCGAAGCGGTGAGAGGGATGCATCCAACACGGAAGCTCTTTCCTAACCGGCGTCTGTTTCGTTCGCTCGCGGGAGCATCTTGAGCGCGCGGGCCGCCTGGCTTCGAGGCCGCCCCAGGCCGGGTCCCCGGCCGCGATGTCTTCGACGCCCTGGAGTGTCAGGATGTTTCGACTCGACGACACGGGAGACACGGTGGCCGACCTTCACGCGAATACGACGAAGGCCCTGCGACACGGACGATGGTGGCTTCAGGGCGTGCTCATCGTCGCGGTGTTGTCCACCCAGGTGACCTGGGCTGCTTCACCACCGAGTCCTTTCACGAAGTCCGGGGATGAGGTCGTCGCCTTCGTGCGCGAGCGCTTCTTCGATGCGAAGCGCGCCGAGGCATGGGCCGCGAAACACCAGGGCTACGGCGCCGCGGCCACCAGCGCGGAGGACTTCGCCCGGCGCACCACCGCCGCGCTCGCGGAGCTGAAGGCCTCGCACACCGCCTTCTACCCGCGCGGAAGTGAAGGCCACGCCGCGCTCTCCGCCATCTTCCAGCGCTACCTCAAGCTCTCCCAGGTCGAGTTCGCCAGCATCGGCGCCGACATCGCCGAGACACCCGAGGGCTTCTTCGTCCGCCACGTCTTCGCCAACAGCCCCGCGGCCAAGGCGGGACTGCTTCGCGGCGACCGCATCGTCACCGTCGAGGGCAAGCCCTTCTCACCGCTGACTCCGTGGTCCTCTCGCGCGGGCAAGCCCACGCGAATCACCCTCGAGCGGACCCAGGGCTCGGCGCCGCTCACGCTCACCGTCACCCCACGGCTCGTGAATCCGAAGACCGAGTGGCTCGACGCGCAGCACGCCAGCACCCGCGTCGTCGAGCGGAAGGGCCGCCGCGTCGCCTACCAACAGCTCTATTCGTGTGCGGGCCCCGAACATCAAGCGAAGCTCCAGGAGGCACTCGATGGAGACCTCGCTCCCGCCGACGCCCTGGTCATCGACTTCCGCGATGGGTGGGGCGGCTGCAACCCCACCTTCCTCAACCTCTTCAACCGCACCGTCCCCGTCTTCACCGGCATCCGCCGGGACGGGCACCGCAACGACTGGTCCGCGACCTGGCGCAAGCCCGTGGTGCTGCTCGTCAACGGCAACTCCCGCAGCGGCAAGGAGCTGGTGGCCTTCTCCATGAAGAAGCACGGACTGGCCATGCTGGTGGGGCAGCGCACCGCGGGGGCCGTGCTCGCGGGCAGCCCGTTGCGCCTAGCCTCGGGCGACCTGCTCTACCTCGCCGTGGAGGATGTGGAGGTGGATGGCACCCGCATCGAGGGCCAAGGTGTCTCCGTGGACGTGGAGGTCCCCGAGTCCCTGGCCTACGCGGCGGGCAAGGACCCTCAGCTTGAACAGGCGCTCGACGTGGCCGCGGGCGCTGTCTCTCCGCGGTGACCCAGGGCCCCGGATGAGACGACCCCTGAAACATACGTGTCACGTCGGGAGGCTCGAGGACCGAGGGTTGCTGAATATTTCAGGGAGCCAGACAACTTCTTCACTGCGTGTCCGACAATGTAATTAAATCGGGGATGACCTGCCTGCCGCACATTCCCCCTCCTCCAAGGGAGTACGTCATGGGTGTCGGTGGCGCTGGTTCATCCCGGGGCTCCTCGAGCTCCTCGCGCAGCAGCTCCTCGTCGCGCAGCAGTCCCTCGAGTGCGTCGCGCAGCAGCACCAGCAAGGGGAGCATGGCGGCTGGACGCGCGGCGGACCGGGCGAGCGTGAGCGGTTACTCCGCGGACAGCCGCACCTCGAAGTCGACGAAGTCGACGGGCTCCATGGCCCAGGGCCGCGCGGCGGACCGGGCGAGCGTGAAGGGTTACTCCGCCGACAGCTCCTTCTCCCGGCCCGGCTCCATGGCCGCGGCCCGCGCCGCCGACCGCGAGAGCGTGCTGGGCTACACCAGCGGCACGCAGCGCAAGGGCGCGACGAACAACACCGTGAAGGGCCTGCAGGACCGGCTGCGCTCCGCGGGCTTCGACCCCGGCACTGCGGACGGGAAGTTCGGCCCCGCGACGCAGCGCGCCGTGCGCGACTTCCAGCGCGCGCATGGGCTCAAGGCCGACGGCGTCGTGGGCAACAAGACCTTCGCGGCCCTCAACGGCCTGTCGAGCTTCACGGCGGCGAAGAAGCCGACCACCACCACGCCCGCGACCACCACGACGGGCGGCCGGCCGTACCAGGCCATGTCCCGGCTCGCCGAGCAGCACGGCCTCCATGTGACGTCGACCATCGGCGGACGGCACAACGTCGGCTCGCTGCACTACCAGGGGCGCGCCATCGACGTGCGGACGCGGGGTGTCCCGGCGGCGCGCATCGACGCGTTCATCGCGGATGCCCGGGCCCGGGGCTACAACGTTCGCGACGAGCGGACACGCCCCAGGGGCCAGGCGGAGTGGAGCGGTCCGCACCTCCACATCTCGCAGTGAGTCGCGGGGGATGATGCCCGCTCAGCCGAGCCAGCGGAGGTAGAGCAACGCCCCCACCGCGCCGAGCGTGAGCATCATCCCCAACAGGCTCCAGGTCAGGATGGAGCAGCCCGGCGCGGCGCGTGAAATCGTGGGGAGCTTCTGCGTCTTCAGCTCCTCCACGAGCTGCGCCAGCATCCGGGTGTCGTAGCCCACGGACTCGCCCTCGCGAATCTTCCGTCCGAACTCGGCCAGCATCTCCCCGGAGAAGAACCGCGTGGACAGCCACGCGCTGCGTGCCTGGAGCATCCGGTCCGTCCCAGCGCGAGCCGGGTCCAGCCCGCATCCGTCACAGGGCTCGAAGGGGCCCTCCTTCGTCTCGCCGCATCCCACACAGACGGCCACGTTCATGCGCCCATCCTAGCGCGAGCGTTCTGGCCACTTCCGCCCCATCATGCGAGCGTGACACCGTGGCCGGGCTGCTCCGCGTCGAGCGACAGCCGTGAGCCCTCGTAGCGAAGTCCTCCCTGGAAGGGATGCCGCGCGATGAACAGCGGCGTGTCCAGGTCCGCGTACGTGAAGCCGCCGAGCCCCGCCGCCAGATGCGCGGACGCGCTCATCGCGAGCACGCTCTCCACCATTCCGCCCACCATCAGCTCCAGCCCCGCCGCGCGCGCCAGGCTCCACATCGTCAGCGCCTCCACCACGCCGCACTTCATCGTCTTGATGTTGATGCCATGCGCGGCGCCCTCGCGGATGAGCCGCAGCACGTCCTTGGCCGAGCGCGCGGACTCATCCGCGCACACGCGCACGCGCGAGCGATGGGCCACCTCCGCCATGCCGGCGAAGTCCGACGCGGGCACCGGCTGCTCCAGGAGCGCCAGGGGCACCTCCGCCCGCTCCAGCTCCTTCAGGAACGCCAGCGCCTCCGCCACGTCGTAACCCCCATTCGCGTCCGCGAACAGCCGCGCATGGGGCGCCACCTCGTGAATCGCCACCATCCGCGCCGCGTCCTCGTCCGGCGGCAAGGCCCCGACCTTCACCTTCAACGTGGTGATGCCCCGCTTCAGGATGGACCGCGCGGACTCCGCCGCGTGGACCACGTCCCCCGCCGTCACCGTCATGTCGATGTCCAGCGTCGTCCCCGCGCCCCCCAGCAGCACGTACAGCGGCACGCGGTGATGCCGCGCCAGCGCGTCCAGCACCGCCATCTCCACGCCCGCCCGTCCCGCCGGCGCCAGCGCCAGCCCATCCCCCAACTCCTCCGACAGCGGGCGCCAGGCCCGGACGTCCTTGCCCAACAGCCCCGCCCGCACCGTCTCCAGTGCCGCCCGCGTGCTGGCCTGGGTCTCTCCACTCACCGCGGGGAAGGGAGCCGCTTCACCCAGGCCCACCGTGCCGTCCGCCAACGTCAGGCGAACGAGGACGTTCTGCGCGACGTGCTGCGCCCCCGTGGCGATGGCGAACGGCTCCGTCAACGGCAGGTCCAGGGGCTCGAAGGTGACGGCGGTGATGAGCGTGGGCGTCATGTCGGGATGCACATCCTGGTCCGCTCCCAGGAAAGAGGGGGACACGCGAGAGGTAGGTTCATCGTATTCAACCCGGTGCTCCGAGGTGTCAGGGAGTCGGATGTGTGCCTCGCATCCTCGGCTTGTGCCTGCCGCCCTTTCATGGCGACATGCGGGCCCTTCGGACGTTTTCTTGAATTGAGGCCCTTTAGAGGGGTTCCGGAGATTTTGCCTCCGGGTCACGCGGGTGCCCGGGGCGGGCGGGGCATGTCGGCGACGGACACGAGACAGGCAGTCCCAGCCACGAGCGCGGACGCACTGCTGGAAGCGCTGGACGAAGCGGAGCGCCATGACTCGGAAGGGTGCATGGTGCTGCGTGCCGTGAGAGATGCGTCCGGCGCCATCTCCGACTTCGAGTGGTTGTGGGCCAACCCCGCGGCCACCCGGGCCCTGGGCCAGGGCGCTGACACACTGCGTGGTCGCCGGCTCAAGGACCTCTCGCCCGACGCGGGCCTGGGGGGGCGGCTGGAGGTGCTGCGGCAGGTGGTGGAGACGGGCCGCCCCGCGGCGGACAACTTCCCGGAGGGCGACGCGTGGTTGCTCGGCACCGCGGTGCCCTTGCGGGACGGGGTGCTGTTGCGGGTGCGCGACGTCACCAGCGCCCTGCGGGTGGAAGAGGGGTTACGCGACACCCTGGACTGGGTGCGCGACGTGCTGGAGAGCACCCCCGAGGCGTTCTTCACGGTGGATGCCGAGTGGCGAATCACCTACGTCAACCGGCAGGCGGCGGAAATCACCGGCCGCACGCAGGAGCAGGTCTTCCGCCGCGTGTTGTGGCAGGCGTGTCCGGAGCTGGTCGGCACGCTGTTCGAGCGGGAATTGCGCCGCGTCGCCGCCGAGGGCTCCTCCACCATCTTCGAGGTGCGCACCTCCCCCGAGCGCTGGCATGAGGTGCATGCGTGGTGCTCCGGGCAGAACGTCTCCGTCTTCTCGCGGGACATCACCGGCAAGAAGCGCGCGGAGGCGGAGCGGGACGCGCTCCTCACGCGTGAGCACTCCGGGCGACTGGAGGCCGAGGCCCTGGTGCGCGAGCGCACCGAGGAGCTGGTGGCCGCGCGCGAGCGCCTGGTGCAGTCGGAGAAGCTGGCCATGGCGGGGCAGCTCGCCGAGGGCGTGGGCCACGAAATCAACAACCCGCTCTCGTATGTGAGCGGCAACCTCCAGTTCGCGCTGGAGCAGCTCGAGCAGTTGCTCCACGTGAAGGAGGGGCAGCCGTGTCCGTTGACCGAGGCGCTGGATGCGCTGCGGGAGGCCCGCGAGGGCGCCGAGCGCATCCGCGTCATCGTCAGGGACTTGCAGATGTTCGCCCGCGCGGACGAGCCGCACCTGTCACCGGTGGATGTCCACGCGGCGCTGGAGTTCGGGTTGGCCATGGCGATGCCGCACCTGCGCTACCGGGCGGAGGTGGTGCGGTGTTACGCGCAGGTGCCCACGGTGATGGCGCACGAGGCGCGGCTGGGGCAGGTGTTCCTGCACCTGCTCGTCAACGCGGCGCAGGCGATTCCGGAGGGCGACTTCAACCGGCACCGCGTCACGCTCTCCACGCGCATGGAGGGAGAGTGGGTGGTGGTGGAGGTGGCCGACACGGGCCACGGCATGACGCCCGAGGTGGCTGATCGCGCGTTCGAGCCGTTCTTCACCACCCGGGGCGTGGGCGAGGGCAGCGGGCTGGGGCTGTCCACCAGCCTGGGCATGGTGCGCAGCATGCGCGGGGAGCTGTCGGTGACGAGCACGCCAGCCGCGGGGACCACGTTCCGCGTGCGGCTGCCCGTGACGAAGGCGCTGCCGGACGCGGTGTCGAAGGGCGCGTCGGTGGATGTCCCCGCGCGCAAGCGGGTGCTGGTGGTGGATGACGAGCCGCAGCTCGCCTCGTTGCTGCGCCGGCTGTTGGGGCGGCACCACGAGGTGGTGGTGACGCACAGCGGCCGTGAGGCGTTGGCGTTGCTGGAGCAGGATGCCGACTTCGACCGCGTCTTCTGCGACCTGATGATGGCGGACGTGACGGGGATGGACCTGCACGCGGAGCTGTCGGCGCGGGGACCGGAGCTCTTGTCGCGCTTCGTCTTCATGACGGGCGGCGCGTTCACGGAGCGGGCGCGGGCCTTCCTCCAGTCGGTGCCCCTGCCGCGCATCGAGAAGCCGTTCGACCCGGGGATGCTGCGGGCGCTGGTGGAGGGCGCACCTCCGCGCGCCAGGGCCGTGGAGCCGCTGGCGCGCGTGGCGCGAAGAGGGTGACTACAGCTTCACTTCCTCGCGGTCCGGCCGGGTGATGTAACCGGAGCCCGCGGCGACCAGCTTCTCCATCAGCTTGTCCATGCCGTTGGAGCGCGCGAAGGCCATCTCGTTCTTCGTGACACCGACCAGGGTGAGCAGCTGCACCTTGCCGCTGGGCAGGCTGAAGTGGTCGGGGCGGGACGGGTCTCGCACGAAGACGAAGCCGCTGAGCTTGGAGTCTCCGCCGTCGAGCGTGCCTTCCACCGGGTAGCGGTGGTTCATCGCGAAGGCGCGCATGCACACGAGGTTGTAGGCCATCATGTCCAGCAGCCGGAACACGGGCCACTTGGCCTCTTCCGGCGTGTGGATGACCATCTCGTAGCCGATGCCGCTGGGGGCGTCGTCGGGGAACTCCTCTCCGGGGGCGATGGTGAAGGGGTTGGACAATCCACTGGTGACGTAGGTCCAGTAGGGATAGTCCGCGCTCGGCGGGGCCACGCGCACGCCCATGGGACCCCAGTTGGGGTCCGGGTCGCCTTCTACTTGCGCGATGTCACTCTCCATCCACGCCTGGATGGCGTCGGTCTGGTCGAGCGTGAAGACGCCTTCGTCGATGGCGCCGAACATCTTGGGGTACTCGACTTCATCGCGGTCCGCCCAGCAGTCCTCGTACCACTGGATGAAGTCTTCGTTCGTCTCCGGGGCTTTCATGACGGTTCTACTCTAGAGGCTCACCCCGGTTTCTCAACTTCCCTGAGCGGGCTTCCCAGGCCTCCTACGGGTGGGGAACAGGGGCCTGCCCCCTGGGCCGGTTCGGAGCCTCGTGGAAAGCGGGATTTAGGGAGGGGTGGGTCAGGGCGTGCCGGGCAGGGCCCGCCCCGTCAGGACCGCGTCCAGGTGGTCCCAGGCGTCCAGCAGGCTCCAGGCCCCGGGCACCCCAGCGCCCACGTTCGCGCAGAGCGTCAGCACGCGCTCCACGTTGCTCTCGGACGGCTCGGCCAGGGCCAGCGCCGCCGCGCGCGCGAGCAGCCGCCCACGGCCCGTGGGGGTCGAGAAGTCGATGGCCCGTTCGCTCCACCCCTCGGCGGAGGCCGTGCGCCGCATGTCCTGGGAGCCGGGGTGGCCCGAGAGGAGGGAGTCGATGGCGGCCTGGAGCGCCTGTCCGCCCCTCGCACGTTCGAGGGCTCGGCCCATCACCTTTCGCCGCGAGGGCTCGTCGAGGCGGGCCGCGAGCTGGGCGGGGCCTGGGTAGTCCCAGGGCCAGTCCGTTCCCCGCGCAATCACGTCGAAGCGCAGGTCGGGGCGGCCCCGCTGTCTGTCTTTGCGCACGCCCTCGAGGACGCGGTGGAGCAGGGCCTCGTCACGGGTGCCGCTCGTGATGCGCCGCCAGTCGGGGTCGAGGGCGCTCCAGGTCAGGGCGCCTCGCGCCACGCGGGCCTCCGCCAGGGCGAGCAGGGTCGCGTGCTCCGCCTGGAGCGCGGCCTCGTCCCGGCGCGGAGCGGCCTCCAGGTCATCCGTCCACGCGGCGAGGTCGTCGCGGCCCAGCCGTCGCCGCTGTGCGCCGATGGCCTCCAGCCGTTGGGTGAACCAGGCACGGAAGTCCGGGGCCGTGCAGGGCAGCGGGGTGGCGGGGTCCGTGGCCTGGGGGCCGGAGAGGTCCTGCTGGTAGTGGCCGATGCTCTCGCCGCCGAAGCGGTGGTCCAGGGCCCAGGCCGAATCCACGTCGCCGTGGTCCGTGGTGAGCAGCAGCCAGTGCGCGGCGTTGGAGCATCCGTTCCGTTCGGCCAGCTCCAGGTGCCAGTCATGGTCGTCGAGCAGGCGCACGTCGGTCGGCAGGCGCAAGCCCGGGACGCGGCTCCCATCGGAGCACTCGTAGGGCGAGGCCCAGACGACGCCGCGCGCCTCGAGCAGCTCGCGCAAGCCTCCTCGAAGCTCGAACCCTCTGCGCCAGAAGGCGGCCTCGTGACGTTCGAGTTGCTCTCGCGTGAGGGACTCGCTCCCCTGGTGCGCGGTGAAGCTCGCGCGCGTCTGTTGCTCGCACCACCTGTCCCACTGTTCGACGATTCCCGTCATCGGACCGCCTCTCCTGATGCGGTGTTCTATCTGCAGCGGTGATTCATGTGTTTCGACGTGTCATTCTCCGTTTCACGCGGTGCGGGGCGTGCCGTCTGGGGTGGGCAGGCGCGAGGCGGCCACCGCGAGGCACAGGGTGGCCACGACGAAGTAGTAGTAGTTGCAGAAGGCCTGTTTGTTGAAAGCGAAGAAGGTGGCGTAGGTGAGTGCGGCGGCGGCGGCGAAGCCCGCGGGGGAGCGGGGCGCGCGCCAGAGGCTCAGGCCCAGCGCTCCGGCCACCGCGACGAAGGGAATCCACATGGGCGGCGGCGCGTTGCCACGCGCGACCCAGGCGGCCAGGTAGCTCAGGGATTCGGTGCGGAAGGGCTGGTGGATGTGGAGCGCCACCACGCTGTGGAAGAACGCCTTCGGGTCGGGCAGGGCGAACGGGAGGCTCACCGCCAACGCCGTGGCGCCCGCGCGCCACAGGAAGCCCCAGAGCTGACGGCGCGGCTCGGGGAGCAGCAGCACCACCAGGGGCACCAGGAACACCGAGTACTGCTTGATGGCGAGCGTGAGCCCGAAGACGTACGGCAGCGCGCGAGGGAAACGCACGGCGCAGAAGACCGTCGCCGACAAGAGCAGCACCAGGAAGGGCTCCGTCCAGGACTGCTCGAGGACGAAGAAGCCTCGAGGTGTGAGCAGGTAGAGCGCCGCGGCCCCTGCGCCCAGCCGTCCGCCGCGAGTCGCCGCCATCAGCGCCGCCGCGAGCGCCGTGGCCACAAGCTGCGCGGAGCGCGGGTCCGAGGTGAGCACGCGCGCGAGCGTGGAGAACACGAGGCTCAACGGAGGGTAGGGGAAGCCGAACAGCAGCCGCCCGTCCTCGGCCAGTCCTTCGCCGTACCAGCGGGTATGGCCGTAGATGTTGGGGAACGTCATCGCGAACGGATTGCGTCCGCTCAGCAGCTCGTCCGCGCCCTGGACCTGGAAGACGAGGACGTCGATGTGTGGGGCGGGGGCGTGCTTGAGAATCCACAGGCCGAGCAGCAGGTACACGCCGATGAGGACGGGCACGCCGTACTTGCGCAGCCAATCCGGTCCCGCGAGCAGCGCGCCGGAGATGAGGGCCGCCGCCGCCAGCCGCTCATGGAAGACGGCGAAGGGCCACGGCCCCTGGAGCCGCAGCGCGGACGACGGGTAGTCGGTGAAGAGCTCCTGGAGCTGGAGCAGCAGCCCCAGGCCCATGCCCAGCGCGAGCGCCGACTCACCCCAGGTCCAGGGCCGCGCGAAGCCCGGGCCGGCGACGGCGAACAGGCACAATCCCAGACACAGCGTCAGGCCTCGCAGGGAGTCGTCCCGCAGGTTGCCGTTGGTGAGCTGAAGCGTGAGGGCCAGCACCACGGCCGCCGCGAGACAGAAGACGGGAAGCCGCCAGGGGTCGATGGTGTCGTGTGCGAGGGAGCGCGGGGAGGCTTCCATTTCGCGCCTTATAGCCCTACTTCAAGACGCGCCGAGCCCCTTGCGGGTGCGCTGGCCCGTTTCGCTCCCGTGGAGTAGGCGGGGAGGCCCAGGTGCCGAGCATGGAGGGGTGCGTGGAGCACGCGTTTCGAGGAGTCGTGTCGGGCGGCTGCATCCGCGATGAGCGGGAGATGGTGTTGGTCGTCAGCCATCCCCATCCCGACGATGACCACGGAGGTGGGCCGGGCCCGGTGCGGGACTGGAACGAGCCCCTGGACGCAGAGGTCTATGGGGCCTTGCTCGACTCCGACGTCGACGCGGACGACGTCACGTTCCGGGTGGAGGCATTCCAGCATGTCGCGGTGCGCTCGGAGGGCGTGTGGCGTCTGGAGGAAGTGGCGGAGTCGGGGACCATCGACGCGCTGACCCGTTTGGGGGTGAGGGGTTACGGGGCGCTCGTCTCGTATGGCGGCTCGGCCTGGTTCGTGGCCCTCCGTTCGGCGGTTGATGGGGCGTGGTCAGCGCTGAAGTACGAGGGCGCACCAGCGGGTCTCGTGGAGCCGCGCGTCTGTTTCAGCGGTGAGGACGTCGTGATGGCGGGGAGCCGGGGCTTCGAGCTCGACTCGTCCGCGGAGACAGGGCTCTTCGTGCGCGCGGAAGGGAGCATGCGCTGGGAGCGGTCCTTGGGGCAGGTGCCGGGGCGGGTGCTCGCGCTGGACGGTTGCTTGCGGCCGGATGGAACGCGAGTGCTCTACGCGGGAGGCCAACGCCTCTGGATGCATGCGGAGGGAGGCTGGCGCGAGGTCCACTCCTACGTGAGTGGCGAGGTGTCGTTCGTGCGGTGCTTCCCCTCGGGAGAGGTGGTCGCGGGGACGACGCGGGGCGATGTCATCCTGGGGAATGCGGAGGGGTGCCGTGTCGTCGCGCGCGTGGGGCGCATCCACTCCGCCGAGCAGTGGGGCACAGACGTCTACGTGGCGGACCCGGAGGGTGTCTACCGCGTGGATGCCTCTGGCTTTGAACGGTGTGCTGTTCCCACCGTGCCGTCCGTGGCGACGAACGTGCCCGACGTGGGCCGGCTGGTCGCGGGAGAGGACCGGCTGTGGTTGGCGGGAAGCCACGTGCTGGCCTCGAGCGAGGATGGGAAGCGCTGGACGGTGCACCCGGTGCGCTGAGCCATCAGGCCCGAGGCGCGGCATGTCTGGGATGCGGGACATGCCGCGCCGGGTTTCAGCGGACTACGGTGCCGGCAGCTTCGTCACGCAGGTGTCGGGAGCGCCCTTGAGCGTGTTCCCATCGAAGTCGCCATCGACGAAGCCACCCAGGTAGAGATTGCCGCTCGAGTCGACGGTGAGGCCGTTGCTGCGGACGGACGCCTTCGCGGTACCGCGCGTCGCCGTACCCTGCTGCACCACCCACTGCTGGGTGCCCGTCGGGCTCAGCTTCGCCACGAAGTTGTGGGCCACGCCTTCGCTGGGGGCGGACGGATTCATCACGTCGGCCATCGCGTTCCCGCTCACATACACCGCCGTGTCCGTGGCCTGGATGCCCGTGCCCCAGGAGCGGGCGACCGTGTCGAGCTCCCAGACCCACTGCTTCACGCCCTCGGGGGAGAAGCGGGCCGCGAAGATGTCCGGCTCCATGTCGAGGGTCGGCACGCCGTCGATTCCGCCGAGGCTGTGGCCCGTCACGTAGACGTTCCCCGAGGGGTCGGTCGTGGCGCCGGAGGCCTCCGCCTGTACCCCCGGTGCCCCGGCCAGTCGAGTCCACTGCTTCTCGCCATGGGTGTCGTACTTGGTGATGAAGATGTCCTTGTCGCCGGTCAGGGCGTGGCCGTCCAGGTTGCCATTCGTGTCGCCAGAGACATAGACATTGCCGGCGTTGTCACAGGCAACTCGCATCGCGGCCGTCTCCTGTCCTGGATAGCCAAGCGTCCGGGACCACAACCGGGTGCCCGTGGCGTTGTACTTGGCGACGAAGGCGTCGTACCTGCCGATGCGCGCCTCTCCATCCATTCCGCGGTCCGTGCTGCCCACCAGGAAGGTGTTGTCCGACGCGTCCACCGCGACGCCGAAACCTTGGACCGTGGCACCGGGCGCGCCAAACTGTCGCGTCCACTGCCGCACGCCCGCGCTGGAGTACTTCGTAAGGAAGGCGTCCAGGAGCCCCGCCGAGGGGTTGGTGTGCAACGAACCCTTGACGAGGCCTCCGACGAAGAGGCTCCCGGAGACCTGGCTCCGCGCGATGCCATAGGCCCAGACATCCGTGTTCGGCGAGGTAATCTGCCGGGACCAGAGAAGGACCCCGTTCGCGTCGCGCGCGGTGAGGAACGAATCCATCGAGCCGGACGTCGGCTGGCCTTCCAATCCGACGGTGGTCACTCCCGTGACGTAGTTGCGCCCCGTGGAGTCCCCGGCGACGTCATGCACCCGGCTGAAGCCACCCGGTGCCCCGGACGTCCTCGTCCAGAGCGCCTGCACGACGGGGTAGGGCTGACCGCAGTCGAGCAACTCGAGCCGCGCGATGGAGATGACCACGATGCCCGCGTCCGGGTCGTTGTCGTCCATGACGTTCAGCCGGTACTTCGAGTACGCCCCGGGTGTCATGACCTCGAACTCTCGACGCTGGGCCTGGTTGGCGGTCCACCCCGTCTGGTTGGTGCGCGTGTCGACCGTCACCCAGGTCGAGCCATTCCAGCCGTCCAGCGTCCAGTTCCTCGGGGCGCGTGTCGTGAGCGAGCCATTCGCGTAGGTGACGGCGTAACGCTGGACGACCTTCGGCCCACTCGGGAGCTCGTAGGCGAGCCACACCGGAGACTGGCCCTGGGGCGAGAGCCAGAACGAGTAGGTGTCGTCGAAGGCCTTCCACGCGGGGTAGGTGGAACCGAACTGCCCGGAGCTCGTGACGGTGCCCGACGGCGTGGTCGCGGATGTCATCACCGGCACGAGATTCGTACAGGTCAGCGCCTGGGTCTGGGCGCCCGGCTCGTTCCCGGAGACGTCCGTGGACGACTCTTCCCCCTGGCAGCCCCCGAGGAAGGCCAAGGCCAACGCTCCGGTCAGGATGCCTCGCTTCATGGACTTCAATCTGCTCATGGTGTCAGCCCCCGTGGGCTCCAGATGCGAAATGCATGGAGCCCTCCTGGATGTGCTCGTCCGAGCACAGGCCACACCTGAGTACCGCCGCCCTTCGGGCGCGGGAGCAGGGATGTGACGAAACAGTCCGGGCGCGGGACGAACCCTCTCCAGGGCTGGTTCAATCACAGACGCCCAGGAGGGAATTCGTCAGGTTCGCGGCGGGAGCGGCCAGGGCTTGAGGCCACAAATCCGTTCGGCTTCTTCCACGGCCATGTTGAGGCGCATCCGCTCGCGGCGCACGTGGTCTCGCACCGCGCTGTCCAGCCGCGGGTCGAAAATCACGTGGGCGCTGTGCACCGCCGTGGGCTCGAAGCCTCGGGAGACTTTGTGTTCGCCGCCCGCACCCGGCTCGAACACCTTGCGGCCCGCGCGGATGCAGTCGTCGACCGAGTGATAAAGGCAGACATGGAAGTGCAGGAATGGGTGCTCCTCGACGCTGCCCCAGTAGCGGCCATACAGCCGCTCCTTCGTCGCGAGGTTGAAGGCGCCCGCGATGACCCGGCCCTCGCGCACCGCCTCCACCATCTCCACCGTGTCCGGCATGGCCTTGAACACGCGGGAGAAGAACCCGGGCGTGAGCTGCACCTGGCCCCAGGCGTGCCGCTCACACGTGGCCGTGTAGAACTCATACGCGCGCTTCGCGTGGGCCGGTGTCAGCTCCGCGCTTCGTACCGTGCGCAGCTCGATGCCCTGCGTGGCCGCCGCCGCGCGCTCGCGCTTGAGCTGGTTGCGGCGCTTGGAGTCGAAGCGCGAGAGATAGTCGTCGTAGCCGCCGTACCCCGGGTTCTTCCAATGGAACTGGAGCGTCACCCGCCGCGCCAGCCCTTGCTCCTCCAGGAAGTCCGCCTCGTCGTCCGTCGGGTAGAGGAAGTGCACGGAGGAGCAGCCGGACTCCTGCGCGCTCCGCACCGCCGCGGACAGCAGCGCCTTGCGCAGCGTGGGCACGTCCTCGCCCTCCGCGATGAGCAAGCGCGGCACGGTGGCGGGGGACAGCGGTCCGCCGACGATGAGCTTCGGGTAGTACTCCACGCCTGCGCGGGCGGCGGCATCCGCCCAGCCGAAGTCGTAGATGTATTCGCCCATGCTGTGGAACTTGCGGTACGCGGGCGCGGCGGCCACCAGCCGGGGGCCTCGCCACAGCGTCAGGTGGTGCGGCGCCCACCCGGTCTCCTCGGTGGCGCTGCCGCTCTCCTCCATCGCCGCCAGCCAGGCGTGCCGGATGAAGGGCGGTGCATCCGGTCCGGTCAGCGAGTCCCAGTCAGCGGCCGGGACGTCCGTCACTGCGTCGAGGATGCGAAGGCGGAGCGGGGTGTCGGTGGGCACGGGAGGGCTGTTCTAACGCGCCCCTCGCCTCCGCGCCGCTGGGGCCCACTCCAGGCCCCTGGGAGGAGAAGGCGAGGAGACGGACCCCGGGCGGCCCGTCACCTGCCTTCATCCCAGGGGCGGACCGTCGGGCCCTCTCCCCTGGGAGTCCTTCAACCGCCTCAGGCGGCGCGGGCGGCGCCAGCCTCACGCGCGGCCTCGCGCGGCTCGGGCCACACGGCCCGCTGCGGCGTGGCGATGCGGATGACGCCCAGCTTCGCCAGCACGCGCATCACCTGCCACGTGGGGTCCACCTCGAACTTGCGCGCGGCGAAGTTCGGGCTGCTGCCGTACTTGTGGTGGTTGTTCTGGAACAGCTCACCCATGCACAGGACCTCGACCGGCAGCGTGTTGCGCGACTTGTCGCTGCTCTCGAAGTTCCGGTAGCCGTACTTGTGGCCGCACCAGTTCACGATGGCCCCGTGCACCGGCCCCATCAGGAAGTGGATGGGCAGGAGCAGGAACTGCCAGGGCGACGTGGCGAACGCGATGTAGAACGACGAGTACGCCGCCACCCAGAAGAGCGTCGCCACCCACGAGGTCCGCAGCGTGTCATCCACCAGCGGCCACTCGGGGTAACCGCCCAGGAACCGGGCCTCCGGCTGACCCTTGCCGTTCGTGTAGTCGTCGTAGCGCTTCTTCGTGTGCAGCATCATCCGGAACACGTCCGTGAAGAAGTGCGGCGAGTGCGGGTCCTTCTCCGTGTCCGAGAAGGCATGGTGCTCGCGGTGCAGGATGGCGTAGGCCTTGGGCGACAGGTACGACGAGCCCTGCACCAGGTAGGTGAGCAGGTGCATCACCCGCTCCGTGCGCGGACCCATGGTGTACATGCGGTGCGCGGAGTACCGGTGCTGGAAAAAGCTCTGGAAGAAGACGCAGAGCAGCCAGTGCGACACGAAGAAGGCGAGGACGGCCATGGCGGGTTCCCGGTTCGGTAGTGGAGTCCGGGTAACACCGGCCATGTCATGGCTTCGTCAGCCGCGGCCGAAAGAAGGGGCCTCCAGGCGGGGAAACGGGCCCTGGCTACAGGCCCCTATCAGCCAGACGCGCTGCGTCCTCGCATGACGCGCGCCGCCACGGGCCCGATTTCCGGTACCAAGCCCCCGCACCCCACACGCATCGAGACAGGAGCACCCACATGGAGCGGGCCGACATCGTCAAGCGGGACAAGGCGCACGTCTGGCATCCGTACACCGCCATGGAGGCCTACATCGCGGGGACGAACCCCCTGGTCATCGACCGCGCCGAGGGGTCCTACCTGTTCGACGCGGATGGCCAGCGCTACCTCGATGCGAACGGCTCCTGGTGGGTCTCCACCCTGGGGCACCGCCACCCCCGGCTGCTGCGCGCGCTCACCGAGCAGGCGGGAAGGCTGCCGCATGTCTCGCTCGCCGGCATCACCCACGAGCCCGCCGCCGCGCTCGCCGCGGAGCTGGCCGCGATTGCGCCTGGCTCGGACCGTCCGGAGCTCCCCTCGGGTGAGCGGCTGAACCGCGTCTTCTACTCCGACAACGGCAGCACGGCGGTCGAGGTGGCCATCAAGATGGTGGCCCAGTACTGGGCGCAGAATGGTCATCCGCGCCGCACGCGCTTCATCACGCTGTCGGGCGCGTTCCATGGAGAGACCATCGGCTCCACCAGCGTGGGCGGCGTGCCGCTGTTCCGCGAGGTGTTCGGCCCGCTCCTGTTCGACGTCGTGCATGTGCCGTCGCCCGCGGAGGAGGGTGGCTGGGAGCGCGCCTTCAGCCAGGTGCAGGCCGCGCTCCGCGCGCATCCGGACGAGATTGCCGGCGTCATCGTGGAGCCCGTGATTCAGGGCGCGTCGGGCATGCAGATGTACTCGCCGGACTTCCTGCGCGCGGTGCGCGAGGCCACCCGCGCGGTGGATACATTCCTCATCGCCGACGAGGTTTTCACGGGCCTGGGCCGTACCGGCGCGCGCTTCGCCGTGGACCTGGCGGGAGTGGTTCCCGACGTGCTCTGTCTGGCCAAGGCCCTCTCGGGGGGCTTGATGCCCTTCGCGGCGACGCTCGCCTCGGAGCGCATCTTCTCGGGCTTCCTTGGGGCGTCTTCGCGCGCGCTGTATTACGGGCACTCGTACTGCGGCAATCCGCTGGGCGCGGCCGTCGCGCGCGAGGTGCTCGCCGTGTACCGCGACGAGGATGTCCTGGGACAGGTGGCGCGCAAGGCCCCGCGCGTGAAGGCCGCCTTCGAGCACATGGCCTCCTCCATCCCCGGCCTGGTGCGTCCGCGCGCCGTGGGCATGGTGGGCGCGGTGGACCTGGGCGGTGGGGGTTACCTCGCGAGCGGCGGCTGGCGCGTGTACGAGGCCGCGAAGCGGCGCGGGCTCTACCTGCGCCCGCTCGGGGACACCGTCTACATCGCGCCCGCGCTCAACATCCCGGACGCGGCGCTCGATGAGCTGCTGTCGGGGGTGGAGGCCTCCCTGCGCGAGGTCGCCGCGAGCTGACCCGGTCGTGGTGCCTCAGGTCCCTGTCGTGGTCGGCGGGGCGGAGGCCCTCGGGCCCTGGCGCTCCTGCCGGAACAGGAGCACCTCCCGGATGATGATTTGCACCGAGGCCGCGACGGGCACCGCCACCACCGCGCCGACGATGCCCGCCAGCTCCGCGCAGAACAGCACCGCCAGCAGGACGAGCAGCGGGTTGACGTGCACCGTGCGCCGGAACACGAGCGGCGCCAGCACATTGCCCTCGAGCTGCCCGTACAACACGAAGTAGGCCAGCACGCCGAGCGCCGTCCACATGCCCCCCGTCGCCCACGTCAGGAGGGTGATGATGCCCCCGGCCACCACGGGGCCCGCGTAGGGCACCATGCTGGAGAAGCCGCTGAGGATGCCCAGCGGCAGGAAGTACGGCACGCCGAGCACCGCCAGCACCGTGGACGTCAAGAGCGCGTTGAACGTGCAGATGAGCGTGAGCCCGATGAGATAGCCCCCCGTGGCCTGGTACACGTTGCGCAACACGCGCACGTAGCGCTCCCGGTGCTCGGGCCGGGGCAGCTCCAGGACTCGCCGCAGCAGGCCCCGGCCGAACACCAGCATGAACACCACGAGGAAGAAGACGCTCAGGGCGCCACCCAGGGCCCCCACCACGCTGCCGATGGCATGCACCACGAGCGTTGGCAGCGTGCCCCGGGCCAGCTCCGGTGTCGCCAGGTCGAACTGCTGCATCCAGCCCAGGTTGTGGAGCCGCTGAACCAGGACCCGGCTGAGGCGCGACTCACGCACCTCCTGCCAGAGATGGGGCCACTGCACCATCAGCGCATCCACCTGCGCCGCCGCCGCGGGAATGACGAGCAACGCCAGCGTCGCCAGCACGGCCAGCGCCCCGGCGAGCATCAACGCGATGGCCAACGCGCGAGGGACCTTCTTGCGCTCCAGCAGCGCCACCCCGTGCTCCAGCGCCAGGGCCAGCAGCGCGGCGAGCCCCGTCAGCGTGAGCGCGACGCGCGTGCGCACCACCAGCACCACGAGCGCCATGACCGCCAGCACCGCGAAGCACACGGTGAACACCGTCTTGGGTGTCACCTGGGAGCGCTGTCCCGCACCACACTGGTCCTCCACGCTTCCCCCACGCCCGGTCGACGCACGCCTCGCCGCGTGGGGTATGCAGTCCTTCGGCCGGAAGGGAGTCTCCCCGCCTCGATGCCCCGGCGAATGTCGGGTCCCTTCCATCCCAGGTCCGGGGACACTCGCGCGAGTGTCCACGCCGAGACACGCCCCGCGCTCAGCCGCGCGCGGGGAAGACACCCTCCAACGCAATCATGAAGTTCAGCACCAGGAACGGGCACATGTTCTCGTGAGGCTGGGTCCCCCCCGAGACACCGATGGCCATCGCGTTCATCGTCGCGTCGATGGGCCCGGCCCGGTAGTTGGTGGTGGTGGCGGAGCTGTCCGCCGCGAGCAGCGTCCCCGACGGCGTCTCCGTGTCGCCGTCGAGCGCACTGACGTTGAGCGAGTGATTGTGCGCGGGCATCTGCGTCTGGATGAGCGTCACCGTCTCCACGCCAGCCTGCTCACCCAGGACACGAGGCGACAGCCCCGGCCCCTGGCCCGACTGCATGGGATAGCGGCCGCGCAGGTCCGGCAGGGCGAACGTTGTCTGCCCGTTGCCTCCATAGGTCGTGCCGAGAATGGAGAAGAGCGCGGTGTTCTGCGCGATGGGGAGCAACTGCCCCTCACACAATGCCCAACCGCGAGGTGCGAAGTTTCCCGCGAAAATCCTGATCTCACCGATGAACTGATCCACGAGCACGCCTTTCCAAGTCTGTGTGATTCACGCGAGTCGCAGCGCGTGATGTCTGGCCTGAGCAAAGCTTCGGCCAGCGCTCGTGACAGGCGTGTCTTCCCCTGTGTCCAGGTGCGGAGGCGGGGCGCGCCTCAACGCGTCATGCGTCGGAGGCTGACGCATGGTGCGTTCTGGTCGAACGCACGCCGTCGCTGTTGGAGGCGCGGTGGCTCGCGTTTTCATCGCGCCCGCCCCACGAGGTGGGGTTCCCGGACGTGTGAACCCCTCCTGGCGCATCCCTTGCTCTAGCGGGTCGCTCGAGTTCCGAGGTCCGAACTCAAGAATGAGGAGAACCGCGATGACGACATACATGAACGGGCGCCCGGCATGGGCCTGGCGGCGAGGGTTGGGCGTGTTGCCGATGGCCGCGCTGTTGATGCTGTCGGCCTGTGACAAGGGTTCGGATTCGGCTCAAGGTCCTCAGGGCCCTCAAGGGCCCGCGGGCGCTTCGGGCGAGCAGGGGCCTCGCGGTGAGGCCGGCCCCAAGGGCGACACGGGAGCTCCAGGGCCCGAAGGGACTCAAGGTCCGGCGGGCACTCAGGGGCCCGCGGGCGCACAGGGACCCGCGGGGGCCCAGGGCCCGGCGGGAGCACAGGGGCCCGTGGGCGCCCAAGGTGTGGCGGGCCGTAACACCGTGGTGGCGACGAGCGTCGAGCCTGTTGGCGCGAACTGCGCCACGGGGGGAGTGCGGCTCGAGTTCGGACAGGATGCCAATGGCAACAACACACTGGATTCGGGCGAGCTCAATTCCTCGCTGACGCGGTTCGTGTGCTCGGGCGCCCAGGGGCCACAAGGGACGCAGGGCCCACAGGGGACACAAGGCATCCCGGGCGCGCAGGGGACCCCCGGGACACCTGGAGCCACGGGCGCCACGGGCGCCACGGGACCTCGAGGTCCGCAGGGGGATCCGGGCGCGTTGGGGATGTATGGCAATGGCGCGAGCGGGGCGTTCAACGTTCCGGTGGGCACGACTCGCGACCTCACCACGGTGGCGGGGTTCGATGGACTCGGGGGACTGCATCATCTCCAGTTCACGGATGTGACCATCAATGGCCGGCTGCGAATCCCGAGCGGTCTGGTCATCCGCGCCACGGGCAACGTCACCATCACGGGAGATATCGAGGTCGACCTCGGCGGCGCGGCCAGCGGCGCGGGCTCCGCCGAGGCGGGTGTGGCGCTGTCCGCCGCGTCCGCTCCAAACGGCGGAAAGGCCCTGGGGCCTCTTCAGGCCGCGCATCTCTTCCGGCCTGGCACCAAGGGGGGAGGCTCGGGGGCGCTGTCGGATGGCATGACGGGGAGCGAGGGCGGTGGCTCGCTGGTCATCCTCGCGCAAGGCAACCTGCGCATCGAAAGCTCCGGGCAGATTCTCGCCCCGGGTGCCCCCGGACAGACGCGCATGGATACCCCGGGCGGGGGTGGCGGCGCGGGGGGCGTCGTCGTCCTGCTGGGCAAGAACACCGTGGTGGTGACGGGCAAGATCCTCACACGGGGAGGCGCGGGCGGGCGGGGTGACAACTTGAACGGCGCGGGCAAGGGTGGAGGCGGAGGAGGGGGGGGCGGCATCATCCATCTCATCTCCACCATCGCGCCCTCCGTGGCGGGCACGCTCGATGTGAACGGAGGCCTGGGAGGAATGTCCGCGAACCCCACGGGCTCGAGCAGCGCGATGGTCCCGGGAGGTGGGGGTGGGGCCTCGGGAGGCAACGGCGGCTCGGGTGGCACGGCGAGCGCGGCGGCCACCAGCGGCGCGCCGGGCCTCAAGCTGCAGACGGTGACGCCCACGCCAGAGAACCTCTTCCTCTGAGCTGGCGGCGCACCGCCGCTCTCAGCTGCCTCGACAACACAGCGGGCCGCGCAATGGCTGCGTGGCCCGTTCGTGTTTCCCTGGCATGTCGCGCTTCATTCCAGAGGGCCCCTCCCCTCCCACGCCTCGCGAGTGACGCGAGCGTTCCCACGCCAGCGCATCTTTCGCTGGGGAACGCCGCGCGCCGCGGGGATGTCCAACAGCACCAGGCCACATGGCTCTGGGGACCCACCGCGCGTCCACTGACGGACATCCCACGCCCACCCCGTTCATCACTCATCGCCCGATTGAAGCAACCGCGACGGCCTCCGTCCGTGGTGACGCCGCCGCACACGTCAGACCCGGATGAGAGCTTCAGGGCATTCCCGACAGGAGCACGAGATGAAGAAGACGCGAGACCCCGAACTGTCCCAGGCCCTCCAGGAGGCACGAGAGACGGAGGACCGGTGGCGTGGGCTCGCCACCCGGCTGCTGGAGCTTGGCGATGACGCGATGGACGCGCAGCTCCTGGTGGCCTTCCGCGCCGCGCGAGAGGAGGGCGTGGTCCCCCCCGACGCGGGCTTCTTCCTGGTGGCCCACATCCTCACCACCATGGCGGATGAGGCGCTCACGGAGATGCCCCGCGTCCAACGCCTCGCCCTCGAGTTGGACCTGATGGAGCGCGAGTACGGCATGCAGGACGGCGACTGGAGCGATGACGAGGAGTCGGCCCCCGAGGACTGGGAGGCCCTCTGCGCCGAGTACGAAGCCGCCTGTGACGAGGCCCGCGCCGCCTTCTTCAGCGCCTACGGCGAGGAGGACATGGCCCGGCTCTACCTGGAGGACCGCGTCTGCTTCCACCGCCGCTTCGAGAGCGGCCGCCGCTTCTTCCACGGCCTGCCCATGCTCCCCGAGCATCTCCACTGAGGCCTGCGGCCCCCCGGGGCCCGGGAGTTATTCTCGTGGGTTGATGAAGCGCGCCTTTCGCGCCGCGAGAATTCGAGAGCAGGAATTGGGGAGGGGCAGGCGTCCAGCCGGTGCGGGCAAGCGTCATTGAGGTGTCGCCGCACAGCATTGGCGAAACTTTATGTTCACAATTCTGTCAATTAGTCCGGCTACAGGGTGGCGCAATGCGTCTTTGATGGTCAGGCTTGCGTCGCGCTGGCGTTTTCCAACGGCACACCCTATTTGGCCGCACGACTTCGGGGTGGCGCGGCGTGGGCCGGAACGGAAGTCAATGCATACCAAGGACACAGAGACTCGAAACTCCAAGGCGAGTCTCTAAGCGAGCGGCGCGCGTCTCCGAACGAAGACCCCTCCAAGGGCTCGGGGCCGCGCGCCGCCGCACTTTTTCGGGCGGGACTAGAGTGCGCGGCCATGACGACCGCACAAGCCACCCGGCTCTTGGACCTGCTCTGGGAGCGCTACGCCGCGGAGGTGCCGTATGCGCGCACCTTCGTGGAGCTCTCCGGAGGCAGCTTCCGCAATGACCATGTCGCGCTGCGTTCGCTGGCTCGGCCCGGAGGCGGCATCGCGCTGTTCTCGCGTCCCTTCGAGCGCCTGGGCTGGAAGCCCGCGGGCGCGTACACGTTCCCGGACGCGCACCTCTCCGCCATCTACCTGTCGCATCCCGCGGGGCTGCCGCGGGTCTTCATCTCCGAGCTGAAGTCGGAGGAGCTGTCGCCGCGTGCGCGCGAGCTGCTCGCCGCGCTGCCGGAGGACCCGCCGCCGCCCGAGGATGTGGATGCGTTGGCCGCGTGGTTCTGTCCGCCGCCGCCGCCGTCGGAGGCCGCGCTGTTGGAGCTGGAGAAGGAGTCGCAGTACGGCGCGTGGCTCCTGGCGTTCGGCCGCAAGGTGAACCACTTCACCGGCTCGGTGGATGACGTGGAGGCATGGCAGAAGCGCATGCGTGATGCGGGAGTGCCCATGAAGGCCGACATCGAGGGGGCCATGGGCACGAAGTTGCGGCAGACCGCCACGCAGGCGGCGCCGCTGTCGGTGACGCTGCGCGAGGGCGGCCGCCGGCCGTGGCCCTACGCGTACTTTGAAATCGCGCAGCGCGCGCCGGACTTCGACGGCTTCCTGGGGCCGCAGGCGCGCGCGCTGTTCGACATGACGAAGCGTTGAGCGGCCTTCCGTTCAGCGCAGTGAGCGGATGACTCGACAGGGATTTCCCGCCGCGAGGACATACGGCGGGATGTCCTTGGTCACCACGCTGCCCGCGCCGATGGTGACGCCCTCGCCGATGGTGACGCCCGGCACGATGATGGAGCCGCCGCCCACCCACGTCTTCGCGCCGATGGTGACGGGCCTGGCCAGCTCCGGGCCCTTGATGCGCTCGTCCGCGTCCAAGGGATGTGTGGCCGCGTACACGTGGACGTTGGGCCCGAAGGACACGTCATCGCCAATCGTCACATGGGTGCAATCCAGGATGACGCATTGGAAGTTCATGTAGACGCGGTGGCCCAGGGAGATGAAGGTGCCGTAGTCGCAGTGGAACGGCGGCTCGATGTAGACGCCCGTGCCCAGCTTTCCGATGAGCTGCCCCAGCAATTGCTGCCGCGCGGCCGCGTCCTCGACGAGGGTGTCGTTGTAGAGGCGCACGAGCCTGCGCGCGCGGGCCCTCCCCTCGACGAGCTCCGCGTCCATGGCGTTGTACAGCTCACCCGCCAGCATCTTCTCCCGCTCGGTTCGTGCCATGGGCGGCAGTCTTCACCGGATGCGCGTGGCCTTGCCACGAAGTTGGGACTCTGTCTGGAGATGGAGGCTGTATTCCTCGCACATTCTCCGAGGTCCAACGAAGTGACTGTCACAAGTGGGTAGGCGCGGGGGCGTCTTGCTCATGTAGTGTGGTGGCCTCTTCCTGACTCGTGGGGGGACGTGTTGATTCGGATGGTGTCGAGAATCGTCGGTCTGGCCGTGGTGCTGGGGTGGGTGACTCCCGCCTTCGCGCAGGTGGGTGAGTCCTCGGGGGCCATGCCCTTGGTGGACTTCGCGGCGGGCGCGGAGCTCTTGCGCGGCGGCATGACGGCGAAGACCGGGGCCTCGAAGGTGGCGCGGCCCGCGGTGGAGGCCATCCTGGGCGCGGTGGCGCGTGCGTCGCGCTTCCGCCAGGTGGCGATGTCTCCGGACGGCAAGCGGGTGGCGTGGGTGGAGCCGAACCTGTCGGGAGGCAGCTTCATCTACGTGGTGGAGCCGGACGGCGACGCGCCCAAGGCGGTGCGTCTGGGAACCTGTCCCGAGTCGCGCGCCTGTGACGAGGACTCGCTCGCCTGGAGCCGCGATGGCAGGCACCTGGCCTTCCTCTCCGATGCGGTCCAGGCCGGACAGCAGCAGGTGTATGTCGCGGACTTCGAGGGAGGCGCGGCCCGGAGGCTGACGTCCTTCGAGGGGCCGCTGGCCTCGCCCCAGTGGTCGCCGGATGGCGCGTCGCTGGCGGTGTTGGTGATGCAGGGCGCGGGGGCCTCGGAGGCCAAGGGGCCGCTGGCGCCCGCCGCGCGCGAGACAGGCGTGGTGCGTGAGTCGAGCCCCGTGCGGCGCGTGGCGCTGGTGTCCGTGGCGGACGGCTCGCACCGCGTGGTCTCTCCCGAGTCGCTCTACGTCTACGAATACGCCTGGAGTCCGGAGGGGACGCGGCTCGCGTTCATCGCGGCGCCGGCGCCGGGGGACGCGAACTGGTGGGTGGCGAAGCTGCATGTGCAGGAGCTGGCGGCCAACGCTCGGGCCCGCGTGCTGTACGCGCCCAAGTGGCAGCTGGCCGAGCCGGTGTGGAGCCTGGATGGGAAGCACGTCGCCGTCATCGAGGGGTTGATGAGCGACCAGGGCTCCAACGGAGGCGATGTGATGGTGGTGCCGCTGGAGGGCGGCAAGGCGCGCAACCTCACGGCGGGGATGAAGGCGACGGCGACGTCGCTGGACTGGGTGGCGCCGCGCAAGCTGGTGTTCGGCGCGCAGCGGGGCGGCGAGGCGGCGGTGTTCTCGGTGGACCCGGTGAAGGGCGAGCTGACGCAGTTGTGGAAGGGGCAGGAGCGCATCAGCGCGGGAGGCCCGGTGGGGCTGTCGCTGTCGCGGGACGGCAAGACGAGCGCGGTGGTGCGCGAGTCCTATTCGCGGGCGCCCAACGTGTGGGTGGGGCCGGTGGGGGGATGGGCGCAGGTCACTCGCCGCGAGGATGACTTCCGCGCGCTGGTGGGTGAGACGCGCGAGGTGACGTGGAAGGGCGACGGCATGGAGATGCAGGGGTGGCTGGTGGCCCCCGCTCCGGCGCTGGCGCCCTCCGGGCCCGCGCGCGCGCCCATGGTGACGATGATTCACGGAGGGCCGGCGGCGGGCGCGGTGCCGGGCTTCAAGCCGGACGTGGTGCTGTTCACCGCGCGCGGCTACTACGTCTTCCTGCCCAACTACCGGGGCAGCTTCGGCCAGGGCGAGGACTTCGTGCAGGCCAACCGGCGCGACTTCGGCTTCGGAGACCTGCGCGACATCGTCGCGGGCGTGGACGCGGTGCTGGCGAAGACGCCGGTGGACCCCTATCGGCTGGGGGTGATGGGGTGGAGCTACGGCGGCTTCATGTCGATGTGGGCGGTGACGCAGACGCAGCGCTTCCGCGCGGCGGTGGCGGGCGCGGGCATCTCCAACTGGCAGAGCTACTACGGCACCAACCGCATCGACACGTGGATGCGGCCGTACTTCGGCGCGTCGGTGTACGACGAGCCGGAGGTGTACACGCGCAGCTCTCCCATCAACTACGTGAAGCTGGCGCGGACGCCCACGCTGGTGCTGCACGGTGAGAGGGACGTCGAAGTCCCGGTGACCCAGAGCCTCGAGTTCCACCATGCCCTGAAGGAGCTGGGCGTGAAGACGCAGCTGGTGGTCTACGCGGACGAGGGCCACAACCTCAGCAAGCTGGAGCACATCGTCGACCGGATGCGGCGCACGGTGGAGTGGCTGGATACGCACCTGCCCGCCAGCCCCAACGGGAGCGCCAGGGCCGCGGCGCCGCGTTGAGCGTGGGGCTCAGTGGCCCCCGCCGCCGCCCAGGTTGAGCAGGACGACGCCGCCGATGATGAGCCCCAGTCCCACGACCTTGGTGGGGCTCAGCGTCTCACTGAAGAAGACGACGCCAATCGTGACGATGGCGGCGGTCCCCAGCCCGGACCACATCGCGTAGGCCACACCTACGGGCACCTGCTTCACGGCCTGCGACAGCAGCGCGAAGGCCACGCCGTACGCGGTGAGGCAGCCCACGGTGGGCCACGGCCGCGTGAAGCCCTCCGTGGTCTTCAACAGGCTGGTCCCCACCACCTCGCTGGCGATGGCGGCCAGCAGGAACAGATACGCCACGATTCCACCTCCTCGTCGCATCTGTAGGCGCCGGCCGCCGCATCCGCCAGGGACTCTTTCTCCTGGCGGACACGCGGTGCTCCATTGACAGACAAGGGAGGACTCGCGAGGGGGCGCTACCGGGCGGGCCCGTCTTGCTGGGGCGCGGTGAGGGACGTCAACACGTGGTCCCTCCATCGGCCGTTGATGCTGAGGAAGTCGCGGGCATATCCCTCCACGGTGAAGCCCAGCCGGCGCAGCACCGCGGCGCTGCGGAGGTTCTCCGGGAGGTGGTTCGCCTGGATTCGATGCAGGCCCATGGTGGAGAAGGCGTGCGCGCAGACGGCGCGCAGGGCCTCCGTCATCAGGCCGTGGCCTTCATGGCGGTAGTCCAGGCCGTACCCCAGGTCCGCGGCCTGCAAGGGACCTCGGCGGATGTGGGTGAGGGTGACGTTGCCGATGACGGGCGCGGAGGAGGGCGGCTCCGAACGGGGGAGCATCACCAGCCGCAGGGCGAGGTCCCTGCGCGAGTCCTCCAGGTCCTGTGCCAGCCGCGTGCGCCAGTACGTCGTGGTGTGGAAGTGGGCGGGGCGCGCGGGCGAGACAGGGTCCAGGTGGTCCCGGTTGTCTTCGTAGTAGGCCACCACGCGGGCTGCGTCATCGGGTTGCATCTGGGTGATGCGCAGCCGTTCCGTGGTGAGCAGGACGATGGGAGGGTTGGAGTCCATGGCGGGAGCGGGGCCCGGAGGTTACCGCGTCCCAGGACCTCCGTCGTGCTCCGAACCCTCTGGCGATGAGGCCGCGAGAAGGTCCGGAGCACGCTGCCATGGAAGTCCCTGTCCGGCCGGACGTCACCGGTTACTGCTGCACGTCCTGGCCGGAGCCAAGATCCGAGTCATGCGTCCCGTGATGTCCACCCGGGTTCGAGCCGGGCGACTGCTGCTGGCCCGGGTTCGAGCCGGGTGACTGCTGCTGGCCCGGGTTCGAGCCGGGTGACTGCTGCTGCTGGTTGCCCTGATTCGACTCCTGCTGGCCACTGCCACCGACGGCGCGCTGGCCCCCGCGCTCGACGATGATCTCCACGCGGCGGTTGTTGGCGCGTCCCTCGGCCGTGTTGTTGTTGGCCACCGGCTGGTACGAGCCCAGGCCGCGCACGTCGATGCGCTCGGCGGGAACGCCCCGCGTGACGAGGAAGTCCTTCACGCGTTCGGCGCGTTGATAGGACAGCCGCTCGTTGAGCTCGTCAGAGCCGGTCGAGTCGGTGTGGCCCTCGATGAGCAAGGGCTTGTCGCCCTGCTTCAGCACGTCCGCCACGTCCGACAGGCGGTTGCGCGCGGAGGGCAGGAGGTTCGACGAGCCCGAGGCGAAGAGGACGCTGCCCGACAGGGACAACACGGTGCCTCGTGCCTCCTCGCGGACCTTCAGGTCCTTGTTGGCCCGGTCCAGCTCCGCCAGGGCCGCGGCCGCCTTCTGCTCGGCCTCCTCGCGGGCTTGCCGTTCGGATTCGAGCTGGGCGCTCTGCTGCTCCGCGATGCTGCGCGCCTGCTCCTCTGCCTGACGCCGTTCGGCCTGACGTTGAATCTCCTCGTTCTGCTGCGCCAGCCGCTGCGCCTCCGCGTCGAGCTGCTGACGGCGCTGGCCTTCCATCTGCTGCGCATGGGCCTGCTGCATCGCCGCCTGGGCCTCGGACTGCTGGCGCGCGGCGAGGCTCGCGTTGCCCCACGCGCCCGCGGTCTCGATTCGCCGCAAGGCCACATAGGACAACACACGGGTCTGTGTGGAGTTCTTGTCGTGTTTGTAGGACGTCTCGGCCGTCTTCAGCGCGGCCCTCGCCTCCTGCACCTCACGCGGGCGCTCGCGTCCCTGGGGACTGGAGGCCAGCTGTTCATAGGCCGCGCGCGCCTCCTCGAGCTCCTTGGGGGGACCGGCACTCGCGCTCCCCGCGGCCAGGAGCGCCGTGGCTCCGGCGAGGGCTTTCCATCCACGCTTGCTTCGCACCATGACTGTCTCCTCTGGGGATGGGGCTCACCGCGGGCTCTGCCGCATCGACTCGAGCTGTTGGGTGGTCTGTTGGGCCTGTTGCTCCAGGGGCACCGCGCGGGCGAGTGCCTGCGCGAGGTCCGCGTCCGCGTCGGCCTGCAGGTAGCTCAGGTCCGCGCGTTCGGGGTCCTTCTCCGACAGCAGGTGGTCACCGTTGGCGACTTGCTGTCGTGCGAATTCCAGATGGCGCGCGGCCTGGGGCACGCTCGCAGCGCCCGCGCTCTCCGCGGCGCGCATGGAGGCGACGGCCTCTGTCCGTCGGGAGTTCTTGGTGGGGTTCACGCTTTGACTGGCGCACCCGAACAGGGGGACGCACAGCATCGCGGCAAGCAGCTTTGGGCGCACGGTCTACCTCCAGCCGGAGTCCAGGGAGCGCGGGTGTCGCGTCCCAGGTCCAGAAGTGTGTTCGGGCCGACAGCCCGGCAATCCTCACGGGCACAAGCCGACTGGAGAGGAGCCAGGCAGCCATTCACGCAAGGCAGGCACTCCTTGCGGATGGTGCACCCCGTGACGGGGCAGGCGGCGCTGGCCGCGAGCCGCGGGGAAGGGTAGGACGTGGGCATGCGCCTGCACCTGGTGGATGGCACCTACGAGCTGTACCGCGCCCACTTCTCGCCCCGGCCGGGCCACACTTCGCCGGAAGGGCAGGACGTGAAGGCGACGGTGGGGGTGATGTCCTCGCTGCTCATGTTGCTGCACGACGCCGAGGAGGCCGTGACCCACGTGGCGGTGGCGTTCGACAACCCCATCCGCTCGTTCCGCAACGCGCTGTTCGACGGCTACAAGAGCGATGAAGGCGTGCCGCCGGAGCTGCGCGCGCAGTTCGACCTGGTGGAGAAGGCCGTCGCGGCGTTGGGCGTGCGGGTGTGGTCGATGAAGGAGCACGAGGCGGACGACGCGCTCTGCACCGCGGCGGCGAAGTGGGCCGGTGAGGTGGAGCAGGTGCGGCTGCTCACGCCGGACAAGGACCTGGGCCAGTGCGTGCGAGGCCAGCGCGTGGTGCAGGTGGACCGGCGTCAGGAGAAGGTGCTGGACGAAGACGCCGTGCGCGCGAAGCTGGGCGTGGCCCCCGCGAGCATCCCGGACCTGCTGGCGTTGATGGGGGATGACGCGGACGGCATCCCCGGCCTGCCGGGCTTCGGGGAGAAGGGGGCGTCGTCGCTCCTGTCCGCGTATGGAAAGCTGGAGGCGATTCCCGAGGACGCTTCCTCCTGGTCGGTGCGTCCCCGTGGCGCGGACAAGCTCGCCGCGACGCTGCGCGCGCACCGCGAGGACGCGCTCCTGTATCGCCGGCTCGCCACGCTGGTGACGGATGCGCCGCTGCCCGGCACCCGGACGCTGGAGGACGTGGCGTGGAAGGGTGTGCCTCGGAGTGTGTTCGAACCGTTCTGCGACACGCTGGGCGTCAACACCCTCAAGCGCAGGCCCAAGCGCTGGGTGGATTGAGGCCGGGGCCGGCCGCGCGAAGTGATTCTCTGGTGGGCAACCTCTGGACTGCCTGCCAACCTGCCGCCCTCCTGCCTCCCGGAGCGGCGCCCCGGGGCGAGTCCCCGGGCGGGAGAGGAAGTTCACGCGCCCGCTGGACGTTGAAGGAAGCCATGCCCGTAGAGCTCAAGTTCCCCCCCTCGGATGATTGGGTCCCCACGCTGGACGACACGCCGTATCACCGCATCGGCGGTGACGACGCGGTGATGGCGCTGGCGGGCGCCTTCTACGACGCGATGGACGCGCACGAGCCCGCGCTCGCGAAGCTGCACGAGTTGGATGAGCAGGGCCGGGTGAACCAGGGCACGCGCGAGCGCTTCGGCCTGTTCCTCATCGGCTGGCTGGGAGGCCCGCAGCACTACTCCGCCCGGTATGGCCACCCGCGCCTGCGGATGCGGCACGGGCACGTGCCGGTGGACGTGGCCATGCGTGACGCCTGGCTGCGCGCCATGGGGCGGGCCCTGGATGCCCGGGGTGTCACCGGGGCCCTGCGCCGCTTCGTGGACGAGCGCTTCGCCCATGTGGCTGATTTTCTTCGCAACACCGAGGGCTGAGCCCCCTTTCGCCAGGTCGGCTTGCGGAAAAAAGCACGGGCGTTTAGAAAACGCCCATGCGCAAGGGAGAGCTCACCCATCAGGCGATTCTGGAGCGGGCCATTCAGCTCGCCAGCCGGGTGGGGCTTCAGGGGTTGAGCATTGGCGGGCTGGCGGATGAGCTCCAGCTCTCCAAGAGCGGCCTGTTCGCGCACTTTCGTTCCAAGACCTCGCTGCAGGTGGAAATCCTGAACGCGGCGACGGCGCTGTTCACGGAGCGGGTCATCCGCCCCGCGCTCATGCAGCCTCGAGGCGAGCCCCGGGTGCGGGCGCTCTTCGAGGGGTGGCTGACGTGGGAGAAGGAGATGGTTCCGGAGGGCGGCTGCATCTTCGTGGCGGCGGCCACGGAGCTGGATGACGTGCCCGGGCCCGCGCGCGACAGGCTGGTGCAGACGCAGCGGGACTTGCTGGACTGCCTGGCCCAGGCCGCGCGCATCGCCATCGCCGAACGGCACTTCCACGACGGGCTGGACGTGGACCAGTTCGCCCATGACGAGTACGCCATGTTCCTGGGCTTCCACCATTCAGCGCGACTGATGAAGGACGCGCACGCGGAGCAGCGGACCCGCAGGGCCTTCGAGGCCCTGCTGCGCGCCGCCCGCCGCCCCTCGGACCGCTGAGCTTCTTGTTGGCCTGTGTCTCTCCTGGGAGGACCTCTTCATGGCTGAAAATAGCACGAACGTTCGGGCGAAACTGGCGCTGTGGGGCCTGCGCACGATGGCGATGAGCGCGGGGCGGGTGGCGCCGGGGCTGACGGCGGCGTGGGCGGATGGGCTGTTCCGCACGCCGATGCGTCCGCGCCGTTCGAAGACGTCGGAGGGGGTGTTGGCGCGAGGGCGGCCGAAGCGGCTGCGGCTGGGCGGCGAGGAGGTGGCGTCGTGGAGTTGGGGCGAGGGACCTCGGGTGTTGTTGGTGCATGGGTGGAGCGGATACGGCGGGCAGCTCACGGCCTTCGTGGAGCCGCTGGTGTCGGCGGGGTACTCGGTCGTGACGTACGACGCTCCGGGGCATGGGAAGTCCACGGGGCGCACCAGCTCGTTGCCGGAGATGGCGGAGGTGGTGGCGGACGTGGCGGAGGCGGTGGGTGGGGTGAGCGCGGTGGTGGCGCACTCGCTGGGCGCGGCGGCGACGGCGGTGGCGATGCGGGATGGGCTGCGGGTGGAGCGCGCGGTGTTCGTGTCGCCGCCGGCGGACCCTCGGCATGGCATCCAGGCCTTCGCGCGGACGTTGGGGTTCTCGGATGAGGTGTGGATGCGGATGGAGCAGCGCATCGAGCAGAAGTTCCGCATGAAGCTTTCGGACCTGGCGCTGCCGCTCTTCGTGCCGTCACTGGGGCACGTGCCGTTGCAGGTGTTCCACGACGTGGAGGACGCGGAGGTGTCCGTGGTGGACGGCGAGGCGGTGGCCCACGCGTGGCCCGGCGCGCGGCTGACGCTCACGGAAGGGCTGGGGCACAACCGCATCCTGTACGCGTCGCACGTGGTGTCGCAGGCGGTGGCGTTCCTCACGGAGGCGCCGCGCGTGGCGGAGGTGGCGCGGGTGGAGCCGCTGGCGAGGGTGGCTCCGTCACCCGTCGCCGACGTGCGCGCGCCGCTGCGGCTGGTGCACAACCGCTGAGCGGGGTGCTAGCGCGTGCCCGTGAGGTCCAGGGTGAACTGGCCCGAGATGGGGAGCGGGAAGCAGGTCGTGGAGAAGTCCCCCTGGAGCGAGAGGCGCAGGGCCGCCTGGGCTTCCCGGCTGCCCTGTCCCGAGGTGACGGTGAGCTTGATGAGGCAGTCCTTGCCGTCCTGCACGTGGGCAATCTCGCAGGCGCCCTGACCCACGGAGAACGTGGTCTCTCCCGTCATGGTGGCGGGGAGGTTTCGTTCGCAGCGCAGCGTCTCCGAGCTGATGCTCAAGCCGCTCTGGGAGCTCTCGGTCGCCTTGATGTGGACGGTGTCCTGGACGTCCGTCGACTGGGTCTGTCCGAGGACGACGGCGCGCAGGGTGCCGGTGCTCGCATAGGAGCCCGTGACGTTGGGACGGAGGTCGGGCGGGGGCGGTGGTTTTCCGCCTCCGCCACCGTCGTCGCCATCCGAGTCACCACCACAACCCGCGAGCCCCAAGAGCAGTGCCGCCATCACCACGCGCAGGCGTGCCATGCGAGATTCCTCCACGCTCCACCGGGAGCCAGGCTCGGGAGTATTCCGGTGGAGCGCGGAGGGCGCAATTCATCATGGGCTCCGCCCCAGGGGTGGGGTCCGGTTTTGACCTGAGGCCGAAGCGAGCACCTGCTTCGAGGGCGAAGCCGCGTCAGTCGCCCGACACGTGGGGGAGGGTGGACAGATTCGCTTGCGTCGACATCGCCTCGGGAGAGGTGTCCGGGAGCGAGTCACTGTCGTGTGTGCCGACGAAGTCGATGGTGACGGGATCGGTCGTGGACTGGGTGCCACACGTCACGGTGAGGTTGCCTTTGAGCGTGAGCGCGAGCCGGCTTGCGCTCGTGGTGCCACTCCCCGCATTCAGTTCGACCAGGTAGTGGCAGTCCGGACGCGGGGGAGGGAGCCAGCACATCCCGCGGACGACCTTGAATTCACGCGCGCCCGTCATCGCCGCCTCGATTTCCTCGGGGCAGAACAGCGGAAAGATCTTGATTCTCAGGGCCTTGATGTCGCTGGCGTACTCCGAGATGTAGATGAACGCGGAGGAGATGGGAGTCGTGCGGGGCGCTCCGTAGACGGTGGTGCGAATCGTCCCGGAGGACGGGTAGGTGCCCGTGACGTTGCCCCGGTAGTTCACGGACCCTTCCGGGGCTTCTTCGCCACACGCGCCCAGCGATAGAAGGGTGACGGCCAGAAGTACGCGCGAACGACGCATCGAGAATGCCTCCATCCCCTCTCGAGGATTGTGCGGGATGGGCAGGTCTGCACCCTGCTTCCCTTCGCGGGTGAAACCCCCTGCTCACCGTTTTTGCGCAAGGGCCTCCGCTGCGCTGCCCGGCATGGGTGGTTGTCTGGTGTGCGAGTCCCCAGGCGCGGCGACAGGTTCAGGGGTGTCTTCACTTCCGTCACGAGGCCCAGCGCCGCGAGTCCTCGCACCATCCACCAGCCCGGGTCCGGCTGCTTCCATCCGAACCCCATCCGCGCGGAGCCGGGATAGGCGTGGTGGTTGTTGTGCCACGACTCACCCATGCTCACGAGGGCGAGCCATCCCGCGTTGCGGCCTTGCTCCGCGCAGCCGGGCAGTTCGTAGGGCTGCGCTCCCTCGACGTGGCTCACGTAGTGGACGAACCAGAAGCCGTCCTGCGTGAGTGCCAGCCGCACGAAGATGCCCCAGGCCACCCACGAAGGACCGCCCACCGCGTACAGCACGAGTGCCAACGGCACCTGGAGCCACAGCCCCGCGCGCTCCAGCGTTTGAAAGAACGAATCTTCGACGATGTCACGAACCACGGGCGGGTAACGGCCCTCGTCACGCACGTGCCAGGCGCGGAAGAGCGCGTGGCTCATCGCGCGCGTGAAGCCTTTGCGATAACCGAAGTACTCGGGGCACTCGGACTCCGGCTGGTTCTGGTGGAAGTCGCGCAGTTGGTGCATCCGGCTCATGCCGATGACGCCACCGAGTCCCGCTAGCGTGCCCACGAACCCGAGCACTCGCTCCACTCCGCGCGATGCGCGGAAGGCCCTGTGGATGACTCCGCGATGGATGCCCACCGACACACCGAGGCCCAGCGTCACCACCAGGAGTCCGACGAACACGGCCACCGCGCTCCACGAGAAGTACAGCACGCTGCCCACCACGGCGCCCAGGTGGAGCACGCTCCACCGCGACACCTTGCACGCGTCCCACCGCGCCTCGCCCCACCGTGTGCCGCTCGCGTCCATGACCTGCCCCTTTCGAGCCGGTCCAACGCAAGGGGCTTGCCATGCTCGTGTGGGCCTGATTCCAGGGGCTTGGGCCGAGGTGCGGCCCGAGGTGTCAACGCTGTTCACAGTGCACTGCGCACGGTGTGGACACGGTGGCGGTATCGCTCAGCGCTCCAGTCCTATCTCTACGCCGGGGAGCAGGCGCGCGCGGCGCTGGCCGTCCACGCGGACCGAATCCAGGTCCACGCCCAGGGCGCCGCGCAGTGCGAAGTCTCCGGTCCTCCAACGCAGCCCCGCGGTGGCTCGGGCCGTGAGTCCCGCGGAGTCACCTTGTCGGCTCTCGGGCCTGTCCACCACCAGCATCAACCACCCCGCGCCCAGTTCGGCGAAGGAGGACAGCGTGCCTCGTCCGTGCAGTCCGCCCGTGGCCAGCACGGACACACGTTGGAGTGAGGCGTTGCCCTCCCATGCATCGGGGGCCATGGCGTAGCTGAGGCGAGCGCCCCAGCGAAGGAGTCCGGGGCCGGGCATCCTCCACGACAGGGCGAGTCCCCTGGCGATGCCGTCTCCACCCAGGGGCGCGGTGGAGAGTGTGAGGCCCACTTCCAGGCCCAGCGTGTGGGGAACACCCAAGGGCTCGCCGGAGAGCGCGGGCCCGGCGAAGTCCACGGCGGCGATTCCGGAGGAGGTGACATAGCCCTCGTAGAAGTCGCGCCCGAAGGGCAGGGCGAAGAGTCCTTGGAGCAGGCTCTCTTCGGCCGCGCCGCGACGGGCGACTTCCGGGGGCGTGAAGCGCGGGAGGGAATCATCATCCAGGTCGGCGCGTCGGACACGTGCTTCGCCCAGGGGGGTGCTCAGCCAGTACACCTCGCGCTCGGGCAGCGCGAGGATGAGTGTCTCGCCCGCGGCTTGATGGGCATCCGCGAGACGTACGCCCGAGGCATCTTCCACGGAGATGCGAGCGCCGCCTGGTGCCGGGGGCAGGTTGAGCCGTGGTCCTTGGGGGGCGGGGCCGATGAGGGGCCGCGAGGGGCTGAGGGCTGGAGGGAAGGTCCGCACCGCGAGCCGGGCTTGAGGCGACTTGACGCCACGAATCGCCGCGGCGACGAAGGCGTCGAGTTCGCTGTATTCCACGAGCCCGTCATGGTTGACGTCCGCGCCTCCCATCAGGGCCGAGCGTGCCGCGTGACTGAAGACCCCCGCGCGGATGCGGGACCACTCGTGAGTCTCCCCTTCGTTGCTCTCCGCGAAGATGGCACCCACGCGGGGATGGCCGGCGAGTTGTTCCTGTTCCAGCGCGCGACGCAGCCGGGTGAGCACCTGCGGGTCTCCGCCTCGGCTGCCCACGACGCCCGCGGCGTGACAGGCATCGACCAGGAGGTGGACGTAGTCCGCGTCGAGCCGCTCCACCACGCGCGAGTAGAGGCCTTCCTGGTCCAGCCGTCCGTCGGCGAGGGTGAGATAGGCGCGCGATGATTCACCAGTGCGGCCGTGGCCCACGTAGATGAAGAGGAAGTCGACGGTGAGCCCCATGGCGCGGTCCGCCGAGTTGCGCCGGGCCAACAGCGTCACGGTCTCGTCGAGCGCAGCGAGCGTGGGGGCGCGCACGTCGGTCAACTGGCTGCGTTCGACCTTCGCGGTGTCCGCGTCGGGCACGGTGAGCAGGACCACGTCCACGCCCAGTCGGCGGAGGGTCTCCGCCCAGCGCACACCATCGTCATCGGCGTAGCGCAAGGGCGGCATGCCGGGAACGTCGCTGCCATTGAATGCGACGACCAGCGCACGCCGTACAGGAATTCGCCCCGACGAAGGCACGTCTGCTGGTTGGGCAACGCTCCCCGTTGCGACACATGCGAGCCACAGGGCGCAGAGTCGAAACAGAGCCCCGTCCTTCGCCGGTCTCATCGCGAGCCCCCCACGTGCGCGCGGTGATGAACGTGCACGGCCTCACCTGCGAGCGACAGTGCGCGGAGTCGAAACAGGGCCCCGTCCTTCGCCGGTCTCATCGCGAGCCCCCCACGTGCGCGCGGTGATGAACGTGCACGGCCTCACCCGCGAGCGACAGTGCGCGGAGTCGAAACAGGGCTCCGTTATTCGCTGGGCTCATCGCGAGCCCCCCACGTGCGCGCGGTGATGACCGTGCGTGGCCTCACCCGCGAGCGACAGTGCGCGGAGTCGAAACAGGGCCCCGTCCTTCGCCAGTCTCATCGCGTGCCTCCCACGCGCACACGGTGATGAACGTGCACGGCGTCGCGCACGACTTCCCCCTTCGCGGCGGCGAGCGCGGCGGCCGCGCTGTTCGCGAACGTGGCGGTGAGCTCGACCTCCCCATCGACCGGCATGCGCGGCGTGAGGTCCAGCACCGACTCCGCCCCAGGGGTCGCCTGCACCTCAAAGGGGCCCTCCACGCTCACGCCCTTGCTCGTGCGGAGCGTCACGGCAACGTGTGTATACGGCGCACGCGCCCCCGCGGCGAACGCCAGCGCCGCACCCGCCGGACACGTCCCTTCTGAACGAACCTCGCGAAGCTCCGCCTTGTCTGGGACGCAGAACAACCGCATCGCCGCCGCCCCAGGGCCCTGTCCACGCACGCCCCACTCCGTGGTCTCGGAAGGAAGGCTCTGCCACAGGATTCCCCCCACCGCCATCAACGCCGCGACCCAGGCACCACTCATTGGACTCAAGTGAAGCGTGTCCCAGAACCTCCACGACCGACCTTCTCGCGCCGGAGCCTTCGTCGAGGCGATGCGCCGCTCGAGCACCCGCTGCAGCCACCATCGCCGAGCCCGGCCCATCCCCGCGTCACCGCGCAGCTCTCCTGGCGCACGCCCGGAGCCCCCCTGTCGCGACTCCCAATCCACCGTGTCGAGCACGCTGGCCAGCCGATGCGTCGCGAGCCACTCCAGCTCACCCCCCGAAGGCTCCGTGACGGTGTCGCGCGCGAAGACGCGGCGCAGGTTCATCACCCGCTCGTAACGCGCGCCGCACCGCGCGCAGCCGCGGGCATGACGCAGGACGCGGCTCCACTGACGTGGCGGCAAGGCGCCGTTGTTGGCGAGGTGGACGAGCTGTCGGTCCACATGTGAGGAGAACAAGGCCATGGTCAGGTTGCTCGAGTCAGGGCACGAAGTGAGGGAAGAGAAGGGCCAACACCGCGGCGGTGGCGGCGGCGGAGGGGGCGCCGGAGGGCGACTCGGCGGTGAGCCAGCCTTCCTCCACGAGGAACGCGGTCATCGCGCGGCGCAGCCGGGCCTCGCGAGTCCTCAACTCCTGCCGAGACAGTCCCAGCACCTGTCCCGCACGCTCCTGGGAAAGTCCCTGCACGAAGCGCAGGTCCGCCAACCTGCGCGTTGCCTCGTCGAGCCCGGCGAGGAACCGCGTCACCAACTCCCGAGTCTCCGCCTCCAACGCGCGGTCCTCGGGAGACGGAGCGTTGCTCGCCAAACGCTCCGCCAGCGGCGTGTCATCCAAGGGCACCGCCTCGCGGGAGATACGCCCCGCAGCGCGCAGCACATCCACCGCCGCCTGCCTCGCCACGGCGTTCAGCCACGTGGAGAAGGGCCGCACCCCGTCGTAGGCCAGCCGCGCCTGCTCGCGGAACGCACGCACGAAGGTCTCCTGATGCGCGGCCTCCAAATCCAACGGCCCCACGCGCGCGAGCCCCCCAGGTCCATGCGTGACGTACGTGCGCGACAGGAAGCGCGCGACATGCGCGGAGTAGGCCCGATACACCCGCGCGAGCGCCTCCGGTTCCCCTCTGCGGAACGACTCCAGCAGCTTCGGGTTCTCCCTCAACAGCGACATTCCGTCCTCCCTCTCAGGGGGCCCCAAGCCCCTGCACCACCACGGGCGCCTTGCGGTCCGTCTGCGTCCCGTCCCCCAACTGGCCGGAGCCATTGCCGCCCCAGCACTGCACGCGCCCGTCCCTCAGCACCGCGCACGTGTTCGATGCCCCCGTGTCCACGTCCACGACTTCACCGCCCAGGTCCGACACGTTCACCGGCGCGGGCCGGTGCAACAGGGTCCCATCGCCCAGTTGCCCCGCGTTGTTCACCCCCCAGCAGCGCGCTCGTCCGTCCAGGCTCAACGCACACGTACTGCCTCCCCCCGCGCGCACCTGCCTCATGTCCGACGGCAGCCCCGTCGGCCGTACGGGGACCACCCGGTTCAACGCGGTGTCATCGCCCAGCTCGCCCGAGGCGTTGAGACCCCAGCACTCGATGTCTCCGTCTCCCACCCGGGCACAGGTGTGGCTCGTGCCCGCCGTCAGCGAGCGCACCGGGCCGGACAGGCCCTGCACCTGGACGGGAAGAGAGCGGAGCAGCGGCGCCGCCTGGCCATCCCCCAGCGCGCCGTAGGTGTTGTCGCCCCAGCACCAGGCCTGTCCCTCGACGGTGGCGACACACGTGTGTTTGCCCCCCGCGGCGATGCTGGTGATGTCACCGGGAAGTCCCGCCACGACCACGGGCGTGGGCGTCTTGCCGGGAGGCATGTTTTCGGGGTCCACCCCCAACTGGAGGTCGTCGTTGTTCCCCCAGCACGTCACCGAGCCCCCCGTATGGAGCGAACAGGAGTGCTCGTCGCCCACGGCCAACCCGATGACGTTGGAGCCCAGCTTGCCAATGGAGATGGGCTCCAGCGCGGACGCGGTGTTTCCGATGGCCAGCTGGAACTGGGAGTTGCCTCCCCAGCAGCGCACGGTGCCCCCTTCCATGAGCGCGCACGTGTGCTCGGCGCCGGCGCCAATCATCAACACGCCCCGGCTCAATCCGCGCACGTCCACGGCCGTGGCGCGCAGCGCGCGGGTTCCATCCCCCACCAGCCCCGGGCCACCCCAACACCTCACGCCCCCCGTCTCCAGCAGCGCACAGGCGTGTTGCCTTCCCACCGTCACCGTCTTGGCCAACCCCCGTGGCGGAGGCGCCGGACACGATTCGGGGTTGGCTTCCCCGCACTCCGAACCCGTATCCCGAGTGCTCTGAATGGGGTCCAGACACGCGCTCGTCAGCGCGGTGCACAAGAGGATGGCCCCGATGTGATGCCTCATGAACTCCACTCCCCACCCATGAGCCAGCGGGCCTCGCGAGCAGACCGCTTCGCGGGACCCTCCAGAAGGCCTGGTAATTCGCGGACGGATGCGACGCAAAGACGTTACGGCATGGGGTGGACACCTAATGCACTCCAAGGCGAAGTCCGGGTGTCCACCAGCACCAGCCGGAAGCCGGCCTCGTTTTCTCCAACATTGGGAGACAGCGCGCCCGCGGCCACGGCAAAGACGCCTCGGCCCACGAAGGGGGCGGTGTCGAGTTGGAAGCGGGCCACGGGCGCGCGGTTGGCCGAGGTTGCGGCCGTCACGCCCACCACGGTTTGCAGGGCGGGGAGCTTGAGTCCCTCGGGCGCGGAGGCGCGGCGGTAGGGCAGGTCGTTGTCGATGTCCACCGCGGGTGGATCCGGCGAGGCGTGGCTGATGCGCAGCTTCGCCTGGGGGGACGGTGGGCCGTTGGGATGAGAGGGCGCGTCATCTCCACAGCCCATGAGCGAGGACAGCGCGGTGAACGCCACGGCGGCACAGCGATTCTTCCAGGGGCTGCTCGGCATGTTCCGCTCCTCGGGTGGGGGCCCGCGCTCATCCAAGGCGGGGCCGGGGCCGTGGCGGTGCATTACGAAAAGACCCCGCGGGTCTGGTTGATGCGCTGGGAATTTCAAGGGGCGCGCGCCCTGTTGGGCGGCGCGATGCGGCGTGCGCCCGGACGGGGCCCTGCTGCTACCGTGGAGCGTCATGAACCCTGGAATGATTCCCCTCGTCGTGTCCTTGTTGACCGGGCAGGTCCAGCCGGCCGCTCCGGCGCAGGCCCCTCGGACCGAGTCCCGGGCTCCGGAGAAGCCGTCACAGGTGCCTGGAATCGCGCCGCTCCCGGGCCAGCCCAACCTCTGGGTGAGCAACGTGCCCGCGGTGCCGGAGGCATTCCGCCGCAGGCTGGAGCAGTACCTGGAGTCCCGCTCGGCGGCGCTCTCGGACGTGCGGGATGATGGCAAGGAGATGCTCATCGCAACGCGGTTCGCGGACACCAATCAGCTCCACGTGGTGGAGATGCCGATGGGCGCGCGCACGCAAATCACCTTCGCGAAGGAGCCCATCAACCAGGCGCGCTTCCAGCCGGGCAACGCGCGAATCATCTACTTCCTGCAGGACAAGGGTGGTGGCGAGTTCTTCCAGGTCTTCCGCCTGAACCGCGACACGGGCCTGTCCGAGTTGCTGACGGACGGCAAGAGCCGGCATGAGGGCCTGCGGGTGTCGCCGGATGGCCGCTGGCTGGCGTATGGCGGCACGGGCCGCAACGGCAAGGACACGGACGTGTACGTGGCCCCCACGTCGGACCCGAAGAAGGCCCGGCTCGTCACGCAGGCGGAGGGTTCGTGGGGCGCCATCGAGTTCTCCCCGGATGGCTCGAAGCTGCTGGTGGCGCAGTTCCGGTCCGTCGACGACTCGGACCTGTACGTGGTGGACGTGGCCACGGGTGAGCGCCGTCCGCTCACGCCCCAGAACCAGGGCAAGGGTGGCCTCACCACGGCCCTCTTCTCTCACGATGGCAAGAGCGTGTACGTGGTGACGGACCGCTACAGCGACTTCGCGGAGCTGTACCGGTTCGACGCGGACAAGGCGCCTCCCACGACGCCGCCGGAGTCGCTGACGAAGTCGGTGCGCTGGAACGTGACGGACATCTCGCTGTCGCCGGATGGGCGCCGGCTGGCGGTGGCCTTCAACGAGGACGGCTTCTCGAAGGTGTCCTTGATGGACACGCGCACGCGGGTGCTGACGCCGTTGGACGCGCTGCCCAAGGGCGTGACGTTCGGGATGACGTTCCCCCTGAAGCGCTCGGACCTGTTGGCCCTCACCGTGGGGGACGCGAAGAGCCCCATGGACGTGTGGACGGTGGACTTGAAGTCGCGCAAGCCCACGCGGTGGACGCGGTCCGAGGTGGGCGGTCTCAACCCGGACTCCTTCGTGGAGCCGTCGCTGGTTCGCTATCCGTCCACGGATGGCGTCCAGGTGCCGGCGTTCCTGTACCTGCCGAAGAACGCCACCGGGAAGGTGCCCGTGGTGGTCATCTTCCACGGCGGTCCCGAGGGGCAGAGCCTGCCCACGTTCAGCACCTTCGCGCAGTTCGCCGCGACGGAGCTGGGCATGGCGGTGCTGGTGCCCAACGTGCGCGGCTCGGATGGGTACGGCAAGGCGTACCGGGCCATGGATGACGGCGTGAAGCGCGAGCAGAGCCTCGCGGATATCGGCGCCACGCTGGACTTCATCGCCTCGCGCAAGGAGCTGGATGCCTCGCGCGTGGGTGTGTACGGCGGCTCGTACGGTGGCTACATGACGCTGGCGTCGGTGGCCTTCTATCCCGAGCGCGTGAAGGCGGCGGTGGACGTGGTGGGCATCTCCTCGCTGCCCAGCTTCCTGGAGAACACGCAGGCGTACCGCCGCGACTTGCGGCGCGCGGAGTATGGCGACGAGCGCATCCCCGAGGTGCGCAAGGTGCAGGAGCGCATCTCGCCCCTGGGCTCGGTGGACAAGATTCGCGCGGCGCTCTACGTGCAGCAGGGCGCCAATGACCCGCGCGTGCCGCAGTCGGAGGCGGAGCAGATTGTCCAGGCCGTGAGCAAGCGCTCCCCGAACGTCTGGTACATGCTGGCCACCGACGAGGGCCACGGCTTCCAGAAGAAGGCCAACCGCGACTTCGCCCAGCTCACCGCGCTCATGTTCTTCGAGCGGCAGCTGGGCGCGCCGCGTGGCGCGGAGGCGTCGGGCCCGAAGTAGGCGCGTGCGGGGACGGGTGTCACTCCCCCCCGAGGGCGGGCTTTTTGTCCGCCACCGGGGGGCGCGGTGGATGTCCCCGCGATAGTGGGTGTGCAGATTGACGGTGGGCGATGGGAGTCCAGGCCCAAGAGAGCGAGGAGGCTTCCCCATGAAGCGTTGGCTGAAGGGTGTACTGACGGCGGCGGTGTTGCTGGGCGCGGGGGGCGCGATGTCCGAGCCCAAGCAGGACGCCATCAACCTGCGGGTCGCGCGGCAGCAGTACAACCTGGTGATGACGGCCGACAACGTGACGGGGCAGGACTTCCAGGTGTCGCGGCTGAGGGATGGGCTGCGAGGGCGGACCTGGTTGGGCGTCGTGGACGTGACGTTCAAGGACGGCGCGGTGAGGGGGGCCCTGGGGAACGCGCCGGTGAATCTGACGGTGAAGCGTGAAGGCGACACGCTGGAGGCCCAGGGCGGATTCGGTGGGCGGCCCGCGAACGTGAAGATGACGCCGGACGAGGTGACGGTCTACGTGCGGGACTGCACCTACCGGCTGAAGGCTCGGGAGCCGGGACGCTCCTATGCGGGCAAGCGCAGCTGCGACCCGGCGCTGGTGCCCGAGACGGAGCTGTGGCTGCCCGACGAGTTCCTGGCCGCGAGCCCCGAGGAGAAGGCGACCCTGCTGCTCCTGGCGCTGTGAGCGGCCTCGAGCCGGACGGCGCCTTCAAGCGCGAGGGCGTGGCAGCTCCACGGTGAAGGTGGAGCCCACGCCCAGCTCGCTGCGCACGGTGATGTGGCCGCCCATCGCCTCGACAATCTGGCGTGAAATCCACAGGCCCAGGCCGAAGCCGCCATAGTTGCGCTCGGACACGGCGCGCTCGAAGCGGTGGAACAGCCGCGACAGGTGCTGCTCGCCAATGCCGATGCCCCTGTCCCGCACCTCCACGCGCACCGAGTCCTCGAGCGACATCACCGCCACGTGCACCGGGTTGCCGCGCCCGTACTTCACCGCGTTGCTCACCAGGTTCGTCAGCACCTGGTCGATTCTCAGCTTGTCCCACAGCCCCGATGCATCCGGCGCCAACGACAGCTCCAGGCGCGTGCCCGTGCGCTCCAGCTCCGGCTCGAAGCGCTCCACGACTTCGCGCACCATCGCGGACAAGTCCAACGGCTCGGGGCTCAGCTCCAGCCGCCCCGCGCTGATGCGCGACACGTCGAGCAGCTCGTGGATGAGCTGTGTCTGCCGTTTCACCTGGCGGTCCACGACCTCCAGCGCGCGGCCGAGCCGCTCGGGAGTCAGGCCCGAGGGCGCGCGGGCCAGTCCCGCCATCAAGCTCTGCACCTGCAACTGGAGTGCGCTGATGGGGGTCTTCAGCTCGTGGCTGGCGATGGAGAGGAACTCCTCGCGCAGTCGGATGGCCTGCCTCGCCTCGCGGTAGAGGCGCGCATTGTCGATGGCCAGCGCCGCGCGCCTCGCCAGCTCCTGCGCCAGCGACAGGTCCTGGGCGTCGTAGTCGCGCCGCGACGTGGCGAACGTGAGCGCGCCCAGCGTCTGGCCTCGCACCTGGAGTGGCACACACAGCCAGGCACAACCGCCGGAGGCACCGGGGGGACGCGTGCACTCTGGTGTGTCCAGGCTCATGCCCGTGCGCAGCTCCGCGCGGCTGGAGGTCGCGACGCGGGACACGACGGTGAGTCCGGGCGCGGGGTGGCCGTCGTGTGAGCGCAACCCGGCGTCCTCGTGCGCGGAGGCCACGCAGCGCACGGCGCCGTCCGGGTGGGTGAGGAACACGCCGCAGGACTCCGCGTAGGACGGCACAGCCAGGTGGGCCACGCGCTCCAACGTCTCCTCTTGCTCGAGGCTCGCGGCCAGCACGCCACCGGCCTCGGCGAGGAAGTGCTGCGCGGCCTCGCTGCGGTGCCGCTCCGTGACGTCCACCGCCATGCTGAGCACCTGCTCGGGGCCCCCGCGCGAGGGCAGCACCAGCGCGGTCCACAGGGCGACCTGGAGCGGCGTGCCGTCCTTGCGCTGCCGCCGCATCACCGCGCCCCCCAGCGATTCACCCCGCCCGGCCTTCTCCAGGTTGCGGCGGAACTCCTCCCGCTTGTCCAAGGGCACCACGGGCAGCGCCTTGCCGAGCACCTCCTCGGGCTTCCATCCGAAGATGCGCTCCGCAGCCGGGTTCCACATGCGCACGGTGCCGTCGATGTCCACCAGGATGATGGACGCGGGCGAGGCCTGGATGATGGCGGCCAGCCGCTCGTTGGCCTCGGCCAGCTCCGCGCGCGAGCGCTGCTCCTGCTCGAGCAGCCGCGCCCGCGCCATCGCCTGTCCCGCGTGGTGGGCCAACAGCTCCAGGAAGGAGCGCTCGTCGGGGGCGAAGGCGCGCGGCTCCGTGAAGGCGAACAGCAACGCCCCCAGCGCGCGGCCCTCCGCGAGCAAAGGCAGACACACCGAGGCGGGCGAGGGCGTGCGCACCGCATGCGTGCGCATCTCGTCCAACTCGGGATAGCGGTCCGCCATCGCCTGGGAGGATTCCACCCAGATGGGCCGCGCCTCCCGGATGGCGTCCTTCACGGGGTGGGGGCCGTCGAGCGGGAGCATGCCGAAGGTGTGCTTGAACGCCTCGGCGTCCTCGTAGCCGGAGCACCCCAGCATCCGCGCGTGGGCGCCCTCCACGACCCACAGCACGCCGCGCGCCGCGCCCACCGCGTCCACGCCCTGCTCGACGATGACCTCCGCCACGCGCTCGGCCGACAGCACCCGCGACAGCTCCGCCGTCACCCGTTGCAGCCGGGCCAGCCTCCCCGCGGCGACCTCCGCCGCCTGCCGGGCCTGCTTCTCCGCCGCGTACGCACGCGCCACGTCCAGCGCCAGGGCCGCGCGGTCCGCCAGCTCCTGGAGCAGGAGCTGCTCGCCCGCGTCGACGGTGTGCTCGGCCTCCGCCGAGTCCTTCCACACGGTGAGTGTTCCCAGGCTCCGCCCACGCGCGCGCAGCGGCAGCACCATCATCCGCGTGAAGGGGAAGTCCTTCAGCAGCCCATGCTGTTGAGGGGGAAGCCACTCGCGCAGCGTCTGCGGGTCCAGCTCTGGCACCCAGAGCGCCTCGCCCGTGCGCAGCACGTCGTGGGAGGGGCCCTCGTCCGCGCGCAGCGCCGGGGGGCTGAGCGTCTGGAACAACCGCCGCGCCTCGGGCGTAGCGGCGGCCGAGGCCACGGTGCGCAGCCAGTGGCCATCATCGGAGACCAGACGCAGCGTGCATGCAGCACCCAGCAGCGGCACCACCAGCGCGCACAGGCGCTCCATGACGGCCGGAGGCTCCAGGCTGGCGTCGGCCAGCACTCGAGACGCCTCCGCCAGCAGGGCCAGCCGCTCCTCCACCTCCGGAGCGTGGGCTCCGAATTGCCGCGCATCTGAGTATCGGGATGCTGCCATGGTCATTGCGCCCCCGCGCCGGCATGGGAGCACGGGATGGCAGCATGACGCATGTCCCCGGTGGCCCTGCGGCCCTCCTTCATGGCTGGACAACATCCGCCCCTCTGGGACTGTTCGCTCTGGACGCACGCTCCGTCACACACCGGCCGGCGGAGCGGGCCGGGGAGGGTGTCGCATGAATACCTACCTGGGCGTCGGAATCCACGGCGAGAGGGTGCCGGGTGGGTTGCTCCGCTCACGGGTTCGGCTAAAGGGGGGGCCGTGAAATCAACCACCACTGGATCGCCCGGCGGCGAGGCGGTTCGGGAAGGCCCGGACACCTTCAAACGCACGGCGCTCCTGGCCCTAGGGGCCCTGGGCATCGTCTACGGCGATATCGGGACGAGCCCCCTCTACGCGTTGCGCGAGTGTTTCACCGGTCCACACGGCATCGCCCCCACTCCCGAGAATGTGCTGGGGGTGCTGTCGCTCATCTTCTGGACCCTGCTCATCATCGTCTCGGTGAAGTACCTCATCTTCGTGATGCGGGCGGACAACCGGGGCGAGGGCGGCATCCTGGCGTTGATGGCGTTGGCCATGCAGCGGCAGCGGGGACAGTCGGCCCCCGTCGCCCGGCCGGTGCTCATCACCCTGGGCATCTTCGGCGCCGCGCTGCTCTATGGCGACGGCCTCATCACCCCGGCGATTACGGTGCTCAGCGCGGTGGAGGGCCTCAGCGTGGCCACGCCCGTGTTCGAGCCCTTCGTCGTCCCCATCACCCTGGCCATCCTCACCGTGCTCTTCCTGGTGCAGCGCCACGGGACCGCGCGCATCGGCTCGCTCTTCGGCCCGGTGATGTGCGTGTGGTTCTTCACCCTGGCGGCGCTGGGCGTGAAGGAGCTGGTGCACAACCCCGCGGTGCTGGGCGCGCTGTCGCCCGTGCACGGGGTGATGCTGCTGGTGCACAACGGCTGGCACGGCTTCCTCGTGCTGGGCGGCGTGTTCCTGGTGGTGACGGGCTGCGAGGCGCTCTACGCGGACATGGGCCACTTCGGGTGGAAGCCCATCCGGTGGGCGTGGTTCGGCGTGGTGCTGCCCTCGCTGATGCTCAACTACCTGGGCCAGGGCGCGCTGCTCCTGCGTGACGCGAGCGCGGCGCGCAATCCGTTCTACCTGCTGGCCCCTTCCTGGATGCTCTATCCGCTGGTGGCGCTGTCGGCGGTGGCGGGTATCATCGCGTCGCAGGCCCTCATCTCCGGCGCCTTCTCGCTGACCCGCCAGGCCATGCAACTGGGCTACAGCCCGCGCATGGAGGTGGTGCACACCTCGGCGGAGGAGATGGGCCAGATTTATCTGCCGGGCATCAACTGGGCGCTGCTGGTGGGGGTCTTCACGCTGGTGCTGACCTTCCGCTCCTCCAGCGCGCTGGCGTCCGCGTACGGCATCGCGGTGTCGACGACGATGGTCATCACCTCCATCATGGCCTACATCGTGGCGCGCGAGCGCTGGGGCGTCTCCCGCGCCCTGGCCATCCCGGTGGCGGGCCTCTTCCTCACGGTGGAGCTGGCCCTGTTCAGCGCCAACGCGATGAAGCTGGCGGACGGCGGTTGGTTCCCGCTGCTGCTGGCCCTGATGATTTTCACGCTGATGACCACGTGGAAGCGCGGCCGGGCCATCCTCGCCGCCAAGCTGCGCGCGTCCAGCATCCCCCTGAAGGAGCTGGTGGGCAGCTTCGGAGACCACCCGCCCCTGCGTGTGCCGGGCACCGCCATCTTCATGACCGGCAACGCGGAGGGCACGCCCCCGGCGCTCCTGCACAACCTGAAGCACAACAAGGTGCTTCACGAGCAGGTGGTGCTGCTGACCATCCTCTCGGAGGACGTGCCTCACGTCCCCCCCGCCGAGCGCGTGGTGGTGGAGCCCCTGGAGCAGGGCTTCGTCCGCGTCGTCGCCACCTACGGCTTCATGGAGAACCCCAGCATCCCGGACGTGCTCAAGCGCTGCCGGGAGAAGGGGCTCCAGTTCCAGCTCATGGGCACCAGCTTCTTCCTGGGCCGCGAAACCCTCATCCCCACCAAGCGCCCCGGCATGGCCGTGTGGCGCGAGGCCCTCTTCGCCTGGATGAGCCGCAACGCCCGCAGCGCCACCGCCTACTTCCGGATTCCACCCAACCGCGTGGTGGAGCTGGGCAGTCAGGTGGAGCTGTAATCCCCGCCTTCTTCGGCCCCAGGCCCTCTTCGTGAGGGCCGGGGCCGGGAAAATGCGCGGGAAATTCCAATCGAGCCGCCGCGCCTCCACCCGTGTCCTTCCGGGTGGAAAAGCCGCCGGGATTGGAATCGTCCTGAAGCACCATCACTTCCCCTACGGTGTCCGGAAAGACGCACTGCGTCTGACACCCCAGTGACGGTGTAACTCTTCGGAAACACGGCGATGACTTGGGCGATAATGGGGTGGAACCTACCCCGTGAGGCGTCCTGCCGCCGTGCGGCGAGTGTGGGTTTCTGGAGGTTTAAGGCTCACTCCAGGTGACACGGAGACGGTGTTTTTGTCCTGCTTGGACAGAAAATTACCGCCCACCAGCAACAAATCACGCGTCGCGGCGAGAATATTTTCACCAGACAGAAAAAGTTCTGTACTGGCGGAAGTCTCCTGGTTTACAGTGCTTCCAGGTGTCGCGCAGAACCCCCGTGTCCGAACTGAGGTCAGCCCCCATGCTCGACGTCGCCCCCCACGCCGCCGCCTCGCTCCTCTCCTCCGGTCTGTCTTCGGTTTCGCCCGCGGTGACTCCGTGGACGGAGCAGCCGCAGCGCGACTGGTCGAACCTGGCGCCGCACACGGTGCTGTCGGCCGCGGAGCTGTACCCGCGCATCTGCGTGAGAGACCCGTACTTCGCGCTGAAGGACGTGACGGTGATGGGGCGGGGCGAGGTGGTGGCGCGCATCCCGGTGCAGCAGGACCCGGACGCGGAAGCGGGCCTCATGGGCATCGCGGAGGCGGGGCGCCACATGGCCATCCTGGGCTCGTGCGCCGCGGCGCTGGTGACGCCCAAGGACGGCCAGCACTTCTACCTGGCGTGCGGCGCGCGCGGTGAGTGGCTGAACCGCGAGGCCACGGGCCGCGCCACGGACCTGCTCTGGGGGCTGGCGCAGGCGTCCCTCACGGGCAAGCGCACGGCGACCGCGCGCACGCTGCTGTCCAACTCGGACGGCACCCCGGTGTTCCGCCTGGAGGTGGACTACAACGTGCTGTCCGCCGCCGCCTTCACCCGCCTCTTCGGCGAGGCGCGCGTGGAGATGCGCCGCGAGCCCCGCCGCGACGACGGCGTGCAGCGCACCCCCGAGGAGTGGGCGCGGATGCGGCAGAACCCGTACTCGAAGGCGCTCGCGCTGCACGACTGGCGCCCGGACGGTGAGAGCCTCACCGCCTCGCTGGGGCCGGTGACGGTGGACATGTGCAAGGGCCACTTCGCGCTGCACCCGGTGATGCCCGTCGCGGTGGTGGCCAGCGGCATGACGCGCGTGGCGACGACGCTGCTGCGCAAGCTGGAGGGTGCGCCGTGGGCCCGCGTCCTGGCCAAGGACGTGCGCCTGAAGGCGGACAGCCTGGCGTACGCCGGCCAGACGGTGACGTTCGGCGCGGTGCGCCGCTCGCACGAGGGCGCCGACCACGTCTTCACCTGCCAGGCCTCCGTCGGTGAGCGCGTCGTCGCGGAGCTCGACGTCACCTACGAGCGCGTGGAGTAGTCACTCCCAGGTGATGTCGTAGTCCACGCGGTCGATGCCCTGCGGATGGGCCTTGGCCGTGCCCTTGAGTCCCAGGACCTTGAGCGCGCCGGTGAGGATGCCCTCGTGGTACGCGGGGGGCAGCATGTCCCGCCTGACGCGCAGCGTGCCGGACTTGGGCCCCGTCGTCACATACTCGCGGGTGCCGTACGTGACGGCCGCGCTGTAGCCCATCTGCGCTCCGGAGAAGAGCTTCTGCGGGTCTCCGCGGGAGATGATGCCGAAGATGAGCATCCCCGGTCCGGTGGAGTAGCGCGTGACGTTGGACTCGCCGCACGCGTGGTACACGGCGTCCTCCGCCCCCATCTCCTGCTCGAGCGCGTCCGCCGCGACGTAGAGCAGGTTCAGGAACTCGCGCACGGGATAGGTGCGCAGGTCCGAGTAGTCCTTGGCCAGGTCGCCCACGCGCACCTTCTCCAGCGCGGCCAGCCCCGCCCTCTGCTGGATGAGGCTGAACACGGCCTTGAAGAACAACCCGCGCACCGCGTCGCCGGGCTGGGTGGCCGCCAGTCTCGCGGCCAGCTCGGACTTGTTGGACGGCATGGCTCCTCTCCTCCTCCGGCCCCTGGGACACGAAGCGGCGCGGAGCTTAGCCTCACGGTGAAGGCGGGGGCAGCACCTCATCCAGGAGCACCGGCGCAAAGCCGGCCGCGTCGCATGACGCCAGCACGTAGCGCACGCCGGCCCGCTCCCCGGTGAAGCCCGCGGGGATGCCGGTGGAGTGCAGGTGGCCGTACACGCAGACCTTGGGCTGGAAGGCCTCGATGGGGGCGCTGAACGCGGTGGCCTTCTCGTTGGCGTACAGCGGGGGGAAGTGCACCGCGGCCACGCGCACCAGCGGCGTGGGGCTGGCGGCCTCCTTCTTCTTCGCGTCCTCGATGGAGGTCGCCAGGCGCCGCGTCTCCCGCTCCACGTAGCCCACGTCGATGGGCTCATCGCCCATCTCTCCGCCGGGCATGGGCGGCGCCTCGGGCGCGGTCCACAGCCGTGTTCCCGCGATGACCCACGGCCCCATGACGGCGGCGCTGTTGTGCAGGAAGGCCTCCAGCGTGCGGAACGGCTCCAGCAGCTTGCGCAGCTTCGACGCCGAGTCGCCCCACCAATAGTCGTGGTTGCCGCGCACCAGCACCTTGCGCCCCGGCCGCGCGTCCAGCCACGCCAGGTCGTCCATCACCTCGTGAGGGCGCGTGGCCCAGGAGATGTCTCCGGCGACGATGACCACGTCCTCCGGCCTCACCCGCTCGTCCCAGGCGCGCTGGAGGGGGAGGGGATGGTCCATCCACCCGAAGCGCTGCATGTCCTTCTGTCGGGTGGAGGGCAGGTGCGTGTCGCCGATTCCAAAGAGCCGCATGGCCCCTCTCATAGCGGATGACGTGGCCTCCGGGTCCCAGAACTCTGCGCCCGCGCGCCGCCCCTGTCGGCCTCCTCGCGCACCGTCCCTCCAGGCCCGGTTCCGGCCCCGCGCGAAAAGAAGAAAGTCATGGAAATATATGTAACGATAATTTACGCATTGCCTGTCTCGAAACACGCCACTGAGACAGCCGCGGCCATTTCCAGGGGTGGAGTGGGGTGGTTCCGTGTGGGGCCTGTCCTGATTCCAAGAGGTTGAAGTGTTGAGTCAGGAATCGGGGATTGAGAACCCGAAAGTGAGGTGGAGCATGGATGCACCACCTCGGCCTGGGGATGGCGGCGAAACACGGGGAATTCATGGTTGGCATGCATGGTGCTCAGGGCAGGCGGCGTACCGCGCCCATGGCGGGTGCGGAACGAAGAGCTGCTTGACCCCCCGAAGGAGCTCCATCCCCATGCATGTGTTGAGCAAGTCGTTCGCGGCGACGGCCGCCGCGCTGGTGCTGTCCGCTTGTGGACCCCAGCCCCAGCAGGAAACGCCGCCCCCCGAGGCCCCTCCCGCGGCGGAGGTCCCCACCCAGTCCGCGGAGGACGTGGCGGCCGAGGTTGGCGAGGCGGCCCGGCGCACGCCGGCGGAGTTGGACCCGCTGTTCGTGCAGGCGGCGCGTGAGTTCGATGTTCCGGTGAGCCTGCTCAAGGCCATCTCCTTCGTGGAGACGCGCTTCGAGCATGTGAAGGGCGAAGAGGAGTTCGAGGGGCGTCCCTCGGCGTTCGGCCTGATGGCCCTGCGCGGCGACAAGGTAGCGGAAGGCGCGGCGCTGGCGGGTGTGTCCGCGGCGGCGGTGCGTGACGAGCCCCTGGCCAACCTCCGCGCGGGCGCGGCGCTCTTGTCGAAGTACGCCGCGGAAGAGGGCATCGACCGCAAGGACCTGGGCGCGTGGGCCACGTCGGTGGTGAAGCTGTCGGACATCTCCGACCTGGATGTGCAGGCGAACTACATCCACAACGAGGTGTACGCGGCGCTGCGCGAGGGCGCGGGTGCCTTCACGCCGCACGGCAAGGTGGCGGTGTCGCTGGAGGGCTCGCGCGTGGAGGCGAAGTTCGCCCAGCCGATGATGCAGGCGCTGGCGGCGGGGCCCGACTACGCGGCGGCCATCTGGCGTCCGTCGCCCAACTACAACGCGCGCCCCTCGGGCACGAACGTGTCGATGATTGTCATCCACACGTGTGAGGGTGGCTACTCCGGGTGCTGGGGCTGGCTGACCAACTCCGCGGCGGGCGTGAGCGCGCACTACGTCGTCAACGAGAGCGGCAGCGAGGTCTCCCAGCTCGTGCGCGAGTCGGACCGCGCCTGGCACGTGGGCGCCACCTACAGCTGCAGCCTCAACGGCAACGTGGAATGTGGCCTGAACGGCACGTCGGTGAACCACTTCTCCGTGGGCATCGAGCACGGCGGCTACGCCAGCCAGGCCTCGTTCCCCGCGGGCCAGATTGACGCGTCGGCGAAGCTGTCCTGCGACATCTCCAAGGGCCAGGGCATCACCCGCGACAGCTACCACATCGTGGCGCACGGCCGGTTGCAGCCGGCGTCCCGCACGGACCCGGGCCCGAACTGGCCGTGGAGCAGCTACATCAGCAAGATCAAGAGCTACTGCGGCGACGGCGGCAGCACGGGCACCATCGTCGTGGACAGCCACAACGCGAACAACGACTCGGCCAAGGCGCGCACGGACGTGCCGGCGTCGTGGGCGTCGGGCACCAGCGCGGGCTACTACGGCAGCGGCTACTACTACGCCTCCACGCAGCCCATCTCCGAGCCCGTGGTGTTCAACTTCTACCTGGCCGCGGCGGGCACGAAGACCATCGACGCGTGGTGGGTGTCGGGGACGAACCGCTCGCCGGGGGCGCCCTTCATCATCACCCACTCGGGTGGCAACAGCACGGTGACGGTGAACCAGCAGGCCAACGGCAGCGCGTGGAACACGCTGGGCACGTACTCGTTCCCCGCGGGTTGGAACAAGGTGCAGCTCAGCCGCTGGGCCACCGAGGGCTACGTCGTCATGGCGGACGCCATCCGGGTGCGCTGACGTGATGAAGCAAGGCCTCGAACGGGTGCAGCGTTCCTGGCCGTGGCGAGCGCGGTGGAGTTGGGCCGCGCTCGCCGTGCTCGGCGTCGGATGCTCTGGCCGGTGTGGTGGAGCGTCGGGCGCCGGGCCGCTGTCGAAGGAGGAGGCGCGCGCCATTCCGGGCGCGGTGGTCTTCCTGTCGGAGCGGGCGGGACAGAAGGATGTGTGGCAGGTGAGCCCTGACGGGACGGAGACCCCAATCACCCAAGGGCCGGAAGACGAATACCCCGGGCCGGTGTCGCCGGATGGAAAGTCGTTGCTGGTGGTGGCCGTGCGGGAGGTGGACGGGTTGCAGTTCCAGCAGCTCCGTGTCCAACCCCTCTCAGGTGGGGACGCGGTGCCGTTGCATGCGCCCAGGGCCCGGGCCCGGAACGCGGCCTGGTCGCCGGATGGTGCCTGGCTGGCGGCGGAGTCGGATGCGCAGGGCTTCAGCGACGTGGTGCGATTGGAGCCGCGCGCGGAAGCGCCGGAGGTGCGCCTGACGCAGGTGAAGGAAGGCTGCTTCGAGCCCGCCATCTCACCCGACGGTCAGGAAGTGGCCTTCGTGTGCAGCCGCGAGGGCGACCCTGAAATCTACGTCGCGAAGGCGGACGGCACGAACGAGCGGCGGCTCACCGCGTTCCATCGCGAGGACCGTGCTCCCATGTGGAGTCCGGACGGGAAGTGGCTCGTCTTCGTCAGCGACCGGGAGAATCGCGAGCGGTTGTATCTGATGCGGCCGGATGGCTCGGACCTGCGAGCGGTGTCCGGGGATGCCTTCGCGGGGGACGAGCGCGAGCCCGCGTTCAGCCCGGATGGGAAGTCCCTGGTGTACGTGAGCCGTGAGCCCGAGTCCCGCGCGCGGATGTGGCGTGTGCCGGTGGAGGGCGGTGTGCCGGTGGCGCTGACGGACGGACAGCGGCGCGACGACATGCCGGCCTGGAGTCCGGATGGGAAGTACCTGGCCTTCGTGTCAGAGCGTGAGGGCAACACGGACGTCTACCTCATGCGCGCCGACGGCAGTGGCCAGACGCGGCTCACCACGGCGAAGGAGCCGGACTGGCTGCCGCGCTGGGTGGCTCGCCGGTAGGGGTCACTCGATGGGTGGATGGAGGCCCGGGTGGAGGGTGAGCATCAGCCCCCAACCCGGGCCGATGACCACGTTGCGAGACACGCCGCCGGTGTCGCCCTCCACGCTCACGCGGAACGTCTCCGCGGCGAGCCCGGTGTGGACGTAGACGAACAGCCCGTCCTCGGACGTTCCCTCCTGGTTCACGCTGCTCAGGTCCAGGGAGGGGTAGTAGATGCGCTCGGCCAGGTCGCTCCGGTCGGGGACCACGCGCACGCCGGCTTCTGGCTTCCCGTTCTCGTCCACCACGCGGCCCAGCACGAAGCCCGCGGCGAGGAGCGTCCCCGCCCGGTTCTCGGTGTGGCCGCGCAGGCGTGCTTCGCCGAGGGCCGCGCCGAGCGCGTCATGGAAGGACGCTGGCAGCGCGTAGGCGCGAGTCTCGATGAGGTTCGTGCGTGGACGCGAGCCGGTGAAGGCGCTGTCGTAGATGACGGTGTTGGTCCGCACGAGCCCCGGGCCACTCATGCCGACGGCGAGTCCCACGTTGACCTCGCGCACGGGGATGCCGGCCACGCCGAAGGTGCCGTCATCCTCGAGGGCCGTCACGCCGAAGGTCGCGTCGAGGTCATTCACCGCCACGCGCAGGGGCTCCTCGATGGTGACGGTGAGGCCACTCAGGGACGGCTCGGTCTGTCCTTGGGCCGCCAGCCATCGCGAGGCCTCGGGGAGCACTCGCATCTGCCCGCTGACGCGAATCTGGAGGTTGTCCACGTCCACGGGCTCGGAGTCCTCGGTCCTGAAGCCGGGGTCCGGGGCGGAGTCGGAGCCACAGCCCGGTGAGGCGAGGCCGAGCAAAACGCAGGATGCCAACAAGAGTCGGTGCTTCATGAGCGGGCAACATCGGCATGCCCTGGGTCAGCGGCAATCCACCGCCCTGCTCACCGTCCCCTGTCCGACGGCTGAAGCCTTGCGTCTGCGCGAAAACAGCGACACCGGACCGTCCTCCCGTCCCTGAAGGGGCGAGGGGCCTGGCCCGGTGTCGCAAATCCATCAAGTGTGGAGGACAGCCGCCCCTGTGTGTTCAGGGGCGGAACCTTCGGGTGTCTCGAGAGCTTGGCCCGCTGTGTGGCGGCCACGTGAGGCCCGCGGATTAGCGCCAGCCACCCCGGTCGTTGCTCTGCGAACTGGAGCTGGAGCCCGAGGAGCGACCACCCCCCGAGCTCTGGGAACCGCCACCGCTGCCCCAACTGCCGCTGGCACCTCGGCCTCCGCCGTTGCCCCAGCCGCCGCCACTGCTGTTGCCGCTGCTGTTGTCCTTGTTGCCGCGCCCGCCGCCGCTGCCCCAGCCACCGCCGCTGCTGTTGCCACCGCTGTTGCCGCTGCTGTTTCCACCACTGCTGCCGCGCCCACCGCCGTTGCCCCAGCCGCCGCCACTGCTGTTGCCGCCGCTGCTGTTCCCGCTGCTGTTGTCCTTGTTGCCCCGTCCACCGCCGTTGCCCCAGCCACCGCCGCTGCTGTTGCCCCGGTCGTTGTCGTTGTCGCGCTGGCCGCGTCCGTAGCCCCCGCCGTTGGAGTTGCCTCCACCGGAGTTGCCCCACCCACCGCTGTCGTTGTTGTTGCCGGAGCCGCGGCCGGGCCTGCCCCTGCCGTCGTTGTCGTCGTCGTCCCGGTCGCGATCTCCCCGGTTGCCCCGGCCATATCCCCCGTTCGAGTTGCCCCCGCCGCTCCAGCCGCCGCCGTTGTTGTTGTCGTCGTAGCGCGAGCCACCGCGAGGAGGCTGCGTTCCCCAGCCGGTGCCGGAGGGAGGAGGGCGGTTGGTCGGACGGTCATCATCGCGGTTGACGTACTGGCGCGAGGGCCGCTGCGACGCGGGGCGCGAGTAGCCGTAGCCCGCGGAAGCTCCATGGGTCCGGTCGAACACGTACCCGCGGCTGCGCTCCCAGCGGTACGCGCGGCCCGAACTCGGGTAGTAGTCGTGCGAGTGACGCCCGTGCTGGTGGCAGGAGGCGCCGTGCGGGTCCAGGTGGAAGTCCCAGTACCAGACCAGCGAAGGGCCTCGGTAGTAGTACACGTCGTCCGTGTAGACGTAGTACGTCGACGACGGGCGGTAGCCATGCGAGTGGACGTGGTTGTACGGGCACCAGCCGCCACCATCGTCGTCGGGAATGGGGTGGTCACCCGAGTAGCTGTAGTCCACCACCACTTCACCGCCACCGTGTCGGGCGGGGCCATGGTAGTGGGCGTAGCAACCCGTCCCCATCATCAGGGCGAGCGGGATGGCGAGTGCGAGCAGTCGGCGCATGTGACGAGTCTCCCGTGCGAAGGGCACCATCAGCCAGTCCCACTTCGCGACCACGGCCCCTCTGACGCCCGGTCCGGAAGAAAATTCACCCCGGAGCTTCTCGCCCGCCCGCCTGCTGTTTAGGGGACTGTGCCCTGGTGGACAGCGCACGGGATGGTGTAGGTGCGCGTGAGGCGTGACTCGAAGGCCGGGGCAGCCCGGACCCGTCGCGCGAGGAGAGGGCACCTTCATGGAATCGAACGACGGTTGGGGGAGAGGGGCGACGTGCCCGCTTCATCCGGAGAACCTCGCGCAGCGGACCTGTACGCGCTGCGGCACCTTCATGTGCGACATCTGCGGCGAGCACGGCACTCAGTCCCAGTGCCCCTCCTGCCGTGAGCGCGAGGGGCAGGGCCGGGCCTTCCCGCTGGACCGCAACAACTGGTCCATCGGCGGCCTCTTCGAGGTGAGTTGGGAGGCGTTCAAGCGCGAATGGGTGATGCTGACGGTCTGCGCCCTGCTGTTCTTGGTGGCCGTCATGATTGGAGGCGGCATCTCCGAGCTGTTGGGGTTCATCGGCGAGAAGATGGGCGGCGCCGCGCACATCGTGTTCATCCTGGTGGGCACGGTGCTCTCGTGGGTGGTGCAGGGCTTCGCCATCATGGGGATGATGCGTGTCTGCCTGGATGTGATTCAGGGAGAGCGCGCGGACGTGGGCCGCTTGTTCAGCCAGTTCAACAAGGTGGGGGCCTATGTCGTCACCAACCTGCTGGCCGTCGCCATCTTCACCCCCGTCGTCCTGGTGTGTCTGGCCGTGCTGGTCGCGGCCTTCACGGTCGTGGCGGGCGTGAACCTGGCCGACGTCGGCTCGATGAGTGACTTCAAGCAGCTCCTGGAGATGACCCAGTCCGCGGCGGTGTTGGGAGCGGTGGGGCTCTGCGTCTTGCTCATCGGCATCACGAGCGTCTGGCTGGGCATGCCGCTGGCCCTCGTCTCCGTCGCGCTCGCGGACACCGAGAACCCCAAGGCCATGGAGACCATCCGCAAGTGCTTCGGCTACGTGCAGGGGCAGCGCGTGGCGATGCTCGTGGTCGGCCTGCTGGCCTCCATCATCCTCTTCGTGAGCTTCATGCTCTGCTGTCTGCCCGTCGTGCCCGCGATGGGGTTCTTCTACCTGCTCTTCGCGGGCATCTACCTGTCGCTCAGCCGGGGCGAGCAACAGGAGGCCTGACGTCACGAGGCCGCTCGGGGCCCGCGAGTCACGCGGGCCCCGGGTGTCGAGCCTCAGTGCACCAGCCGCTCGGAGGAACCCGAGCGCGGCGCGGCCACCCGGCCCATGCAGGCCAGGATGTGCTCGCGGTACTCGGACAGCTCACGCAGTCCGCACAACATCCACCGCCCACCGATGACCAGCGTGGGCACGCCGCGCACGCCGCGCGCGGTGGCATCGCGGTGCTCATCCAGGATGAGCCGGCGTGTCTCCTCGGAGCGGAACGCCGCGGAGAACTCGTTCATCGCCAGGCCCACGCGCGAGGCCAGCTCGAACACGACGTCGGGGCGCGACACGTTGACGCCTTGCTCCAGCGCGGCGCGCTGCATGGCGCGCGCGAGGAACGCCCGCGCCTGGGGACCTTGCAGCCGCGCGGCCTCCAGCGCCGCCAGCGCCGGCACGCTGCTGCGCGGCGGGTCTCCGCCCAACCACAGGTCCGTGGACAACAGCGGCGCCACCTGGTCCGACTCGCGTTGCGCGCGCTGCACTTCTTCCACGAGCCCACGCTTCTCGCGTTCGGTGGGAAGCACATCGTGCACGCGAAGCGGATACGGCCTCACGCTCCAACGCACGGCTTCACCCAGCTCCTGGCGCAAGACATCCAGGCGCAGGTCGGCGAGATAGCACCAGGCACAAAGCACATCCTGGTAGACGGTAACCTGCAGCGGCTTGTGCGGCGTTCTCATTCGGGGCCGCCAGATTAGAGGCCACGCCGCGCCGCTGCCAACTCCCCACGACACGCGAACGCTGAATCCATTCCTGTGTTCCTGAGGAGCATGCAAGGCACCTTCGGCCCTGGCTGCTCGCCTGCTTCAAGGCATGCAGCCAGCCTCGCGTGGCCTGCATCACTCACGTGCGCGACAGGCGCCGCGCGCTCGCCTTCAGCTCCGCGTAAGTCAGCGCGTGCTCGATGATTTCTCCCGCGATGTCTTGCCCCGTCGCTCGCTCGAGTCCTTCGAAGCCAGGGCTGGAATTGATTTCCATCAACCTGGGTCCGGCGTGTCCCTCCAGCATGTCCACGCCGGCGACCTCCAGTCCCACGATGCTCGCGGCCCGCACCGCGGCTTCCGTGTACGCCGGAGGAAGCTCGATTGCCTGCCCTTCGCCGCCGCGGTGGATGTTGGAGCGGAACTCGCCCTTCTTGGCCTTGCGCCGCATGGCGCCCACCACGCGCTTGCCCACCACGAGCGCTCGGACGTCGCGGCCCTCGCTCTCCGCGACGAACTCCTGCAGCACGATTTCCTGACCCAGGTCCCAGAACGTATCCAGGATGGTCTGCACCTCCGGCAGCGTGTGCGCAATCATCACGCCCACGCCTTGCGTGCCCTTGATGAGCTTGATGATGACGGGCAGGCCGCCCACCTCCTCCACCAGCCGGCGCACGTTGCTGCGGTCATGCGCCATGACGGTGCGCGGAATGTCCAATCCAGAGGCCGACAGGAACTGGAGCGCGCGCAGCTTGTCCCGGCTGCGTGCGATGGACGTCGGCGGGTTGAGGACCGGCACCCCCATCATCTCGAAGTGATTCACCACCGCCAGCCCATAGGCGGTGATGGACGCGCCGATGCGCGGCACCACGACATCCACGCCGCGTATCTCCACCCCGCGGTACGTCATGCGCGGTGAGCCCTGGGCGAGCAACAGACAACAACGCAGTGTGTCCAGCACCAGGGGCCGGTGGCCTCGCGCGCGGATGGCGGAGACCAGCCGGCGCGTCGAGTAGAGCGAACGCTTCCGGGACAGGATGGCCACCGTCTTCTTCGCGCGCGGGCGACGCGGCGCGGGATGCTCGGGTGCCGGGGACCCAGGCATGGCCGGGGCCTTCTTCTGCTGGATTTTTCGGGGAGACATGGGCGGAGCACTCGAGCGTAGCACGTGATGCTGCACGGCAGCGGGCCGTGTGGGGCGCGTTTGCTATCCTCGCGACGAGATGAACGCGACAGATCCTCATCCCGACGACATCCACACCAGCCCCGGAGAGGCCGCCGGGCTCGACCTCGCCCACTCCCCGTTGCTGGGGGAGACGCTCGTGGTGGACCCGCGCACCACGGTGAAGCTCCACAAGTGTCGCCTCGCGGTGGCCTCCGGGCCGGACATGGGCCGCTCCGTCGTCAGCGACAAGGAGCGCCTGCGCTGTGGCGCGCATCCGGGCAATGACCTGGTGTTGGTGGAGGACCGCACCGCCAGCCGCCACCACTTCGAAATCCAGTTCACGGAGCGGGGCTATCTGCTCGTGGACCTGGGCTCCACCAACGGCACGTTCCTGGACGGGCGCAGGATTGAGCGCGCCTACCTCTCACCGGGTTCGCAGATTCGCGCGGGCTCGTCCGTGCTGACCTTCGCGCCGCTCGACGAGGAAGTCACCATCGAGCCGGACCGCGACGGCGAGCTGTGCGGCATGGTGGGGCAGAGCGTGAAGATGCGGCAGATATTCGGCCTCATCAAGAAGATCGCCCCGCTGGATGTGTCCGTCATCATCCAAGGCGAGACGGGCACGGGCAAGGAGCTGGTGGCGCGCGCCATCCATGAACTGTCGGGCCGCAACAAGTCACCGATGGAGGTGCTGGACTGCGGCGCCATCCCACCCAACCTCATCGAGAGCGAGCTGTTCGGCCACGAGAAGGGCGCCTTCACGGGCGCGGTGAGCGGGCGCCCCGGCGCGTTCGAGCGCGCGCACGGCGGCACCATCTTCCTGGACGAACTGGGAGAGCTGCGCCTGGACCTCCAGCCCAAGCTGTTGCGCGTGCTGGAGAACCACGAGGTGCGGCGCGTGGGCGGCAACGACGTCATCGAGGTGAACTGCCGCGTCATCGCCGCCACGAACCGCGACCTGATGAAGGAGATTCAAGCGGGGAACTTCCGCGAGGACCTCTACTTCCGCCTCTCGGTGATAACGATTCAGCTGCCGCCGCTGCGTCAGCGCCGGGATGACATCCCGCTCATCCTCAAGGGCGCGCTCGCGGACCCGGAGGTCGTGCTCAAGCACGGCAAGAAGCGCTTCTCGCCGGAGGCCATGGGCCTGCTGATGTCCTACGCGTGGCCGGGCAACGTGCGCGAGCTGATGAACGTCCTGTCTCACGTGCTGACCTTCAGCGAGGGTGAGGAGATTCAACCCGCACACCTCCCGCCGCGCGTGCGTGGACAGACTCGCGAGGGCCCGCTGCCCTTCAACGAGCACCTCTCGTTCAAGGACGCCAAGGAGCAACTGCTGGAGAACTTCGAGCGGGAGTACGTCACCAGCGTCCTCACCCGCTGCGAGGGCAACCTCTCCCGCGCAGCCCGGGAGAGCGGCCTGCACCGCAAGTCCATCGAGCGGCTCGTGAAGAAGTATCAGCTCGATACCAAGGGCATGAAGCCGAGGTGATCCACGCCTCAGGGAATCCCCCTGAGTGAAACATGACCGCGACGGCCTTGTTGCCAGGCGCGGGTAACAAGCTTGCGACACGGGCAACTTGACGTATGTCCTTGGTGACTCAAATACCAGGAACATACGTGCTGCCATGAATTCCGACCCTCGCGGAAACCAGGGCCAGTCAGGACAGGCGATGGTAGAGGCGGCTCTGACGCTTCCCCTCGTCGTGTTCCTGTTGCTGGGTACGCTGCAACTGTTCCTGATGTTGCAAGCGCGGGTGCTCGCACATTACGCGGCGTTCCAAGCCACCCGTGCGGGCAGCGTAGCACACGGTGAATGCGAACGGATGACGCATGCGGCCATCCTCGCGTTGATACCTTCGTTTCATTCCTTCCTCGGGCTGTCGAGCAGCACTGACGAAGTGCGTCACGGAGGCGGAGGTGGGGCGCCGGCGCGGTTGGCGGCGGCGTTCCGGGCGCGGCGGGACAACCGGTATCAGGGTGGGTTGGACGGGGTGCACACGGGGAGCATCGTGTGGATCAACCGGGCCATCATCGGCGGGGGCGTGGGCAACCCGCAGGACCGGGAGTTCGATGAGCCGGGGCACCTGCGGCGGTTGGAGGTGCAGCTCATCTACTGGTACCCGATGCGCATCCCGTTCGCGAACTGGGTGATGTCGCGCATGTTCATGGCGCAGATGGGCATCCAGGACTACCGCGGGGCGAACCCGTTGATGCTGGCGGAGCGCGACGCGAACTGGAACCAGGGGGAGTACTCGAATCCCATCGCGGTGGCGGGAGACATCCGCGCGGAGTTCGCTTCGCGGGTGGCTCGGCAGCAGTACGTGTTCCCCATCGAGACCACCTTCACCATGCGGATGCTGACGCCCACCAAGCGGCGCCACTTCGCTTCCATGGATTGCCCCCGATGAAGCGAGCTCCCGTACGCGGCCAGACGATGGTGCTGTTCGTCCTGGGCACCCTGCTGATTGTGTTGATGGCCAGCCTCACGATTTCCTTCGCGATGAAGGTGCGTGAGCGCATCGAGCTGCAGACGGTGACGGACGCGGCGGCGTACTCCAACGCGGTGGCCACCGCGCGCACGTTCAACAACATCGCGGTGATGAACCGTGCGCAGATTGGCCACGCGGTGGCGCAGGCGGGCGCGACCAGCCTGGTGAGCTGGGCCACGCTCTACCGCGCCGAGCTCAACGCGGCCAACAGCGGGTTTGGGATTGGCAAGGCGCCCTACCAGCTGGCCATCGCCACGGGCTGTCCCTGTGCCTGGAAGAACTCGTGGTGTCGTCAGCGCTGCCGCTGCGGCACCAAGGGCGTGGCGGACCTCAACATGCTCCAGACGAAGCTGCGCATCGAGAAGCTGCGCGTGGACGCCGTCTTCCAGGCGATGGAGTTCATGGTCCGGGTCCAGATGCTCGGGCATCAGGCCGCCCAGCTCGCCTTCTACGCCGCGCAGCAGGACGTCTACCGGGACCTGCGCTCCAGCGTGGACAACCAGGCCTTCGCCAACCGGATTGTCCGCAACGCGATGGGCGCGGGGAAGTACGCGGCGGACGCCAGCTGGGTGGTGCCGGCCGTCGGGAACGTCAACACGCGAGAGCTCCGCGGCGGCGTGGCCTGCACGGATGACGGCGCCGTCTGTGACCTCCCCTTGACGGTCGCCCACGCGGTCAACGCGGCCATGGGCAGCCGAGGCTTCAGCTTCGTGTCGCACCGGCAGATGCCGTTGGGGCACTACGCCATCCATCAAGCCAACCTGGACTTCGTCATCTGGTTCCCAGACGACGTGGTGGTGATGCCGAACACCAACGGGACGACGTACTTCGGCAAGAAGGGGCGCCAGGTCCCCTTGATTCCGCCCTATGCGCCCGCGCTCATCGGAGATGACCGAGGCTCCATCTTCTGGCGCTACGACCACCTGCTGCACGGAGGCAATCCGGTGGCCTGCCCCGCGAGTGTCGCGGGCGTCATGCCCATCACCTCGTCGCTGGTGTCCTCGGGCGGCATCATGCCCATGCCCGAGCACCGCTGGACGGGAGGCTCCGAGCCCGGCCCGTTCAATCACATGTTGATTCCGTGTCTGGGCGGGCCCTCGTCGTGCCCTGGCATCTGGCCGCCGTTCCTCGACTACAACCTCACGCGGCTGCTCAACGGCGAGGGCAACGTCTATGGCCAGCCCAAGAACTTCGCGGTGGTCCAACGCGACCTGACGGCTCGAGCCCTGGACCCGTGGGACCTGTCCTTCCGCTACCGCTTCGAGCAAGGCAGCGCGGGCAACGTGTACGACGCCCGGAGCTTCACCATGGAGGACGGCACGCCCAACGGCACGCAGACGGCGCTCTCCACGGGCATCGCCTACTACCACCGTGGACGCAGCGGAGGCCTCAACCACTGGGCCGAGCCGCCCAACCTGCTCAACCCCTACTGGCGCGCCACGTTGGTGGGGGCGGACATCGACAACACGGGCGTGGATGACGCCGTGCAGACGCTCGGCATCAGCTCTCCTGTCGCGGCACAGACCTTCACGGAGCTGCGCAACGCGGGCTTCAAGGGGCTTCAGCGATGACCTCGCGAATCGCTCGTCGTGTCTCCCGTCGTCACCGCCGAGGCCAGGCCCTGCTGGAGGCGGCGCTGGGCGTCACGCTGTTCGTCTCCATCGTCGCGTTTGGCATCCACCTCTCCGAGGTGGGCTTCCTCTCGCTCAAGGTGCAGGAGGCCGCGGTCTCCGCGCTGTGGGACGGGACGAGCGGGCGGATGCACCTCATCCCCGTCGACTACGGCAAGGCGGGGGACTCCATGCGAGGCGCCGCCGCGAACGCGCAGGCGCGCTACTCGGACTTCAAGGGCCTGTCGTCCGCCGCGGGCGGGGGCCGCATCACCCAGGTCTTCACCCAGGGCACCGGGATGCAGGTGAGCTGCACCATGGGCGCGGGCGTGGGCTGGAACGGCGCGGTGCTGACCCGGCCCGTCTACCGGGACAACGGTGGGACGTCGTGCGGGGCTCAAGCCACGTTGAGCGCCTGGCGCTTTCCCAGGGCCTTCCTGGACGACTCGCAAGGCGGGCTCTACCAGAAGCGCAACCTCGACGACGCTGTCTCCAGGATGCAGGTCTGCGCGGTGGGGCGTCCGGTGGGCGGTGGCTGCACGGGGCGCTTCGCGATGCTCGTGGATGATTGGGGGCTCGCGGGGGAGTTGGAGTCACCCACTTGCAACATCCTGATGCAGGACCAGCTCATCCCCTGCACGAACATGGCGTTCCATGCCGCGTCCTGGTCCACCTATACGCCCACGTCGCTGCCCATCCCGCTCGGCGCGAGCGCCCTGGCCGAGGCCGCCTTGTTCATCAACCCCTTGCCTCCCACCGCGCTCGCGATGGTGGGCCTGGGCATGAAGGAGCAGACGTTCTGGATCAGCGCGGCGGGTGAAGAGGCCGCCAACTTCATCCAGGTCCCTCCGCTGATGGACCCCATCTCCCGCATCTGGCCCACGACGCCGGGTTCGCTCATCGGCGTCACCACGGCGCCCTACGGCATGGCGTATGCGAATCGCATGAAGGACGGCCGCTGCTTCCTGGGCCTGGAGTGTGATTGAGATGACGGGCGCGAGCGTGACGCGTTGGCGATGGATGCTGGGGCTGGTGGCCCTGCTGGCGGCGTCTCCGGTGCTGGCGGATGGCGCCCAGTGCAATGCCGAGTGTGTCTCCAAGGTGGACGACACCCTTCAGCGCTGCATGGACCGGTGCCCCGCGACGACGGACCCGGAGAAGCCGGGGCCCTTCCGGTCCTGCGCCATCCGGTGCCAGGAGCGCGTTGAGAAGAAGGTCCAGGATTGCTCCGAGCGCTGCGTGAAGCCCGACAAGGTGGCGACGCCTCGCAAGCGCAGGGACAACGACCAGACCCCGAGCCGCTGACGAGAAGGCTTGTGATGACACTCGTGAAGTCGTGGAGCTGGAGTGTGGCGTTGCTGCTGGTGCTCTTCGCGGGGCACGCGGGAGCACAGCGCCTGCCGTTCACCTGGGAGGTGCCGGGGGTGGTGGGCGTCGTCGACGTGCCGGTGCCCGTCATTTCCAGCGGCATCCCGGTGCGGCTGAGCGCGGTGCGCAGCAAGGAGAAGCCGGCGTACATCCTCCAGAAACTGGTGGACCGCTTCGCGCTGTGGGGCTTCTACGTCCAGCCCATGGCGGAGCAGCCGCAGTTCCTGCGCGAGCCGATGATTACCGCCGTCGATACGCGGGCCTTCGTCTCGTACACGGCCATCCTCCAGCCGAACCCGGATGGGACGACCACGGTGTTCCTGGGGCAGGCGGACCTGTCGCAGGCGCCTCGGCCGCAGTCCTCGGTGGCGCCGGTGTATCCCGGCGGGACGGGGATGATGCAGTCGGAGATGGAGGGCGCGCGCACGCTCGTCTATTCGGTGAGCGCCCGGCAGCTGGAGGTGGAGGTCTACTACCGCAACGAGCTGGCCCAGGCGGGCTTCGAGGAGATTGAGCCGCTCGTCTTCCGCTCCAGCAATGATGAGATTGCGCTCAAGCTCGCGCCGGCCAAGGAAGGCAAGCTGTCGGTCATCGTCGTGCGCAGGACGGTGGCGCCCGACGAGGTGCGCCCCCCCACGGATTGAAGCGCTGTAGCGAGCATGTTACGGGCGCTGTCGACATGAGCGACACGCCCTCCCAGGACAAGGACTTCAAGGACTCGGTCAACCTCCCGCGCACGGACTTCCCCATGAAGGGGAACCTGGCGCAGCTCGAGCCGCGGATGCTCGGCTGGTGGGGGGAGCGGGGGATTTGGGGGAAGATTCTGGAGAAGAACGCCGCCGGTGAGCCCTTCGTGCTGCCGGACGGGCCGCCGTACGCCAACGGCCACCTTCACGCCGGCCACGCGCTGAACAAGGTCCTCAAGGACATCGTGGTGAAGTACCGCAACCTGGTGGGCCGCCGGTGCGACTTCATCCCGGGCTGGGACACGCACGGCCTGCCCATCGAGCAGGCCGTGGAGAAGCGGCTGAAGGACAAGAAGGTGGACAAGCGCACCCTGTCGCGCGACGTCTTCCTGGAGAAGTGCCGCGAGTACGCGCTCGAGTTCATCGACATCCAGAAGGCGGAGTTCCAGCGGCTGGGGGTCTTCGGCTCGTGGGACGCGCCCTACAAGACGCTCGACTTCTCGTACGAGGCGCAGGAGATCCGCGAGCTCGCCGTCTTCGCGCGCCGGGGCATGCTCTACCGCCGCAAGAAGCCGGTGTACTGGTGCCTCCAGGACCAGACGGCGCTGGCCGAGGCGGAGGTGGAGTACGAGGAGCACGAGTCGCCGTCCGTCTACGTGGCCTTCCCCGCGGGTGCTGAAATCGCGGAGCGGGTGCCCGCGCTGAAGGGCCACGCGGTGGCCTTCGCCATCTGGACGACGACGCCGTGGACGCTGCCGGCGAACCTGGCCGTCGCCGTCCATCCAGAGCTGGAGTACGTCTTCTACCAGCTGGGCGCGCGCGTCATCTGCGTGGCGAAGGACCTGCTGCCCAAGGTGCTGGCGGAGGTGAAGTCGGACGAGCTGGCGGTGAAGAACGTGGCGTTGCCGGGCGGCGAGGTGTCCGCGGCGGCGATGGTGGACCCGTCGCGCATCCTCGCGTACGCGCAGGGCGCGGACCTGGAGCACCTGACGTACCAGCATCCCTTCTACGAGCGGCGGGGCCGCATCGTCCTGGGGGAGCACGTCACGTTGGATGCGGGAACGGGGCTGGTGCACACGGCGCCGGGACATGGCCAGGAGGACTACGAGGTGGGCCTGTCGTACGGGTTGGACATCTACAACCCGGTGCGTCCGGACGGCCGCTACGACGACACGGTGGGCGAGGCGTTGGCGGGCAAGCGTGTGTTCGAGGCGAACCCGCTCGTCATCGGCATCCTGGTGGAGAAGGGCGCGCTGCTGAACGACGCGAAGGACACGGTGGCGCACAGCTATCCGCACTGCTGGCGGTGCCACAATCCCATCATCCTGAGCGCGACGTATCAGTGGTTCATCCCCATGGATGTGCCGTTCCACGGGGAGAAGACGTTCCGCCAGGAGGTGTTGGCGGAGGTGGACAAGGTGCAGTGGGTGCCCTCGTGGGGGCACAGCCGCATCCGGGGCATGTTGGAGACGCGGCCGGACTGGACCATCAGCCGTCAGCGCACGTGGGGCGTGCCCATCTGCATCGCGTATTGCGAGGGCTGTGACGAGGCGCTCGTCTCACCGGAGTTGATGGAGAGGGTGGCGGCGGCGGTGGAGAAGGAGGGCGTGGGGGTGTGGTACCGCACGCCGGTGAAGGACTTCCTGCCGGAGGGCTTCCAGTGTCCCCGGTGTGGCAAGGGGGAGTTCCGCCGCGAGACGGACATCCTGGATGTGTGGTTCGACTCGGCGTGCATGTTCTCCGCGGTGCTCGAGCGGCGGCAGCGCATCCCCGCGGACCTCTTCCTGGAGGGGAGCGACCAGCACCGGGGATGGTTCCACTCGTCGATGTTGGTGGCGGTGGGGACTCGCGACATGTCGCCCTACAAGGCCTGCCTCACGCATGGCTTCGTGGTGGACGGCAAGGGCGAGAAGATGTCGAAGAGCCTGGGCAACGTGGTGGCGCCGGAGAAGATCATCCAGCAGTACGGCGCGGAGGTGCTGCGTCTGTGGGTGGCGGCGAGTGACTACCGCAACGACGTGCGCCTGTCGGACCAGATTCTCAAGGGCTTGTCGGAGGGCTACCGGAAGATTCGCAACACGGTGCGCTACGCGCTGAGCAACTTGTATGACTTCGACCCGGCGCGGGACGGCGTGGCGCGGGCGGAGTTGTTGCCGTTGGACCAGTGGGCGCTGGGCCGGTTGTCGGAGGTGGTGGCGCGAGTCCAGCAGGCGTACGAGGCCTACGAGTTCCACCTGGTCTACGCGACGGTGGTGGACTTCTGCGCGGGTGACTTGTCGGCGGTGTACTTCGACATCCTGAAGGACCGTCTGTACACGTGGCGGACGGACGGGAAGGGGCGGCGGAGCGCGCAGACGGTGTTGCACGAGGTGGCGTCCGTGTTGTTGCGGCTGCTCGCGCCGGTGATGAGCTTCACCGCCGAGGAGGCGTGGGGCTTCCTTCCGGGCAAGCGCGAGGAGAGCGTGTTCCTGGCGGGCTTCCCGCAGGTGGGCGCGAAGCTGGAGCCCGCGTTGGCGGAGCGCTACGCGAAGCTCTTCGCGCTGCGAGAGGCGGTGCAGGGCGTGCTGGAGGTGGCGCGGCGGGAGAAGCGCATCGGCTCCTCGTTGGAGGCGCGGGTGTTGCTGACGGCGTCGGCGCCGGTGCGCGAGTTCCTGAAGGCGCACCTGGACGAGCTGCCTGGGCTCTTCATCACCAGCCAGGTGGAGCTGGTGGACGCGGAGGGCGCCGAGGCATCAGCGGTGGATGTGACGCGGGCCTTTGGAGACGGCGTGAAGGTGTTCGCCGAGGTGAAGCCGGCGCACGGCCACAAGTGCCCGCGGTGTTGGACGTACGCGGAGGCGGTGGGGCAGGGCGGCGACGTGTGCCTCAAGTGCCGCGAGGCGCTGGGCGCGTAGCGGCTTGGAAACGTCACGGGCTCGCATCGTGGTCACGATGCGAGCCCGTTGTGCCTGAGCCTGTCCCTCGATGTGTCGCCGCTTGCTTCAGTTGCACTCGGCAACGGGGCGCTGCTGGGCTCGCACGGAGTCGCAATCCAGCAGGCTCGACATGCCCGTCAGCGGCTCCACCATGAGCAGGGTGCGCGGGCGGCCCGAGGTGAAGGTGATGCGGCGGTTGCCCGGTGCCGCGTTCGTCAGGGCGGCCACGTTGCCGAGCTGACCCTGCATGCAGCCCAGGGGGGCGTCGGGAAGCGCGGGCTTCACGGCGCGGCCCATTCCGGGCAGGAAGCAGAGGCCGTGAACCGACTGTGCATCGACGCTCGGCGGGAGGACGATGTCCGGTCCCACTTCGTCGCAGCATGTGGCGTCGGCGCGGCAGGTGGTCCCCACGCACTCCGGACGAGGACAGGTGTTGTTGTCCCAGTCGTTGGCACACTGCAGCCGCTCCCAGCGCGCCACCGTTCGCTGAGTCCCGTCGGGCAGCGTGATGTCGGGCTCCACCACGAAGCGCACGGGTTGGTTGGTGGCGATGGCTCTTTGCCGGGCTTGGAGCGCGGAGGACCACAGGTCCCGAGTCACGGCCGCCTCTCGTTGCCCCTCGATGGGCCGTTGGATACCGACCAGCGCCAAGGACAGCATCACGGCCAGGACGGCCAGCGCTGTCAGCATCTCCAGCAGCGTCATTCCCCGCGTGTGCATCTTAGTTGTTTCCCGCGGGCAGCCTGCCCGCTGACACGAAGTTTCTGGGCGTCACTCGGAAGACGAAGGTCCGCCGCTTGAAGCCATCCACCGGGAACCCCTCCTCCAACTGGAATGGATTCACGACGCTCGGGTCCGAGCGCGGCGTCCGGACGACGAGCGTGATTTCAAGCTCACGCACCCGCTCCCGCAGCAGGTTGCGCAGCTCCGGGTCGCTCCCGGGATTGTTGCCCGGCGGACCCGAGTCCGCGGCGCAGGCCGCGATGGACCGTGTGCACGCATCAATCGTGGGCCGGCCGGCGGTGGTATCCGGGAACCAGCGGTAGGCCGTATTGGGCGCGGCCAGGTCGATGACGGCCTGGCGAATCTTCATCCGCTCGACATCGCGGCTGATCGCCACCCACGTCGTGGCCCCCGGGGCCAGATACTCGAGCGTGGGGATGCCGCCCGCCCAGTTCACCCGGTACGCGGCGCTCACCGTGCGCATGGTGAGCCATCCCGTGTTCCTCCAGGCGATGTCGGTCCTGTCACTGCAAGGCCCCGACGCGGTGGCGTTGTTGTTTCTCCCAGGATTGGCGTTGATGCGATTGGCTGCCTGCTGAACCTGGGAGATTTCGATGTGACAGGCGATGCTGCCCTGGGGATTGACGAGGATGGCGGGGGTCTTCTCGCCGTTGGCGGGTTGCATGCCCGTGGGAGGGTTGGGCGCCGTGCAGAACGTGGAGGAGTTTCCCTCGCGAATGGGGCCTGTTGCTCCTCCGCACGGGGCCATGTTGATGAGGGTGCGAGGGTCGCCCCAGTAGAGCTGCAGAACGTCCGAGCCCATGTCCCCGTAGGGCGGGCCCGCGGGGGGGGGCTCGAAGCCAGGGTCCGCCGCGAAGACCGGGGCCTGGGCCACCCGCATGTCCAACTCGTTCCACACCTGGATGGCGAAGCGGCTGTCGCCTTCGGAGAACGTGATGGGCGCGTTGCCCATGCCCATGCCCGCGCGAGCGACATCCGCGGCGAGCAGGTCCTTCACCGCGCGCCCGGTGGTCTGCGCCACCATGGTCTGTTCCTCGAAGATGGCGCGCCGCTGCATCTGCATGCCCGCCACCAGGCCGACCCCCAGCACGATGACTCCTATCGCGCTGGCAATCATCACCTCCAGGAGCGTGAAGCCCCGGGACTCACCCCTGCTCATGGCGCCACCCGCGTCTGCAAGACCACCACCTGTCGCCCTGTGCGTGCTGGCTCATTCCAGCTCACGGAAACACGCACGTTGGCCAACCTGCCCACCGACGACGCCTGACCGGCCACCAGGTCTCGGGTGATGGGCGGCGTGCCCGCCGCGCCCCCTTCGATGGTGGCCGCGTTCGAGCTGACGTCGACGTCGACCGCCACCTCGTACGCCCGCGCCACGATGCCAGAGCCCGCCGAGGGCGCGGCCGTCAAGACCTTCCCCTGCGCCGTCTGCCACAGGGTGGTGCGCTGGTTGTCGAACACCACCAGATTGGAGCATGGCGGGTCCGCCGTGCATCCCTTGGACGCGATGTCTTCCAGCGTACGCTCGGCGATGAGCTGAGCCTGGGTCGCGGTGAGGGTGCGGCGGTTGGACGCGCTGATATGCGTTATCAGCGTCATCACCGCCGCGATGCCCAGGAGCATCACCGCCATGGTCGCCAGCACCTCCAGGAGCGTGACGCCCCTGGAGGCGCGAGACAGCCCGTACTTCATCGCGGCAACCTCCCGTCCGGAATCGGGTCGTACACGAGGACCCGTGAGCGCATGCTTCCTGGGTTGGCCGCGCCGTTGTTCCATTTGTCGTCGCCAATCATCTTCATTTCACCCGTGGCGGTGAGAGCGAACACGTGCTGGTCATGTACCACCGGTGCGCTCACGCCATGCCCCTGCAGGGAGGTGCTGCTCAATCCGACGCTGCCGGTGCCATCGGGCACCTGCTGCGCCTGGTAGAACTTGCCGCTCTCCGTCTCACTCAGGTTGCACAGGTCCGCGGATGCACCCACGGCGGTGGTGGCATGCAGCTTGTCGCCACTGAGCGACACGCCACCCCAGACGACCTGGCCCGGATCCAGCGGCTCTATCCAGAGAGGATCGAGCAACGCGCAGGCGCCGGTGCCGCTCGGGTTCGTATCCTCGAAGGCCATCAGGTGGTAGCGGTAGCTGGACTTGTTCGGCGGTCCGTCACCGAACTCATCCGGGTTGTCGGCGGTGCCGAAGTAGAAGCGCACCGTCGGCGCCGCGCCATCCCGTACCACCCGCACCGCGAGGTTCGAGTAGATCTGCTGGAAGTGCGCCGTGCCCGCGGGGTTGTTCGCGGACGTGTCCTCGGTGGCGGCGACCGAAGCACTGGCCACCTTGCAGGTCTTCACCTTTCGCCCCAGGAGCCGCGACGTGGAGACGTCATTCAGGTTGATGCGGTACACGTTGCCCGCCGTGGTGGGCACGTAGATGACGTCGTAGTTTCCATCCCGGTCCAGGTCCACCAGCGCGCTCTCCGCCGCGACGCCGGAGCCCGTGTCCAAGGTGATGACGCCCGCGTTCTGGCCCGCCGCCCCACCGGTGTAGTTGAGCGGCTGGCCCGTCTTCATGTCGAGGATGTAGAGCGCGCCAGCGCGGCCCCCGGCGGGGATGTAGTCGGTGCCGACGATGGCGGCCCACACGCCATTGTTGCTGCCCGAGCCCCAGCCAATCCGCGCCACGGAGGGGGCATGGCGTGAACCCGTGCCATCCGGAATCTGCACCGCGGGATTGGTGCTCGCCGCCGCGGTGAAGGCGTTGAGCCGGGTGGTGTCCGCCAGATTGAACTCCCACAGCGGCAAGGGGAAGTAGCTGGCGTCCGGGTCGGTGATGTCGAGCGCGAAGACAGCGGGGCTGCTGCGGCCAGACGCGGAGACGAGCACCGTCTTGGCGCCTTCGGTCTTGGACGCGAAGGTCCGGGGCGTCCATGCGGGCTGGCCCGGAATCCCGAAGTCCACGTTGGCGATGGTCGGCGAGGCATCCATCTGCGGCTTCGGCGGGTTGACCAGGCTCACGTGCTGGACGTAGGTGTTGATGTAGCGGTCGAGCAACATGCGCGGCAGGTACGCGAACTCCTCTTCACCCGTGCCGTACTTGCGCGCGACGGGAGCCGGGGTGCAGTTCGCGGTCGCGGGCTCGAAGTAGCCACGCAGCTGGAAGGTGCCGGCGCACGTATCGGTCGCTCCGTTGCGGAAGGCCCCTGAATTGAACGCATGCAGGAAGCCATTCATCGTCCCCACGTAGGCCAGCGTGGGGCGTTCCTTGAACCGGTCCATGAAGTTGCGCCGGTACTCGTCACGCTCGGTCGGGACGGTGTTCTGGGCCCAGGTATCCAGGTACGGCGGCACCGCGATGGCAACGGTCGACAGGTTGATGCCGCCCATCTGCCAGGGGCGCTTCACATCGGCGGGCAGGGGGTTGTGGCGGTCTTCCCAGCCATAGATCCACTCGCGCAGGAAGTTGCGGTCGTTCTCGACGCCGGTGATGCGCTTCGACAGCGGGAGCGTGATGGTCGGCGTGCCGCAGATGCCATCGTAGTTCAGGTCGTAGACGTAGCGTCCATTGGCGTAGGTGTCGCAGAGCGAGTCCGGGAAGAGAGGACTGTTGTTGTCATTGTCTTCCATCTCTTCGCTGATGGTGGCGCGCGTGCCATTGCTCGCCATGGTGTAGAGCTTGCGGTTGAGCGGATTGGTTCCGTTACGGAAGGACATGGCCATCACCTGGCCCGCGTCCCAGCGTTGGGTGACATTCGTCTGGTTCGGCGTCTCCGGGTTGTAGAGCGAACGGAAGTAGAGTCGGCCGCGCAGCGAATAGTCCTTGCGGTTGTCGTAGGCACGAACGGACGGGTCGGGCAGCCCACTCCCCGGCCAGTTCTGTCCCCAGGACTTACCCGGAGTCTCGTTCACACCCCAGACGATGGCGTTGCCCACCGCGGACGGCGAGGAGCGCGAGTAGCTGCCCGCGCGCACGGCCTGGTAGCCCACGTTGACGTTGTTGATGACAGGCACGCAGGACTCGTTGGGGCTGGTGATGTTCACCTTCCAGCAGAGCTGTGAGCCGGTGTAGCCGAGCTCCAGCAGGTCCAGCTCCTTGGTCTTCTGCGTCGGGGAGTCGAACTGCACCGGAATCCACGAGGGGTCGGGGTTCGGGGTACACGTCGCGTTGGAACCAGTTCCCGTGCAGATGTTGCAGTTCACCGCGATGGAGTACTGGATGGTGGGAGGCGTGGAGTTGGGGCGTGTGCAAGCACCCGCGACTGCCTCCGTCCAGCACGCGGTGCCGACCTGACGGCAGGCGGGGGCGGGCCGGGGCGAAGGCGGCACCGTGTCATCCTCGCGCGTGAAGCGAACACGGGTGATGACGAAGTCCTCGGCGTTCTGGGGAGAGATGTCTCCGCCCGCACCTCCAGACATGTCTCCGGAGGTGTTGACGCCACCATTCACCTTGTTGATGACGAACACCACGTCGTTGAAGTCCCGGTCACCACCACCAGGGATGTCCTCGAACCCCAGAATCCAGCGGAAGCGGTCCGTCGTGGGCGCGCCGACGATGACGTGCGGCATGGCATTTCGTGTGCCGCTGGGGCGTGTCACCTCCACGCGCTCCATGGGCATGTCCAGGAAGTTGTACGTGGCCTCGTTCTTCAGTCGATGGAGGGCAGTGCCCACCTGGGTCTTCGGGCCGTCCAGCCAACCGCACAGATACTCCGAGGTGTTGCCCACCCGGCACGAGTCCCCGGTATCGTTGTTGGGGTCATCCCGGTTGCAGCCTGCTTGGTAGGCACATCCAATGTTGCGCGCGGCCACGACCGCGTCGGCCTCGGCGTTCTGGTCCAGGTTCCATTCGGCCTTGGAGAAGAAGACCGAGATGGGCGAGCGGATATGGATGAGGCACTTGCCAGCGGCGTCCTGCTTGAGACAGGGGAAGACGGAGCCCGCGCCCGTCGGACCCGGGGAGTGGTTCGAGTCGTAGTAGACGACCAGGAAGAAGACGATCTCCCGCCCGCCCTTGATGATGCCCAGGTCCACGGTGCGGTCGTTGTTGGTCAATCCGGGGTCCGGGTTGACGGCCCGGACGACGCCCCGGTTGTCGTACTTGGAGACGTCGTAGTCCGGAACGCCGTTGTCTCCGTACTCGTCGATATCACCCACGGGAGCGAGCCCTCCGTAGGTGGTCTCCTGTCCGTCGTCATCGGCGAGCAGGAAGACCATCTGCCCGATGCCCTTGTTCCCGTTGGCCGGGTCCTTGGGCTCCAGCAGGTTCGGAATGCGAGGGAACAAGCCCCTGTCGGAGTAGGCGTTGGCGTTCGCGATTCCACTCGCGTTGTTGAGCTGCCGTCCCACCATGTCCGCCTTGATGGTGGTCGTGGTCTTGCCAGGACGGGCATCCGCGATGGCGTTGTTCACCTGATGCGTGGCCGCGCAGTCCTCCCGCATGGCGATTTCAGGCTCGTAATAGGACTTGCCGCCCAGGTCGGTGAACGTCCTCGTGCAGCGCCGGTTGGGGGTGCCCAGTCCGGTACGAGGGCCGACATACCTGTCCGTATCGGTGGAGGATTGGACGTTGAAGAGGTCCTCGTGCAGGTCGAGGATGCCGTTGTTGTTGGCATCCAGCAGGACCCCACTGGCGTTCACGTAGCCCGCCGCGATGGCCTCGTCCAGGTACAGATACCCCAGTGCATGCGACGCACCGGCGGACTCGAACACGTAGCTGATGGTGACGCGCTGGTCGAACGGGAAGGAGATTTCCTCGGCGTCAAGCTCGACCTGGTTGGTGTTGAGCTGGAGGTAGCCGTTGGGCCCGGGGTTGCGGATGAGGATGGGGTCCTTGAGGGGATTGCCTCCGGACCTCATGGAGTCGGGACCAGACCCTGGCACCTTGAAGCCCGCCTGCCGGTCCTCTTCCAGGTGGGACTCACACAGCTTGGCGACCTGCTGGGCCTGCGCGGAGGGCGTGGCCAGCAGGAGGAGAACCGCGAGGCTTTGAATGAGGGTTCGCATTACTTCTTCCCCTGGTCAGGGCGGGACGAAGACGGATGGGGCGACGCGTTCTTCTTCGCGCGGCGGTTGGAGAGCTCTTCCGCGAGCTGCTGTTGCAGCAGTTCATCGCGGGTGGGCGGAGGAGGCTGGGCACTGAGAAGCAGGTAGGCGTGCACCTCGTCCCGCTCGGCGGGCGTGATGCCTCGGGTGTCGCAGCGCGTGTTCTTCTGGACCTGGCTGGGGGCCAGAATCCAGGCCTGGAGCTGCTCGGGCGTGCGCTTGTGGACGAGGCCACCCAACTCGTATCGGCGTTCGCCCGCCTGCCGGGGAGTCTCAGGGCCTCCCGTCTTGTTGAGGTGTTGAGTCTGCGCGGTAGGCGGCGCGATGGTGTGACAGCCCGCGCAGACTCTGTCGAAGGCGTTCTTGCCCGCGTCGTTCGCATGGGCGAAGCCGGGCAACAGCATGAGCGCGAGGAGAGGAATGGATTTCATGGGGAACTCGCGAGACTGAGGGGCTTAGGGAAGGGTGCGCACGACGCTGGTGTCGGGGGCGCTTTGGTCTTGAGTGTTGTTGAAGGTGTTGTCCGGGCCGCAACCGCGGCTGGCGCAGCCAGGGCTGTTGGCCACGGGCGCGTTCTGGTTGGAGACGAGCGCTTGGACGATGGCGCGCGTGGGACGACCCTGGGCGTTCACGACTTCGCCGACGGCGGCAATCCACACCTGCCCATTGGCGTCGGTGGTTTCGCTCGCATCGTCGACGTCATCCCGCACGAAGACGCGGTAGCGAACGTTGTTCTGCTCGGGGTAGTCGACGTACGGCTCTCCTCCCCCGCTGGCTTTCTCCGTGGGCTGCAGCGATGCCGGTGACAAGCTCAGGTAGTTCCAGTTGCCCGCGCCTGCTCCCGGCAGGAGTTCGCGCCATGCGGGAACGGCGCCCGCGATTCCGAGTTCCGCCACCACGGCGGCGTTGAGGTCGGTGAGCACGCGCGAGTAGGTCTGGTCGTTGCGCAGCCGCAGCCGGATGGCCTCGCGCCCTTCGGCCAGACCCGCCTCCGCCGCGAAGAAAGCTTCCTTCTGCCGGCGCGTATCCGCCTGGGTGTCAGCCTCGCGTCCCACCACCCGGTAGCTCAACATCACCGCCATCGTCACGACCATGACGACCCCGAGCGCGACGAGCAGCGTGAATCCCCGGTTCGCTCGATTCCGGGCCTTGTTCTGGGACGGCATCTCACTGCTCCTCTGCCCCGCCCCAAGCGGGGGAGTGGTGGAATTTCCGTACATTAAGCAACCCATATGCCCACTACACCAAGGGCATAACCTGCTGAAATTCTTTCCGTGCGAGGTTCCCCAACCCTGGGTCTGAGGCATTGATGACCTCGCAAAAAGTGCGAGGTCCCCGCGGATTGCGAGGTGTGGATCAGCCTTCCTCGGCTTCCAAGGTGCGCAGTCGGTCCACCAATGCCTGCATCCGCTCCTGATGCGTGCCGGGCCAGAAGACCCGGCGGCAGCCCGGGCACTGTTGGAAGCGCGAGTGTCGCTCCGCGACACCTTCGGGAACACGCCCCGCCACCTCATGCGGCTCCGCGTGAGACAGGGGCGCGTTGCAGGCGATACATCGGGAGAACGGGCTCATCCGAGTGCCCAGCCCATACCGCCGGACCACCTCCACCAACTGCTCCGCCGGGTCCGTCGCCCGAGGGAAATAGCCCTGGCTCACCTCGCCGCGCTTGAGCACACCGATGTCTCGCGTCAGCAGGATGCGGCCCTCGGTGCTCGAGATGTGCGCCAGCTCGTCGTCCTGGAAGTCGTTCCTCCAGAGCGTGTCGAAGCCCAGCATCCGGAGGAACCCCGACAGCCGCCCCAACCCCACATCCAGGACGAAGCGCGGAGCCCCTTGCTCGCGTCGCATGGACGGAAAGGCCTCCACCTGTGATCCCGGCGCGAGCCTGTGCCCGAACTCCACGGTGACGCCGTCGACGCGCACCTCACCCATCTCGGGATGCGGCGGCCCCAGCGACTCGAGGAGGTCCTTGACGGAAGGTGAGCCAAGCGGCGTCACCTCCAACTGCGTGCCTCGCTTCTCCGGAGGAAGGAAGTCGTTCAACCTCCCGTGGAACTTCACGCTCACCACGGGCGGAGTCTCCAAACTTCTGGAGGCACTGAGACTGCGAAGCTGGAATGGGTGCGCATCGGGGTGAACTGTGACTCAGGTTTCACCACTGTAAACATTCGAGATTACGGTATATTGCGGGACTGTAACCCAACAGGTCCACTATACTGCTCGCCTCATCCGCGTGCCGGTCGCAGCAGGCGGAGCCAACCCTTTGAACTGTCATCTCGGAAGCAGGCCGGGCGCATGAAGAAGACCCTTTCCTATCTCGCGTGTGCGTCGCTGACGCTCACGCTGTTTGCACTTGCGTGCGGAGACTCCAACCCGCCCAAGGTTCCGCATCCCACCGAGGACGGCGGCGTCCTGTGGAAGGACTGCAACCCGAGCCAGGCGTCGGCGTGCGCCGCGGGCGAGGAGTGCCGCTTTGTTCCGCACTATGACCGCGCCATCTGTGTGCGCCCCTGCCAGGTGCAGGCCGCATGTGGTTCGTCGGCGGCCTCGTGCTGCCCCACGGGCGGCGCGGGCTCGGCGTCCTACTGTCTGCCCACGGAAGTCTGCGAGGCGGGACCGCAGGACGACGGCGGCTCTTCCCCCGACGGCGGCGACAAGCCCGACGCGGGCCCGGGCGACGCGGGCAACGACGACGCGGGTTCGGGCACGGGCGACGCGGGCAGCGATGACGCGGGCACCGTCACCGACGCGGGCTCGGATGCCGGCTCCGGCACGGATGCGGGAACGGACGCGGGCCCTGTCCCTGATTCCGGCACGGACGCGGGTTCCGAACCGGACGCGGGCTCTGGCTCCGACGCGGGTTCCGGTGGCGGCTCCACGAACATCCGCATCATGGCGTCGAACCTCACGAGCGGAAACGGGCAGGACTACGACCCGGGCCACGGCATCCGTCTGATGCAGGGCGTGAACCCCGATGTCGTGCTCATCCAGGAGTTCAATTACAAGAACAACTCCACCGCGGATATCCGCGAGATGGTGCAGACGACGTTCGGTCCGGAGTTCTCGTACTATCGGGAGACCGGCGCGCAGATTCCCAACGGCATCATCAGCCGCTGGCCCATCATCGAGTCGGGCGAGTGGACGGACGTGGAAGTCAGCAACCGCGACTTCGCGTGGGCGCGCATCGACATCCCGGGGCCGAAGGACCTCTGGGTCGTGAGCGTGCACCTGCTGACGCGCAGCGCCAGCGTGCGCAACACGGAGGCTCGCAACCTGGTCAATTACATCAAGGGGAAGGTCCCCGCGTCCGACTACCTGGCCATCGGTGGCGACCTCAACACCGACTCCTTCAGCGAGTCCTGCTTCGGCACGTTCTCGGAGCTGGTCGTCACGTCCTCTCCGTACCCCGCGGACCACAATGGCAAGACGGGCACCAACTCCGCGCGCGCCAAGCCCTATGACCACGTGCTGGTGGACGCGGACCTGAACCAGTACCGCACGGCCACGGTCATCGGCTCCAGCCGGTTCCCGGCGGGCCTGGTGCTCGACAGCCGCGTCTATCAGCCGCTGTCGGAGATTGCCCCGGTGCAGTCGGGTGACAGCGCCGCCTCCAACATGCAGCACATGGGCGTGGTGAAGGACTTCGTCGTCCCGAACTAGCCGCACCCCAGGCGGTACACCGTGGCGCGGCGGCCCAGGCTTGAGCCGCCGCGTCCGGTCAGAGGCTCCACTTGTGCTTGTTGCGCTCGAGGAATCGGGCCACGGCCGGGATGCGAGCGATGAGCGGCGTGAGCACGAACACCGCCGCGAACCGCAGGGGCTTCACCACCTGCGTTGCCGCGTAGGCTGCGGCGAACGTGCCCACCTTCGCGCCCGTGCTCGATGGCTGGAAGCCCATCTCGATGGCCACGTAGAAGCCCGCGAACATCAGCCCCAAGAGGGCGAAGTTCGTCGCGATGGCCACGGGGCCGTATTCCACCATCAGGTTCTTGAAGCGCGCCATGAGCGACGGCTTCTTGGCCTTGGCTGGCTGGGTCGGCGTGGGTGGGGATGTGTCGGAGACTGGGGGATTCACGGGAGGCTCAACAGGCGACATGCCTCCACCATGCCCCAAAGAAGCGCTGGCCGGGAGACAGAGCAGGCAGGCTGCCTCCGGGGTGTTGGGCTCTCTGGGTTGTCAGGGCTGCTGGGGGCGGGTTAGAGGACAGGGACGCGTCATGAAAGCCTCCCTTCGCCTCCTCTTCCTCGTGGCCACCACGGTGCTCCTCGCCGACCAGGTGACCAAGTATCTGGCTGTGTCCCGGCTGACGGATGCCCTGGATGGGCGGGAGGGGCTCGCGCGGGTGACGGGGTTCCTGACCCAGCACAACCTGGACAACAACCCGCCCCCGGAAGGTGAGCGGCGGGTGACCCGGCCCTATCGCTTCATCGAGGACTACTGGCACTTCCGCTACGTGGAGAACCCGGGTGCCGCGTGGGGCCTGTTCGCCAACCTGCCGGACAGCGTGCGTCGGGTGTTCTTCCATGTCGTGAGCCTGGCGGCGCTGTCGTTCATCTTCCTGATGTACCGCCGCACCTCCATGGACCAGCGGCTGGTGCGTCTGGCGCTGGCGCTCATCACGGGCGGCGCGCTGGGCAACTTCCTGGACCGGCTGATTCGTGGCTACGTCATCGACTTCATCGACTGGCATTGGCGCAACCAGCCGGGCATGCGCTGGCCCACCTTCAACGTGGCCGACGCGGCCATCTGCGTGGGCGTGGCCTTCATGCTGCTGGACTCGCTGCGGGTGCGCCGTCCGGAGCCCGTGGGCGCGCCGCTGACACAGAGCCCCAATCCGTGACGGGCGGGGGCCTCGTGGTGTAAGCCCGGGCCGTGCCTCGCAAATACGTCATCCTCCTAGTCGTCGCCCTTGGCGTCATCGTGCTGGACCAGTGGACGAAGTATCTGGTCGTCCGCGAGCTGACCTCCCAGATGCAAGGGCAGGAGACGCTGGGCGGGCGCCTGGGCGCCATGTTCGGCGAGCCGCCCCCGCAGGGCTACGACGGCCTGCACTATCGTCCTCGCCGCAGCATCGAGGTCTCCGAGAACTTCTTCCGCCTGCGCTACGCGGAGAACCCGGGCGCCGCGTGGGGCCTGTTCCGGAGCATGTCCCCGGACAAGCGGGGGCCGCTCTTCCACATCGTGAGCCTGGGCGCGGTGGTCCTCATCGTCTTCTACTTCCGCAAGCTGTCTGGCTCGGACCCGGCGGAGAAGTGGGCGCTGTGGGGCCTGCCGCTCGTCCTGGGTGGCGCGCTGGGCAACTACATCGACCGGTTGGCGCGGGGCTTCGTCATCGACTTCCTGGAAGCGCACTGGTTCGACAAGGCGGCGTGGCCGTCGTTCAACATCGCCGACTCGGCCATCTGCGTGGGTGTGGGGCTCCTGCTGGTGGATGCCTTCGTCCGCAAGGAGAAGCCCACCTCGGCGCCGACCAAGGCCGCCTGAAGTCTCTCGTCGTGGCGGGCCTGAGCTGTCCCCGCGTTGCCTTCCCTCGCCTTCCGGCAGGTCTCCATGCTCCCCGTCCTCTTCCGCTTCACCTTCACCAGCTTGTGGGCGCAGCTGCTCTTGTACGCGGTGGCCGTGGGCACGGTGGGCTACATCGTCTTCAACGGGTGGCGGGGCGCGCAGGGTGAGTTGGACGCGAAGACGCGGGTGCGGGCTCCGGTGAACATCACGGACCGCGTGCTGCGCGCCGCGGGCTTTGGTGTCGCGGGCGCGGTGCTGGCGTGGTTCGGCTTGAAGTACGCGCTGCCCGCGGAGGCCTTCCCGGGAGGCAAGGGCGAGGGCATCCCGCTGCACACCTATGGCGTGCTCCTGGCGACGGGCTTCATGACGGCGCTGACGGTGGCGGGCCGGCTCGCCCAGGATGAGTGGCGACAGCTGAAGCAGGTGGATGGCCAGTGGGTGGACGTCGAGGGCCCCAAGAAGCGCGAGCAGGTGATGGACATGGCCTTCTGGCTGCTCGTGGGAGGCATTGGTGGCAGCCGCCTGCTCTTCGTGCTGGTGAACTGGAAGGACTACGCGCGCGACTGGACGCAGGTGCTCTCGCTGGGCGGAGGGCTCGTCTTCTACGGCGGCCTGATTGGCGCGGCGGTGGCGGCGTGGTTCTTCGCGCGCGCGCATGGCATGGACTTCCTGCGGCTGGCGGATGTGTGCATCCCCACGGTGTCGTTGGGCCAGTGCCTGGGGCGGTTGGGGTGCTTCAGTGCGGGGTGCTGCTGGGGGGACGTGGCGCCCGCGGGCTCGGTGACCGCGGTGCACTTTCCGGGTGCGGGGCTCGCGCAGGACCTCCTGGGGCGGGTGGGGAACGCGTCCAGCCTGGCGTACTCGTCACAGGTGGAGGACACGCGCTTCGTCGTGGAGTCGACGGGGCAGGTGCTCCATCAGGCGGTCCCCGAGGCGGTGCGCATCTCCGACTGGGTGCTCCAGCACGGGCACACGCTGGGCGTCTATCCCACGCAGCTCTTCGAATCGCTGGGGCAGCTGGGCCTCTTCGTGGGGCTCCTGTATGCGCGGCGCTTCCGCCGCTTCCACGGGCAGATTTTCGCGCTGTGGCTGATGGCCTACGCGGTGCTGCGCAGCACGGTGGAGCTGTTCCGGGGCGACGTGGAGCGAGGCACGCTGCACGGCCTCCTGGAGTCGCTGGGGGCCCAGGGGCTGGCGGAGGTGGTGCCGTTGGAGGCCTGGTACAACATCTCGACCAGCCAGTTCATCTCGCTGTGCATGTTCGCCTTCGGGGCGACGCTGCTCTACCAGAAGGGGCGGCGAGGGGTGGGGGCCGAGCCCTCGGGCGGACTGGGCCCTACACCGTCGGCGGCGTGAGGTTGATCCCCGGGCGCGGGTTGGGGACACTCTGAGACGTCATGCCGCCCCCCGACGCCCGACAGTCCGCCGCCAAGACTCCCTCCGCGAAGCCCCTGGCGGACACCAGCTCCAGCGAGGCTGTGCTGCAAGAGTGCGACGCTCTGGAGGCAGAGCTGGCTGTATTGCGCAACCTCTTCGAGCAGTACTTCATGGGCGCGGACCGTCATCCGCCCACGAAGGCTCATGACGATTTCAAGAAGCGGGTGAACCGGCTCAAGAGCTCCTTCATCCGCAGCACGGCCGCCAAGTTCCGGGTGGGCACGCTGCACAACAAGTTCCTCACGTACGACCGGCTCTGGATGCGCACGCTCCAGGAGATCGAGGCGGGCACGTACAAGCGGGACCTCTTCAAGGCGCGACGCCGCGCGGAGGCTCGGGGTGGAGGGGCGAAGGATTCGAAGGACCCGAAGAAGAACGTGGTGGAGCTGCCGGAAGACATCTCCGACATGGACTTCGAGGAGGTGGAGGAGTTCGTCCGGCCTCGTCCGGTGAACGAGCCCCCGCTGGCCGCGGCCATCGCGGCGGCTGCCGCGTCCGCGCCCACGGGGACTCCGTTCCGAGGAACCCCCGCGGCGACCGTCTCCGTGTCCCCGGCCATGCCGAGCGTGGCGCCTGTCGCGCGAACGGGCGTGCCGGGTGTGGCGCCCGTGACGCCGGTGCCCTCTGTGGCGCCGGTGGCGGGGACACCGCCGCGTGGACAGCCGACAGTGGCGCCGGTGGCGGGGACACCGCCGCGTGGACAGTCGACGGTGGCGCCGGTGGCGGGGACACCGCCGCGTGGACAGCCGACGGTGGCGCCAGTGCCAGGGACGCCGCCGCGTGGCTTGCCGACGGTGACGGCGCCGATGGGGGGCGCGCCCGCGAGAGGCAGTGCACCGGTGCCTCCGGGGATGGCCACCGCGAAGCCGGCGGGGGCCGTTGGAGGGATGCCCAAGGTGACGGCGCCAGGGGCCGCGGCGCCCAGGCCTCCTGCTCCGGCGGGAGGGAGCGGCGGCATGTCGGACGACAAGCTGCGGGCCGTGTACGACGCCTACGTCACCGCGAAGCGCCGCTGCCAGGAGGACACCTCGAAGCTGTCCTACGAGAACGTGGCGGCGACGTTGCGCAAGCAGGTGCCGGAGCTGCTCAAGCAGCACAACGCGAAGGCGGTGGAGTTCAAGGTCGTCATCAAGGACGGCAAGGCTTCGCTCAAGGCCGTACCGAAGTAGCTCTCGGGGCGGATGCGAAGGCTCGGAGCTCGAGGCCCGTGATGGGCCTCACGCGGATGCACTTCGCTCAACCGTTGGAATCGCTGGAGGGGACACCTCGAGCGGGGCTCTCCGCGCGGAGTGCTTGCTCAAGAAAGACAGTCTCTCCGAAGAGCGTTTCGGGCATGGGAAGGCTCTGTGGCTGATGGGGTGCCATTCTGGATGAGGCGCCCCTGGCTCCATGTCTGTGATTCCAGCTCACTTCACGCTGAGGTGTGGATGGAGCAGCGGATGCCGTGGAGGCCTCTGGTTCAAGGGGGTTCGGAGGCGCATGCCGCCGACCCATCGCCGAAGAACCATCTCACCGGCTCTCGTTGCGAGGACTCGTTCCCTGGGGCGCGCATGATATGGAATTGCCCATGACTGAAATCAGCCAGGAGCGTGCATCTCCCAATCTGCTTCCGTGGGGCATGGCGCTTTGGATTCTCGCGGTGCACCCCTTGGGCGTCGGGTTGAGTCATCTGCTCGCCTGGAGCGGCATGGACGCCGGGCCGACCCCGCTCGCCTTGGGTGGGTCGACCTATCTCCTCGCCACGGTCTTCGCGGCACCATCTCTCGTCGGCTTCGCGTTCTTCGCGAGGCTCCTGCGGCGAGCGTCGTTTACGCGCCCATCTCTGCGGTTCGCGCTGAAGACGGGGACGGTGGTGCTCCTGCTCACTTCCCTTGCCGCGCAGGTCTTCGCGTCCACGTGGGCAGCGGCCGACGCGCAAGGCGGGGTGCTGTTCATCTTCCTGCCGCTCTATGCCGGCGTGCTCTCCGCGGTCGTCACTGTGATGGTCTATGGGGTGGCGCGGATACGCGGCCCGTGAGGTGACTCTGTCCTCTGGCGGACCTCCCTTTTTCTCGCAGCAGGGGGCGAGAGGAGTGGTGGAGGAGAACAACCCGCGTGCCCTGAAAAATGAGCGGCCCTGCTTGCCCGCACGGGTTGTCGCTCCAGATGCGGCTCCCTACCTTGGCCTTCGCGCGAGAAGACTGATGGCCGGCGCGAGACACGCGGGAGGCGATGTGGGGATGCAGAGGTGGCTCGGGCTGTTGGTGGGAGTGGGAGTGGGGGTGGCGGTGACGACGGGGTGCTCGACGCCTCCGGAGGAAGCACGAGCACGGCTCGCCGCATTAGAGGCGGAGGCCGAGCAGATGGATGTGGTTCTGGACAACGTGGAGGAGCGGCTCCTCGGCAACCAGGCCATGCTCCAGACGTGGCAGGAGCTGGGCCGCCGCCACCGCGAAGTGACTCAGCTGCATTGTCAGACATCCGACGCGCACATGCTCGCGCGCCTGAAGCACTACGAGAAGATGGAAGAGCGTGTACGTCAGTCACGCCGCCGCAGCAGCGTGGCCGCGGTGGATACGGTGCTCACCTCCGGGAAAGCGCCCAAGCGGCACCACGGCGCGAACTGACTCAGAGGCTCATTCGCTCGCGGAAGTGCTGGGACTGACGCCGCGACATCTCGACTTCCGTGCCGCCTCGCAGGCGCGCGACCAGTGTGCCTCCGGGCCCCGGCTCCAACGTCTCGACGAAGTCGAGGTTGATGAGATGCTGACGGCTTGCGCGGAAGAAGCGCGCGGGGTCCAGCTTCTCTTCCAGGTAGCTCAGCGAACGCAGCAGCAGGGGTTGATGTCCTGGCAGATGCAGCCGGGAGTAGTTGCCTTCCGAGCTGATGAGCGGAACCTGGGAGAGCTGCACCAACCAGCATCGCTCTCCATCGCGCACGAAGACTCGCTCCAAGGGAGCGCCGCCCGTGGTGCGGGGCGGCTCGGGGGCGCGCGGGACGTGGCCGCGCTGGCGCACCCGCTCCAGGGCCTCGGCGAGTCGTTCGGCCTCGATGGGCTTGAGCAGATAGTCGAGCGCGTTGACGGAGAACGCGCGCACGGCATGGGCGTCGTACGCGGTGGTGAAGACGACCTCGGGCGGTTCGTCCAGTTGCTCCAGGACATCGAAGCCCGTGCCGCCCGGCATCTGGATGTCGAGCAGCAGCAGGTCCGGAGCCAGCGCCGCCACCTGTTGACGTGCTTGCTCCACATGAGCGGCTTCGCCCACCACCTCCACATCCGGGAAGGCGGAGAGCAGGCGGCGCAGCTCCGCGCGGGCCAGGCGTTCGTCGTCGACGATGAGGACTCTCATGAGGCGAGGGGGATGTGGACGCGCGCCGTCGTGAGGGTCGCGTTCGTTTGGTCGAGCTGAAGTGAAGCACCCGCGCCACAGAGCAGGCGCAGTCGTTCGCTGGCGTTGTGCAGGCCTTCGCCGCTGGAGTGGGGCGGGGCCGGAGTTCCGATGGGCGCGGGGGTGTTGGCCACCTCCAGCAGGAGCGAGCCTTCGCGCACCCGAGCGAGGACCGTCACTTCGCCCCCTTCGGGGGTGGGCGCGATGCCGTGCTTGATGGCGTTCTCCACGAGCGTCTGTACGAGCATGGCGGGCACGCAGATGCCCAGGGCTTCTGGGGCGATGTCCTCGCGGATGCGAAGCCGCTCCTCCAGCCGGATGCCCTCGAGGCTCAGGTAGTCGCGCACCACCTGGAGCTCCTGGGACAGGGGGACTGTCTCGGGGCCATGGGAGGACAGCGCGTGACGCAGGAGGGTGGAGAGCCGGGTCACCGCCTGTTGAGCGCGGAGCGGGTCCTCGACGATGAGGGCGCGCACGCTGTTGAGGCAGTTGAAGAGGAAGTGAGGCTGGAGCTGGGCCTTGAGGAAGCGAAGCTCCGACGTCTGCGCGGCGACCTCTTGCCGCCAGCGCTCTCGCTCCGCCTCACGCGCCTGCGCCAGCAGGTGGACGATGACGTAGGTGAGCAGCCACATCATCATCACCACCGACCAGAAGGCGCTGCCCGAGATGAAGAACGTGAGCGAGAAGGCCTTCGCGTCGTAGATGCCCAGCACGGGGTACGCGAGCACCAGTCCGACGCACTGTTGCAATGCGGCCAAGGCCGCGCACGTGGCGAGGATGCGCGGCACCAGTTTCGGCAGCGGCAGGCGGACCCACTCGCGCAGGGGCAGCGCGGTCCTGGCGAAGTGGGTGATGAGTCCGCCGGAGAGGCACATCAGCACGGTCCACACCGTGCGGATGGCGAACTGCTCACGGCCTTGGGAGGTGGCGACCACGAACAGGATGGACAGGAGGATGTTCACGAGGCCGTAGAGGCCCCATCCGCCTATCTGGCAGGCCGCATAGACCAGGGTGCGTCGGGAAGACATGCGAGCTCCTGCCGCCGGGAGGCCGTGAGTCCACCATGCTCAGCGTTGAATCTCCATGCGCGCGATGGGGGCATGGGCTTTCAGGAAGCCGTCCAGGGAGGCGTAGAAGCCCTCGGGGTCTTCCCACATGATGAAGTGCCGGGCCGTGTCATGCATGACGACACGCGCGGTGGAGAGGCCCTGATACTGGTCGCGATACAGGGCTTCCACCGTCTCGCGAGGGACACGTCCCTGGAAGGCCACCCACGAGCCGAGCACGAAGGTAGGCGCGGTGATGCGGGGCAGCTCCGGGCGCAGGTCGGTGATGCTCATCTCGTACACGGCCTGGGCCACGCTCTCCGCATCCGAGTCCGCGCCCCAACTCGCGGCGACCTCGCGACGCGCTTCATCGGAGATGTAGATGCTCAGGGCGTGGCGGGAACTCTGGCCGCGCTGCTCCACGGTCTGCATGCGCAGCTGCGTGCGGGTCTGTTCCGCGAAGGGGCGCGCGGACTCGGCCGTGGCGCCTGGGTACATCAGGGCGGGGAGGAAGGGCACGCTGTCCACGATGAAGACGCCGCCCACCAGTTCGGGAGCATCGGCGGCGAGTCCGAACGCGAGCACGCCGCCCAGGCTGTGTCCGACGATGATGGGCTTCTGGAGTCCCTGCGCGCGGATGTAATCGGCGAGCGCGCGGCGCACCGTGGGCAGGAAGGGGGCGGGAATGGCGGGCTGGCCCGCGAAGCCCGCGAGGGTGAAGACGTGGCAGTCGTACTGGCCCTGGAGATGGGCGACGGTTTCGTCCCAGACGGTGCCGGCCGAGGCGAGGCCGGGAATGAAGAGCACGGGGCGTCCATGTCCGGAGCGCTTCACCTGGAAGGGCGCGGGGGAAGGCGCGGCGCGGGCGGTGGACGTGGTGGCGCAGCCTGAGAAGAGGGCCAGGGCGAGGACCGCGGCCAGGATGGGGACACGACGCATGGAGGACTCCCTCTGTGAGGGCGCCGCCGGGAGGGCGGTGCCGGACGAAGAGGAAGGTACGCGCCGAGGGGCGAGGTGCCCCGGATACTCCATGAGCGGTTCCCACGCGGGATGAGTGGCGCGGGACCGCCGTGAGCCGCGCTCACCAATCCATCAGGCCCAACTGAACCGAACCCCACAGTCCGAGTGCGCAAACCGTGCCCACGACCAGCGCGAACAGCGCCAGATGCATTCGCTGTCGAGGCGAACGGCCGCGCAGCAG